>NZ_JAVAJJ010000016.1:0-175173 GCF_052112305.1 Pseudomonas sp. QLc11A
TGCGTACACCCACTAACCCTGTGGGAGCGAGCCTGCTCGCGAAGGCGCCATTACAGCCAGCGTTGATGTCAGCTGACCCACCGCCTTCGCGAGCAGGCTCCCACAGTAATCCCGGTTGCTCGCAGATTTTGCGTACACCCACCAACCCCTGTGGGAGCGAGCTTGCTCGCGATGGCGTCATTACAGCCAGCATTGATGTTGGCTGATACACCGCTTTCGCGAGCAAGCCCGCTCCCACAGGGATCTACACCGCTCCGAAAATCTCCATCAGCTCGTTGAGGAACGCACTCACCAGATCCTTCTGACGAGATGAATGCCGCACCGCCGCATGAAAGCTCACCTCATAACGCAGCAGATCCGGGTTCAGCGGGTGCAATTGCCCCAGCTGTTCATGCCGGGTCGCGTAGTGCTGTGGCAGAAACCCCAGGTGCTGGCCGGACAGGATCAGCAGGGCGGCGCCGTCCATGCTGTCGGTGAGCACGGTCAGGCGTTCGAGGGAGGTGGGGGCCGGCATCTCCGGCAGCGGATGGCTCGGCCAGACCCAGTCAAAGCCGCTGACATCTTCGCGGGTCAGTGCGCCGACCTTGCCGAACAGCGGATGCGAGGGGGCGCAGTAGGCAATCTGGGTTTCCGGGAACAGCGGGAAATAATCGATGCTGGGCAAGCGGTGCCAGAAGTAACCAATGGCCAGGTCGATATGGCCGTTGATGATTTTCTCTTCCAGCAGGGACGACGACAGCTCGGTGAAATGGAAGTACAGCCCCTCGTGCCGAGCCCGCAAACGGGCAATGGCCAGGCCGATTTTCTTGTTCGCCACCGGATCGATTTGCCCCAGCAGGCCGATGTTGATGCTGCCCGAGACTTTGCGGTTGATGTGCTGTACCTCGACCCGGAATCCTTCGGCCGCCGCCAGCAAGCGTCGGGCCGCCTCGATGAACTGCGTGCCTTTGGGCGTGACGGAAAACCCGCCACGCCCGCGTTCGCACAGACGAAAACCGACCCGCGCTTCCAGCGTCGCCAATTGCGCGCTGATCGTCGGTTGCGTGGTGTTGAGGGCGGTTTGCGCCGCCGAGATGCCGCCGGCCTCGACGACGGTCAGAAATACCCGGATCAGACGCAGATCCAGCTCCGTTACAGTTCCCAGCATGGGGGCTCCCGGTTCTCGATTACATAGGCGCTGATCTATGTGAACAGTGTGCCTGCGATATTTTACTGCCCGAACTCACGCCCTACATTGCCGTGAAACCAGCGTCATCGTCAGCTTTTTCTGGAGTTTCACCTGATCTGGACGTCGTAGCGAGCGCTGTAACCACAAAAACAACAAACACCCGCATAGGAACAATCGTATGTCAGGTTCCCCAGTGTCTGCGCGCGCCGCCGAGGCGAGTGGCGGATTGGCCATCGAAGGCCACTCCATCGATTACATTCCGGAAAACGAACGTCACGCCAAACTCGGCAGCCAGGGGCCGTTCTGGTTCCTGGGCAACTTCCACTTCTTCACCATCTCCATCGGCTTTGTCGGCCCGAGCCTCGGCTTGTCCGCACTGTGGACCCTGCTCGCCGGTGCCCTGGGCATCATGTTCGGCACCATTTTCATGGCGTTCCACGGCTCCCAGGGCCCGGAAATGGGCCTGCCGCAGATGATCCAGTCCCGCGCCCAGTTCGGCTATCGCGGGGTGATCCTGGCGTTGATGGCGACCATGTTCGTGTTCGTCGGATTCAACGTGGTGAACATCTCGCTGATCATGAACGGCCTTGAACATGTGTTCGGCATCGACCCGACCATCGTCGCCGTCACCGTGGTGCTGATCGGTGCGCTGTTGTCGATCTACGGCCACGACCTGATGCACAAGGCGTTCAAGTGGGCCTTGCTGGCGACCTTGCCGCTGTACGCCCTGGTGACCATCGCCCTGATGTTCGGTGCGGGTCAGGAAGGCGTCACGCCGGCGACCGATCTGGGCTTCAACTGGGTGGCCTTCGCCACGCTGTTCGCCATCGGTGCCAGCTACAACATTTCCTATGCACCCTACGTGTCCGACTATTCCCGTTACCTGCCGAAAAACACCAGCCGGGTGAAACTGATCGCGGCAGTGTTCATCGGTGCCTCGTTGTCCGGCAGCTGGATGATCGGCCTCGGCGCCTGGCTGGCGCAGCAGTTGAAAGCCGCGGATGCACTGGTGGCGTTGAATCAGGTCGGTTCTTCCATGGTGCCGGGGTTGGGCAATCTGCTGGTGATCGTCTCGGTGGCGGGCTTCCTGCCGATCATCGCGCTCAACACCTACAGCGCCATGCTGACACTGCTGACCGGTGTCGACTCGATCAGGAAAATCACCCCGACACCCCGCGCCCGCGTGCTGTCGATCAGTGTGATCAGCGTGGTTCTGTTGACCTGCGTGCTGTCGATCAAAGGGGACGGCATCGCGCTGTTGAACACCTTCCTGGTGCTGTTGCTGTACTTCCTCGTGCCGTGGACCGCCGTCAACCTGGTGGACTACTTCTTCGTGCGCAAGGGCCGCTATGCGATCCCGCATTTCTTCACGCCGAAGGGCATCTACGGCGCCTGGCAATTTCGCGGCATCGTCTCGTACCTGATCGGCTTCGCCGCGATGGTGCCGTTCTTCTACATCTTCGATGCCGCCGCCGGCAAAGAGGTGTTTGTCGGCCCGCTGGCGCGGGTGCTCGAAGGCGTGGACATTGCCTGGCTGGTGGGCCTGGTGGTGTCGGGGCTGACCTATTACCTGCTCAGCCGCTCGATTGACCTGGCCGCCGAACGCCGGGTGATCGATGCACTGAGCGAGAGCGACATCGTCGCCATGACCCATTCATCTGCGGAGGCAGGGCGTTGAACAACGCAAAAAATACCGTGGTCGCCTGTTGCCAACTGGCACCGAAAATAGGTGACCTGGCCTACAACCGCACGCTCACCGAGCGCGCGATTCGCCAGGCGACGCACCAGGGGGCGCAAGTCGTCGTGCTGCCTGAGCTGGTGCAGAGCGGCTATGTGTTTGCCGACCGCGACGAAGCGCTGAGCCTGGCGGAAACCGTTGACGGTCCGACCTTGCAGTTGTGGCAGGCCCTGGCCCGTGAGCTGAACCTGGTGATCGTCGGCGGCTTCTGCGAACGCCTGCCCGGCGATGAGCTGGCCAACAGCGCGGCGATGATCGACGCCAATGGCCTGCGCGCGGTGTACCGCAAGGCGCACCTGTGGGATGCCGAAAAGGACATCTTCACCGCCGGCGATATGCCGCCTCCGGTGATCGAAACGACGCATGGACGGCTCGGCATGCTGATCTGCTACGACCTGGAATTCCCCGAGTGGGTGCGTCTTGCGGCGCTGGCCGGCGCCGATCTGTTGTGCGCGCCGGTCAACTGGCCCGACGGTCCGCGGCCGCAGACCGAGCGCCCGGCGGAAGTCTTGCGGGTGCAGGCCAATGCCTCGGTGAACCGCATGTTCATCGCCGCATGCGATCGCTATGGCCATGAGCGCGGGGTCGGCTGGGTGCAAGGGTCGGTCATCGTCGATGCCGACGGTTACCCCTTGGCCGGTCCGGCGGAGCAGGGCGGCGAGCAGATCCTGCTGGCGACGCTGAACCTCGCCGAAGCGCGCAACAAGCGCATCAGCGCCCGCAACGACCTGCATCAGGACCGCCGGCCACAGTTGTACGGATTGAACAGCAGTTTGTAACCGTTGATGTCACGGCGAGCTGGACGCCATTCCCGAGCCTATGGCATCGTCGCGGCAACAGACCATGCAGTGAACGGGATCGCAAAAATGGGGGGGGCAAACAAGGTTGACGGCAACAGGTCGCTGGCCACGCTGAAGGCGTTCAATCATTGTGTGTTGCACCTGGGACGGCTGGCACGGGAAAGCGGGGCGTCGCGGTTCATCGCCGATGGCCTGCAAACCTTCGCTCAACTGGTGCCCTTCACCTCTGCGTGGTGGGGCGAAATGTCGCCACCGAGCAACACCAACCCGCAAAGCTGGATGCACGGACGCATCAACCTGCCCGAATCCTTTGTCGCCGAATGGCATCCGGTCGCGGCCAACGACAAATTCTCCCATACCACCTTGAATCAACCCGGCGAGGTGTTGCGCGACAGCGGTTTCAACGACCCCTGCGAAGCGGTCAACGACTTCGCCCGGCGTCACGACCTGTTTCATTTGATGTGCATCACCTTCGAGCTGCCGGAAAGCGGCTTGATGTTCTTCGTCTGCCTCTACCGTGGTGAGCATGAGCAGGCCTTCAATGAAACGGAAGGCGAGCTGTTTTCGGCTTACTGCGAACACCTGTTCCAGCTGTGGCGGTTTCAGGTGCAGGACATGATCCGCTTCGACACCGACAATGGCGCGAGCGACTCCGGGATCGCGCGCATGGACGGCAGTCTGCTCTATGTCGGCGCCCGGTTGTGTGCCGCGATTCAGCGCGAACTGCCCGGCTGGAGCGGTTCGACACTGCCGGTCGACGTCATTGCGCAATTGTCCAAAGCTCCCTGTGTGATCCGTCTGGGCCGCTGCGCCCTGACCCTCAGCCCCAACGCCGAGCACGTCATCCTGTCCCTCGATGCGCCCTCGGGCGGAGACGGCCTGGCACCACGGGAACGCAGCGCAGCGATGCTGTTCGCCGCCGGCCATTCCTACAAAGAGATCGCCAAACTCCTCGCCCTGAGCCCCGCGACCGTGCGCACCTATCTGCGTAACTGCTACTTGCAGCTCGGTGTGAAAAGCAAGGTGGAACTGGGCTCGGTCCTGCGCTCGCCGGGCGCGCTGACGGAGTCCGTGCGCCGGGATTAATCCCAGCCGTTTCAATTATTTGCCTGACCCCTCCTCATTTGCAGAGGTCCATTCGAACGCTACGCCCTATAGGGTAGGCCCTGTCTATACAAGGGCTTGTGCAGCCGTTCGGGCCGCTTCAAAACAATAAGAACAGGGGTGAGGCATTTGAGACTTTCCAGGCTTTTTGTCGCCATTGCGGCGACCACGACATTCTCCGGCATGGCGTTGGCGGCGACACCCGCCGACACGGTCATGCGCAATGGCTACGTCTACACGGTCGATGGCCAGAATTCCGTGCAGCAGGCCATCGCCATTTCGGGCGGCAAGATCGTCTACGTCGGCAGCGATGCCGGGGTCGATGGCTACATCGGCAAGCAGACACAACTGATCGACCTGGCCGGGCGCATGCTGATGCCGGGCTTCGTCGATGCGCACATGCACCCGGGGGATGGCGGTCGCGCCATGACCTTGTGCGACCTGAAATACCAGACCATGACCCGCGCGCAGTTTCAGGCGAGCATCCAGGCCTGTCTCGATGCCGAGAAGGACAAGGGACCGGATGTCTGGCTGGAAGTCGGCAGCTGGGACCGCATGGGCATGACCGGGCTTGACGGCGACGCCGACAAATCGACCCTGGACGCGCTCAAGACCCGGCGTCCGATCCAGGTGCGCTCCACCGATTTTCACACCGTGCTGACCAACTCTCGCGGCCTGGAACTGGCCGGGATCAACAAGAACACCCCCGACCCCGAAGACGGCAAGTACCGACGTGACAGCGCCGGCAATCCGAACGGCATCTGCGAGGACGGCGCCGCCGAGTCGTTGGCTGCCATGGTGCCGCCCGCCACTGATGCAGAAAAACTCAACCAGACCCGTGCGGCCCTCGACGCCATGCGCCAACAGGGCATCACCAGCTTCTTCGATGCCCTGTCGGGACCGGAAAGCTCCAAGGCCTTCACCAACCTGCAAAAGTCCGGCGAACTGACCGCCCGGGCCTTGCTGGCGATCAAGCTGGACCCGGCCGCCGCTGCCGCCGACCCGGTCAAAACCATCGCCGAGGCCAAGGCCCTGGCCAACACCTACGACCAGGGCGAAGTGCATGTCGCGCCGGGCGTGAACATGCGCCACGTCAAACTGTTCATGGACGGCATCATCAATGCCCCGGCGGACACCGGCGCCCTGTTGACCCCGTATCTGCACAACAGCGGCACCGAACAGGCGCCGAAGTGGACGCCGGGCAAGAACCTGGGCGAATTGTACTTCCCGCCGCAGGTGCTCAATCCGCTGTTGCTGCAAGCGGTCAAGGCCGGTTTCGATCCGCACCTGCACGCCACCGGCGAGCGCGCGGTGCGCGATGCACTGGACAGCGTCGCCTACGTGCGCAAGGAACTGCCCGGTCAGGACTTGCGCCCGGCCATCGCCCACGCCGAGTCGGTCGATCCTGCCGACTACCCACGCTTCAAGGCACTGGACGTCACGGCCACCATGTCGTTCCAGTGGGCGCAGCAGGCACCGTCCACGGTCGACGGCACCAGCGATCACCTCGGCGCCGAGCGATTCGAACGCATGGAGCCCTCGGGCAGCATCGCCCATGCCGGTGGCCGTGTGGCGTTTGGCAGCGACTGGCCGGTCGATCCCCTCGATGAGTTCCTGGCGCTGAAAGTCGGTGTTACCCGCTCCGGCGACCCCACCAATCCGCATAGCTATGGACCCAAGTATGCCGGGCGACTCAACAACGATCCGGCTATGTCGCGAGCCGAAGTGCTGCGCAGCATCACCCTCAATGCCGCCCAACAGCTGAAGCTGGATGCGGTGCTGGGCTCGGTCGAAGTCGGCAAGTTCGCTGACCTGATCGTGCTCGACAAGAACTTCATGCAGGTGCCCGAGGAGGCGCTGGGCCGCAATGGCGTGCTGCTGACGCTGGTCGGCGGCAAGGTCGTGTGGGCCAAGGCGCCGTTCCCGGGGCTTGCGCCAAACGTGGTTTCCCAGGCTGTTACTTCCCGATCCGCCCAATAAAAACTAGAGAGCGTTCCGATGCGATTGATTCCAAACCTGTTGGCCGCCGCACTGGCCTTGTCGTCGGTGCAGGCGATGGCCGCCGCTGACCTGGTGTTGTTCAACGGCAAGGTCTTTACCGCCGAACCCGGCCAGGCGCTGGTGCAGGCTGTTGCGGTGCAAGACGGCAAGATTCTGAAAGTCGGCAGTGATGCCGAAATCAACGCCCTGGCCGATGCCAAGACCCAGCGCATCGACCTGGCGGGCAAGGTGTTGATGCCAGGCATGATCGACACCCACAGCCACCCGGTGGTGGGGGCGTTCGACAGCATGAAGGCCAACCTGCTGGACGAAGTCAAACCGCTGCCCGAACTGGAGCAGTGGCTGATCGAAGAGGACAAGGCCGGGCGTGCCCGGGCTGGCGATGTGATCAGCGTCGCCGGGGTCAGTTCGGCCTATTGGGAAAAAAGCCGTGAACTGGGCAAGGTGTTCAATCAGGGGCGCTGGGCCGATCAGCCTGTCGTCTTCAGCGGCATCGACGGCCACACCGGTTGGGCCAACAACGCGATGCTCAAGCGTCTGAACATCGACGCGGCACTGGTCAAGAGCCTGCCGGAGAAAGAGCGCGGTTACGTCGGCCATGAAGCGGACTTCACCCCTAATGGCTACTTTGCCGAATCCCGTTGGGACGTGGTGCGCAACGGTATTCCGGCGCCCACCCCGGAGGCCATGCTCAAGGCCGCTCGCAAGGCGGTGAAGATCAACAATCAATTCGGCGTCACCGCCTGGATGGACGCGGCGGCGAACGGCGGTAGCGAAGATTCGATGTTCGATTTCCATGCCACCGCCGAAAGCGTCGGCGTACTGCCGCTGTACAAGGAACTGGCGCAGAACGGCGAACTCAGCGCCCACGTCGCCGCGCTGATGGTCACCAACCCGAAGAGCAAACCCGCCGACCTGGAAGTGATCGCCACAGTGATGAAGCAGTTCGAGGGCGTGCCTAACCTGACGTTCCCCGGCATCAAGGTCTTTGTCGACGGCATCCTCGAGTTCCCGGGGCAGACCGCAGCGGTCATCGTGCCGTTCAAGAACAGCCATAAAAATGGTCAGTTGCTGACCGACCCGGCGCACTTCGGTGAACTGGTGGTGGCGGCGGAAAAACGCGGCTGGATCGTGCACATGCACGCCGTCGGCGACCGCGCGGTGCGTGAAGCGCTCAATGGCGTGGCCTATGCGCGCAAGCTCAGCCCGAAGCCAGTGCCGCACAGCGTCGCGCACCTGCAACTGGTCAATCCCAAGGAGTTTCCGCGCTTCAAGCAACTGGGCGTGATCGCCTCGATGCAACTGCTGTGGGCCACCGGCGAGTCCTACACCGTCGAACTGGTCAAACCTTACATCAGTGCCTTTGCCTACGGTTACCAGTATCCCGCGCGGTCCCTGCATGACGCCGGTGCAACGATTGCCGGTGGCAGCGACTGGCCGGTGTCGAGCGCCAATCCGTTCAACGCCATTGCCCAGGCCAGCACGCGCAAAGGACCGTTGGGCGTACTCAATGCCAAGGAAAGCATCGACCGCCAGACCATGTTCTATGCCTACACCCTCAATGCCGCGAAAACCCTGGGTCTGGACAAGCAGATCGGCTCGCTGGCACCGGGCAAGCAGGCTGACCTGATCATTCTCGACCGCGATGTGTTCAAGGTCAGCGATGACGACCTGTTCGAAACCAAGGTCCTGAACACCTTCTTCGCCGGCAAGCAGGTCTACGCCCCCGCGTCCTGACCTGCGAACACCCGACACACGCAAAAACCGCCAGCCCCTCGTAGCGCGAGGGGCCTGGCATCGCCATGCCTGAAATTCCCCGTACGCCATAACAACAAGAGAACTGTATGAACGCACTTTCAGCATTGACCCTCGCCGCACTGGCATTGGCCCCCCTGAGCAGCCACGCCCTGGCCCTCAACGATGACTTCAGCCTTGACATGACCCTGGGCGTGGTCAGCGACTACCGTACCCGTGGCATCTCGCAAACCCTGGGGGATCCGGCCGTGCAGGGCGGGGCAACGCTGCTGCACAGCAGTGGCCTGTACATCGGCGCCTGGACCTCCAACGTGGATTTCGGTGGCGACTTCGATACCCGGCAGGAGCTGGAGTACTACGCGGGTTACTTCTGGCAGGCGACCGAGGCCATCAGCCTGGACCTGGGCTACATCAAGTACGACTACCCGAAAAACTCCGAATTCAACCTCAGTGAGGTGTACGCCATTGTCGATGTGTATGGCGTCAAGCTCGGTGCCTATTACTCAAAGGACACACCGAACTTCTTCGGCGAGGACCAGGACACCCTTTACACCTACCTGGGCTACAAAATCGATCTGCCGGCTGAAGTCGGCCTGGACCTGCGCTTTGGACGCAACGATGTGAAAGACCCCGCGTTCTGGTCCGCCAGTGGTGATAACCGCGAGTCTTACTACGAGTGGGAGGCCAAGCTGACACGCGACTTCGTCGGCGTGACCTGGGGCCTGAGCTACGTCGACACGGACTTGTCGAAAAGCGAGTGCAGCAGTTGGTATGGCTATGACGACCTGTGTTCGGCCACGGTCGTTGCCAGCGCCACCAAGACTTTTTAAGTACACCCCCGACAACAAAAACAGTTCCTCAAAGGAAACACCGTCATGAGTGCGCAACGCAGTCCCCTGATCGAGACCCGCTCGATCGATTTCATTCCTGAGGCTGAGCGTCACGGCAGCCTCTACAGCCAGTTCACCCTGTGGCTTGGCGCCAACCTGCAAATCACCGCCATCGTCACCGGTGCCCTGGCCGTGGTACTGGGCGGCGATGTGTTCTGGTCGCTGATCGGCCTGCTGATCGGACAGGTGCTCGGCGGCGCCGTGGTGGCGCTGCACGCGGCGCAAGGGCCGAAGCTCGGGCTGCCGCAGATGATTTCCAGCCGCGTGCAGTTCGGGGTGTATGGCGCGGCGATCCCGATTGTCCTGGTGTGCCTGATGTACCTCGGTTTCAGCGCCACCGGCGCGGTGCTGTCGGGGCAGGCGATTGCGCAGTTGATCAGTGTCAGCGACAGCGCCGGCATCCTGATTTTCGCGGCGTGCATCGCGTTCCTGACGATCTTCGGCTATCGGGTGATTCACCTGGTCGGGCGGGTGACCAGCGTGCTGGGCATCATCGCCTTCGCCTACCTGTTCACCCGGTTGATGACCCTCAACGACATCGGCCTGCTGCTCGACAACCGTCATTTCAGCTGGAGCACGTTCCTGCTGGCGGTGTCGCTCTCGGCGTCCTGGCAGATCGCTTTCGGCCCTTATGTGGCGGACTACTCGCGCTACCTGCCGAGCAAGACGTCGTCGTGGAAAACCTTCGCCGCTGTCGGTCTCGGTACGGTGCTGGGGGCTCAGGCTTCGATGGTGCTCGGGGTGTTCGCCGCCGCACTGGCCGGGGCGAATTTCCGTGGGCACGAAGTGGCGACCATTGTCGGTCTGGGCAGTAGCGGTGTGATCGCGTCCTTGCTGTACCTGAGCATTGTGTTCGGCAAGGTCACGGTGTCCACCCTCAACGCCTACGGCAGCTTCATGTGCATTGCCACCATCATCAGTGGCTTCCGTCGCCGCCTGGAAATCAGCGCCCGCCAGCGCATGCTGTTTGTGCTGCTGATCGTCGCGGCGTCCACCGCACTGGCGTTGGCGGGGCAGTACTCGTTCCTCAACTCGTTCAAGTACTTCATCCTGTTCCTGCTGACGTTCTTCACCCCGTGGAGCGCGATCAACCTGGTGGACTACTACTTCATCAACAAGGAACGCTACGACATCCCGGCGCTGTCCGACCCGAACGGCCGCTACGGTCGCTGGAACGTGCTCGGGATCAGCGTGTACGTGATCGGCGTGTTGATCCAGCTGCCCTTTGTCGACACCCATTTCTACTCCGGGCCGATGGTTGCGCAACTGGGCGGCGTGGACATTTCCTGGATCGTCGGCTTGTTGGTGCCGGGTGTGATCTATTACGCGCTGGCCAAGCCGTCGATGAGTGCTGTGGTGGCTGACCGGGTTTAACACCCGCTTTTGTGGCGAGGGGGCTTGCCCCCGTTGGACTGCGCAGCAGTCCCATCTTTTGGGGCCGCTTCGCAGCCCAACGGGGGCAAGCCCCCTCGCCACAGGGTTCGGCGTTTACTGGCGTTCGGGAAGTTTCCAACGCTCACGCAACTGCTCGTACTGCGCTTCAGGCAGTTGCACCAGCACCGGGGATTTGCCAGGGTCCAGCCAATCCAGCAGCCGCGCAATATCCGCCGGGTCCATGGCCGTACAGCCACGGGTCGGCGCCGTGGGGCCGCGCCAGATGTGGAAGAAAATGCACGAGCCGGCAGCGGGAGAGGCCGGGGTGTTGTGCTGGATGAAAATGCCCTGGCGGTATAAGTCATCGTTGCGGCGCATGCGTTCGGAACTGCTCCAGTCCTTGGCGACCAGCGTGCCGTCGACCAGTTCGTTGTAGCGAGTCGATTGGCTGTCATCCACGCATTCTATGCTCGGTGTCAGCGACAGATAGGGCAGGCGGGTATCGGCCGAAGGCGCGTAGCCAAACGCCGTGCCCAGCTTGAACATGCCAGCTGGCGCCTTGCCATCGCCTTCCTGTTTGACCGGTCCTTCAGGTGGCCCGCTGTCGAGCAGCCCCTTGCCCCAGCCCATGCCGTTCTTGCCGAGAACGACGGCAAAGGGCGCTTCGAATTTGCGTAAGGTCTGCCCGTGCCGTTCATAGCGCTGGGCAGTACCCTGGATGTCATTCCAGCCTTTACTGGTGACCACGATCAGTTGGTCGCTGCCGTCGAGTCCCTGGGCCATGGCGGCCAGCGGAAAAAACGCCATCAACAGGGCCTTGAGCAGAATGTTCATGGTGCAAGCGGCGTGATGGGGAAGTCCATGACGTCCGGCTTCGGCGGATTGCCGCTGTACGTGAAGTGCCACCACTCGGCCGAATAGCCCACAAAGCCTTCCTTGGCCATGGCATCGGTCAGTCGCTGGCGATTGGCCTTGGCCGTGGCGTTGATCAGCGCCGAGTCGGTGTGCGCGCGCTCATCGAAGCAATCGAAACCGGTGCCCATGTCGAGCGCGCCGTCGTGCCAGCGCTCGCCGTAAGGTGCCGTGCAATCCACCGGTTTCACCGAAGGCGTCCAGGTGTCGGCGGGGAGGGCGTCGGGGCCGGTCATCGTCAGGTCGACGGTGTTGCCCCGGGAGTGATTGGACACCCGGGCCACGTAACCCAGGCGCCAGAAGTCCTGCTTGTCGACCCGTGGATAGAACTCGGTCTTGAGCGGGTCGCCGGGTTCGCTGGCGAAGCGGCCCATGTCCGCCACCGCGCGGGTCGGGCGATAGCAGTCGAACACTTTCAAGCCGTAGCCTTCGGCTTTCAGTGAGCTTTGCACCCGGGCCAGGGCCTTCGCAGCGTCCTGCGACAGCAGGCACTGCGCCGCCTGGTAACCGTCGAGCGGGTGCCCGGTGAAATTGTGCGCGCTGGCATAGCGGATGTCCTGCTCGATGCCCGGGTCGACGCTGCGCACATACACCATGTGCCCGGGTTTCGAGTCGTCGGCCATGCACGGCAGGGCAAGGCTCAGGCACAGCAACAACAGACAGGGTGAACGCGGCATCGGGAACGGCTCCATGCATGACCAGTCACTCCATCATGGCTGGAAACCGCCGGCACCTCCATGAAGTTGTTGATCGGCGTGATAGGACGAACGCACCAGCGGCCCGGACGCCACGTTCTTGAAGCCCATGCGCGTGCCTTTCTCGGCGAACCAGGCAAAGGTGTCCGGGTGCACGAAGCGCTGCACCGGCAGGTGACTGCGCGAGGGCTGCAGGTACTGGCCGAGGGTCAGCATGTCGATGTCGTGCTCGCGCATGCGTTGCATGACTTCGATGACTTCCTCGTCGGTTTCGCCCAGGCCCAGCATCAGGCCGGATTTGGTCGGTACGTGGGGCACGGCGAGCTTGAATTTCTGCAGCAGGTCCAGCGACCACTCGAAGTCTGAGCCGGGGCGCGCGGCCTTGTACAGGCGCGGTACGGTTTCCAGGTTGTGGTTGAACACATTCGGCGGCTCAGTGGCGGTGATCGCCAGGGCCACGTCCATGCGTCCGCGATAGTCCGGCACCAGGGTCTCCAGCTGCACGCCGGGGGACAGCTTGCGGATCTCGCGCAGGCAATCGACAAAGTGCTGGGCGCCGCCGTCACGCAAATCGTCGCGATCCACCGAGGTGATCACCACGTACTTCAGGCGCAGTTCGGCGATGGCCACGGCCAGGTTCATCGGCTCGTTGACGTCCAGCGGCCTGGGCCGGCCATGGCCGACATCGCAGAACGGACAGCGCCGGGTGCAGATGTCGCCCATGATCATGAAGGTCGCGGTGCCACCGGAAAAACACTCGCCAAGGTTGGGGCACGAGGCTTCTTCGCAGACGCTGTGCAGCTTGTGCTTGCGCAGCAGTTGCTTGATCCGCTCGACCTCAGGTGAGATCGGCATGCGCACGCGAATCCAGTCGGGTTTGCGCGGGAATTCATCCGTGGGAATGATCTTCACCGGAATCCGCGCGACCTTTTCGGCGCCGCGCAGCTTGGTGCCGACCTCCACCTTGGCCGGGCTGTTGCAGGTCGATTCGACAATGGCGTTCATGGTGTTTTCCTTGTGCAGCAGGGTACTGAACCTGTGGGAGACCCTGTGGGAGCGAGCTTGCTCGCGATGAGGCCATTACATTCAGCATTAATGTTGAATGAAAGTCCGCCATCGCGAGCAAGCTCGCTCCCACAGGTTTTTTCCCACAGGGTTTTGTGTTGTGTGCTTAGTCGCGGTAAACCGGGAAGTCCGCACACAGGGCCGCCGCCTGGCGGGCGACATTGGCTTCGATGTCGGCATCGCCCAAGTGATCGAGGATGTCGCAGATCCACCCGGCCAGGGCGATGCTTTGCGCTTCCTTGAAGCCACGGCTGGTGATCGCCGGCGTACCGATGCGCAGGCCGGAGGTCACGAAGGGCGATTGCGGATCGTTGGGCACGGCGTTCTTGTTCACGGTGATGCCGGCACGCCCGAGGGCGGCGTCGGCGTCCTTGCCGGTCAGGCCCTGGCGGATCAGGCTGACCAGGAACAGGTGGTTGTCGGTACCGCCGGACACCACGTCATAACCGCGCTCGATAAACACCTGCGCCATGGCCTGGGCGTTGCGGATCACCTGCGCCTGATACGTCTTGAATGCCGGCTCCAGCGCTTCCTTGAAGCACACGGCCTTGGCGGCGATCACGTGCATCAGCGGGCCGCCCTGACCGCCGGGGAACACGGCGGCGTTGAGCTTCTTCTCCAGCTCCTGGTTGGCCTTGGCCAGAATCAGACCGCCTCGGGGGCCGCGCAGGGTCTTGTGCGTGGTGGTGGTGACCACGTCGGCGTAGGGCAGCGGGTTCGGGTACAGACCCGTGGCCACCAGCCCGGCGACGTGAGCCATGTCGACGAAGAAGTAGGCGCCGACCTTGTCCGCAATCTGACGGAAGCGCGGGAAGTCCAGGGTCTTCGAATAGGCCGAGAAGCCGGCGATGATCATCTTCGGCTTGTGCTCCAGTGCCAGACGCTCGACTTCGTCGTAATCGATCAGGCCGGTGGCGGTGTCGATGCCGTACTGCACGGCGTTGTACAGCTTTCCGGAAAAACTCACCTTGGCGCCGTGGGTCAAGTGGCCGCCGTGGGCCAGGCTCATGCCGAGCACGGTGTCGCCCGCTTGCAGCAACGCCAGATAAACCGCGGCGTTGGCCTGGCTGCCGGAGTGCGGCTGGACGTTGGCGTAATCGGCGCCGAACAGTTGTCTGGCGCGGTCGATGGCCAGTTGTTCGACCACATCGACGTGCTCGCAGCCGCCGTAGTAACGCTTGCCCGGATACCCTTCGGCGTACTTGTTGGTCAGGCCGCTGCCCTGGGCCTGCATCACCCGCTGGCTGGTGTAGTTTTCCGAGGCGATCAGTTCGATATGGTGTTCCTGCCGCGCATCCTCGGCATTCATCGCCGCCAGCAGTTCGTCGTCGTAGCCTTTGATCTGGTCGTGTTTGCTGAACATGGTGTGGTCCTTTTTGTGGATTCGTGGGGGCTTCAAGCGTCGGCGTGTTCGGCGGTCAGGCGTGCATAGGCGTCTTGATCCAGCAAATCGCTCAACGCCTCGACATCGACCGGTTTGAAGCGAAAGAACCAGCCTTCGCCCAACGGGTCTTCGTTGACCAGTTCCGGGCTGCTCTCCAGCGTGTCGTTGACCTCGACCACCTCACCGTCCAGCGGCATGCCGATGCTGCTGGCGGCTTTCACCGACTCCAGCACCGACACTTCAGCGCCGGCACCGAAGGCGCCCAGTTCAGGCACCTGAACGAACACCACATCCCCCAGCGCCTGCTGGGCAAACGCCGTGATGCCGACGGTGACCAGGCCATTGCTCTCAAGGCGCAACCATTCGTGATCGACGGTAAAACGCAATTGGCTCATCTCAACTCCTTATTGTTTTAAGGCTCGTGGCGGGGCGACGAGCGGGGTTGGAGAAGTGATAGCAAGGGCGGTGCCAAGGTTTATTAGTTGTTTTAAATCAATGGCTTGAAGTGATTTTATTAAGCGTGAGAGATTTCATCTGTATTGAAATCAATACAGGCAAACAAGGCAGTGGGCGCAGACGCCGTAATTGCGGGTGGGAAAGGTTTTGTCTTGATTTCGCTACGCTGTATCGATTTGCGAACGACGATCTTGCGCACGGCTTAGTCCCCTGTGGGAGCGAGCTTGCTCGCGATAGCGGCATGACAGTCACATTGATATTGACTGACACTCCCTCATCGCGAGCAAGCTCGCTCCCACAGGGGAATGTGTTGTCGGTGACAATGTGTTCTGACAGATAACTCAGGGTTTGGCGGGAATCCCGTACTTGCGCAGGCGAGTCGCGATCGCGCTATGGGAGGTCTGCAACCGCGCAGCGAGCAACCGACTGGACGGATAACTGCGATAAAGCTGTTCCAGCAGGTTCTTTTCAAAGTCGCCAACCGCTTCTTCCAGGCTGCCCACTTCACCGTCGTTTTGCCGCTCGACGGCGGTGCGGGCGATGTCGAGGTCGTCGATGTCCACCAAAGGATTTTCGCAGATCGCCGCCGCGCGAAAGATCACGTTTTGCAGTTGTCGCACGTTGCCCGGCCAGCGGTTGCCGAGCAGGGCACTGAAGGTGCTCGGCGCCAAGCGACAGGCCGGTCGCTGGATCTGCGCGCAGGCCTGTTGCATGAAGTGATTGGCCATCAGCAGGATGTCATGACCGCGCTCGCGCAGCGGCGGCACTTGCAGGTTGAGCACGTTGAGGCGGTAGAACAGGTCTTCGCGGAAACGTCCTTCGGCGACCATTTTTTCCAGGTCGCGATGGGTCGCGCTGAGCACCCGCACATTGACCCGTACTTCCTTGTCGCCACCTACCCGACGGAAGCAGCCATCGCTCAAGAAACGCAGCAACTTGGCTTGCAGGTAAGGCGACATTTCCCCCACTTCATCGAGGAATACCGTGCCCTGGTCCGCCAGTTCCAGCAGGCCGAGCTTGCCGCCCCGTTGCGCGCCGGTGAAGGCGCCGGGGGCGTAGCCGAACAGCTCGCTTTCAGCGAGGCTTTCCGGCAGTGCCGCGCAGTTCAGGGCCAGGAATGGCGCGTCGTGACGCGGGCTGATGGCATGGCAGGCACGGGCCACCAGCTCCTTGCCGGTGCCGGTTTCACCCTGGATCAACAGTGGCGCATCCAATGCCGCGACCCGTTGCGCGCGGGCCTTGAGCGCACGGATCGGCGGCGATTCGCCGAGCAGCGCATCGAAGCCTTCGGCATGGTCGTGGTGCAGCGCCGACAGGCGTTCGCCGATGCGATTGGGTTGATACAGGGTGAGCAGGGCGCCGGCGTCGGTGATCGGCATCGCGTCGAGGAGCAAGGTCTGGCCGCCGAGACTGACCTCGTGCATCGGCAGGCGGAAATGATGGGCGATCAGGGTGCGCTGCAAATCGGCATCGTCGAACAGGGCGGTCAGCGACTCACCAGCCGGTTCGCGACCGCACAGGGCGATCAGCGCCGGGTTGGCCAGCAGCACATGACCACGGTCATCCACCGCCAGCACCGGGTCGGAACTGGCGGCCAGCAAGGCGTCCAGTTGCAGGCGCCGGCGTTGCCCCGGAAGGATGTCGACCATGGTCACGGCCTGCACACCGCGCACATCGAAAAGGGCTTCGCGCAGCTCTTCGAGCACCTCGGTGCCGAGGGTCGGCGCATCGATGTAGACGTTCGGCGGGACCATCTCCACGGCGTCCAGGTTGAAACTGCGTCCACCGAGCAGGGCCAGCACTTCCTGGGTAATGCCGACGCGGTCGATGAAGGTGACGTGGATGCGCATGACGGGCCTGCAAGGTTGGCGAACTAAAATCAGTATGCCCGGCAAAATTTCAATTTGGCGAGTGTCATATCACGGCTTGGCGGTTTTACGGGCGCTGGCGGCCAGGTCCTCAAGGAAAGCCTGGAGGATGGGCGGCGGCGCCGTACCGCGCCGGGTGATCACATCGAAGGGTGACTTCAGGCGCAGGCTCGCGGCTGCCAGTTGATGCATCTCGCCGCTCTTGACCCACTGGCTGGCGAAGTGCTCGGGCAGGAAGCCCACATAGGCGCCGGAGATGATCAGGATGGCCGAAGCCTCGATGTTATCGACGGTGGCGGCCGCCTTGCTCACGCCCAGGTGCTCGAGGTCGTATTGCTGCATGTAGCCACGCACGACGATGCGCCCGGCGGCGACTTCTTCGAGCAGTTCCGCACCTTCAGCCTGGCTGCCAAACAGCGGGTGGCGCCGCCCGCAATACAAGCCCAGGGCTTCCTGGTACAGCGGCGATTGCAGCAGCCCCGGCACATGGATCGGGAAGTGCCCGATGGCGAGATGGAGTCGACCGTCGAGCACCCGTTCCTCGAGTTCCGCCGGGGTACCGACGTACACGTTCAGGTGCACGTCATGGCCCCGTGAGACGAAGCGCTGGGTGGTGCGCGGGATCGGCGAGTCGGGGTCGGTGATGGTGGTGTCGATGATCCCCAGGTTGAGCTTGCCGCTGATGTGCTGCTTGAGCACGTCGGCGTCCATGCAGAAGTTTTCCACCGCCGACAGCAGGCGCTGGGTGGCTTCATGAATCGCCACGCCCTGTTCGGTCAGGCGAAAGCCGCTGCGCCCGCGCTGGCAGAGTTTGACCCCCAGGCGGGTTTCCAGGTGGGTCATCTGCTCACTGATGGTCGACTGCCCGGCATTGAGCGCCGCCTGCGCGGCCGAGAAACCGCCGCAGCGGACAATCGTGGCAAACACCCTGAGCAGTTTCAGGTCGACATCGTGCAGCTGGATCATCTTGGACCTCTGGCCGGTGGACGCATCGGGAATGCCGATATGAGTATCTGATGTTTAGCATTTTTTCCACGAAAACCTGCGCCCATAGTCTTTCCAACGGCGGTCGCCTTGCAGTCCGCCAGGCCGATAACAAGAAGTGGAGAGGCTAGAAATGTCGAACAACGGTTATGAATCCGGTCGCCTGAACCTGCCATTCGTGGGTCATTGCACCTTTGGCAAATCCCCGGTGTGCACCGATTGGGATGCACTGGATGCCGACGTCGCGGTGCTGGGCGTGCCCAACGACATGGGCACCCAGTGGCGCTCCGGCGCACGCTTCGGACCCCGCGGTATTCGTGAAGCATCGACGCTGTTTTCCTTCGGCCACGCCGGCGCCTACGATCACGAAGATGACGTGATGTACCTCACCGCATCGGATGTGCGCATGGTCGACGTCGGTGATGCCGACATCGTCCACACCGACATGGCCACCAGCAACAAGAACACCGAATACGCCGTGCGCAAGATCCTCGATGCCGGCGTGATGCCGGTGGTGCTCGGCGGCGATCACTCGGTGCACGCGCCGGTGATCAAGGCCTTCGAGGGCCGCGGCCCGATCCACATCATCCACTTCGATGCGCACCTGGATTTCGTCGACGAGCGCCACGGTGTGCGCTACGGCCACGGCAACCCGCTGCGCCGCGCTTCGGAAATGAACCATATCGTCGGCATGACCCAGATGGGCATCCGCAACGTGTCGTCGTCCAACCGTGACGACTACGAAGCGGCCCATGAAGCCGGCTCGAAAATCCTCTCGGTGCGCGACGTGCGCCGCCTCGGCGTCGAGGGTGTGCTGGCGCTGATCCCGCAGAACATCAACTACTACATCACCATCGACATCGACGGTTTCGATCCGTCCATCGCCCCCGGCACCGGCACCCCGAGCCACGGCGGCTTCCTCTACTACGAAGTGCTGGAAATCATCCAGGCCCTGGCCAAACGCAGCAAGGGCAACATCGTCGGCATGGACCTGGTGGAAGTGGCGCCGGTGTACGACCCCACCGGCATGACCTCGATCCTCGCCGCGCAACTGCTGCTCAACAGCATCGGTTTCATCTTCCACGAACGTGGCAAGGTGCGGGCCGCCGCCGAGAGCGAGTCGACTCCAGCCTGATCATCGAAACCATAAAGCTCAGAAACCAGAGCTCAAAAACCAGAGCCCCGGCAGGACCTGACTGCCGGGCAGAGAGAATAAAAATGGACACGATCGTCAAGAGTTACCTGCAGAAATTCGGCGTCAGCGAAGCCACCCAGACCTTTCTCAGCAAGGTCCAGAAAATGTTCATCGGCGGCGCCTGGGTCGAAGCCAGCGACGGCCAGACCTCCGATGTCATCGAACCTTCGACCGAAGGCCTGATCACCCGCATTCCCATGGGCACCACCGCTGACCTGGACCGCGCCGTGCAAGCCGCCCGCGCGCAGTTCGACGGCGGCGTCTGGCGCCAGGCCAAACCGGCCGAACGCGAGCGCATGATGCAGCGCCTGGCCGACCTGATCGAACGGAACGCTGCCGAACTGGCGGAAATCGAATCCATCGACATGGGCAAATCCGTGGCCTTCGCCAAGGACGTGGACATCCAGGGCACCGTCGACACCCTGCGTTACTTCGCCGGCTGGGCCACCAAGCTGCACGGCCGTACCGTCGAACCTTCGTTGCCGGGCAACTACCTGGCTTACACCCGCAAGGAAGCGGTCGGCGTGGTCGGCGCCATCGTGCCGTGGAACTTCCCGCTGCAGACCATGGCCTGGAAGCTCGGCGCGGCGCTGGCAACCGGTTGCACAGTGGTAGTCAAACCCGCCGAACTGACCTCGTTGTCGGCCCTGCGTTTCGCTGAACTGGTGCAGGAAGCGGGCATCCCCGACGGCGTGATCAACATCGTCACCGGGCGCGGCAGTGTGGTCGGTGCGGCCATGGCCACCCACCCCGGCATCGACAAACTGACCTTCACCGGCTCGACCCCGGTCGGCCAGACTGTCGGCCGCGCAGCGCTGGATGACATGAAGCGCCTGACCCTCGAACTCGGTGGCAAATCACCGGTCATCGTCTGCGCCGACGCCGACATCCCGGCCGCCGCCCAAGCGGTCGCCAACGGCGTGTTTTTCAACTCCGGGCAGGTATGCGACGCCGGTACACGGGCCTATATTCATAGCAGTGTCTACGACCAATTCCTGGGTGAGCTGATCGCCTACACACGCACCCTGAAAATGGCCCCGGGCCTGGACCCGGACTGCTTCATCGGCCCACTGGTTTCGGCCCTGCAAAAGCAGCGCGTGACCGAGTACATCGAGACCGGCAAGGCTGAAGGCGCGAAACTGGTCTACGGCGGACAAGCGGTCGATGGCCCAGGCTTCTTCGTCGAGCCGACCATCTTCGCCCATTGCCGCAACGACATGCGCATTGTCCAGGAAGAGATCTTCGGCCCGGTGCTGGTCACCGCACCTTTCGACGATGAAGAAGAGGCCCTGGCCCTGGCCAACGACTCGCCTTACGGCCTGGCAGCCGCACTGTATTCCAACGACCTTGGCAAAGTGCACAGCCTGATCCCGCGCCTCAAGGCCGGTTCGGTCTACGTCAACGCCCACGGCACCCTCGACCCGTCGATGCCGTTCGGTGGCTACAAACAGTCCGGGTTCGGCAAGGACCTGGGCGCCGAGCAGCTCGATTACCTGCTCGAAACCAAGGCGGTCTGGATCACGCTGCCAGGCTGACGCTGATCAGTTAAGACAAGGAACAATGCAATCCCTGTGGGAGCGAGCTTGCTCGCGATAGCGGACTGTCAGCCAACATCAATGTTGCATGTCACGCCCCCATCGCGAGCAAGCTCGCTCCCACAGGTTTTGCGCCAAAGTTGAAAGCAATTGCACCTTTGAAATTCGGGAACGGCAAGGACGCGCCCCGGGAGTCGTTCACCCGAAAGAACGCGGTTATCTCGTCATGATCTTCCAACAATAAGAGACCATCATGAACACTAACGCCAAGTCAGCCCCGAGCGTGTCCAGCCTCGATGACAAACCCGTCGTCGAAAGCCATTCGATCGATTTCATCCCCGAGAACGAGCGCACCGACAAACTGTCGAGCCAGGGGCCGTTCTGGTTCCTCGGCAACTTCACCTTCTTCACCATGACCATCGGCTTCGTCGGCCCGAGCGTCGGCCTGACCGCGCTCTGGACCACGCTTGCCGGCACGCTGGGCATCATGTTCGGCACGCTGTTCATGGCGTTTCACGGTTCGCAAGGCCCGCACCTGGGCCTGCCGCAGATGATCCAGTCCCGTGCGCAGTTCGGTTATCGCGGGGTGATCCTGGTGCTGCTGGCGACGCTGTTCGTGTTCGCCGGTTTCAACATCGTCAACCTGGTGCTGATGATGCAGGGGCTGCACACGCTGTTCGGTTTCAGCCCTGCGGTGATCGCGGTGGCGGTGACCATCCCGGCGGCGGTGCTGGCGATTCTCGGCCATGACTGGATGCACCGCAGCTTCAAATGGGCACTGTTCCTGTCGTTGCCGCTGTATGGCCTGGTGACCATGGCGGTGCTGATGGGCTGGGTGCCGGATGCGGTGCTGCCGGCACTCGCGGAAGGCGAAGTGGCCCGGGAGCCGCTGGGTTTCAACTGGACCGGTTTCATTGCGCAGTTTGCGGCGGCCGCCAGCTACAACATCGCCTATGCGCCCTATGTGTCGGACTACTCGCGCTACCTGCCGAAAAACACTTCCAGCGGCAAGCTGATCGCGGTGGTGTTCCTCGGGGCTTCGCTGTCCGGTGCATGGATGATTTCCGTGGGTGGCTGGCTGGCCGATCACCTGCATACCACTGACGTGCTGGTGGCCCTGGGGCAAGTCGGCAACACCGTGTCGCCACTGATGGGTACGGCGGTGGTGGTCGTCACCATCCTGGCGTTCCTGCCGGTGATCGCGATGAACATCTACAGCGCCAAGCTGACCACGCTGACCTGCGTCGACTCGATCAAGCACATCGAACCCACCCGCAAGGCCCGCATCCTGGCCATCGGCTTCGTGATCCTGCTGCAACTAGGCGTGGCCCTGAGCATCCAGAGTTCGGGCAAAGGCCTGTCGGTGCTGGGGATTTACCTGGTGGTGATGCTGTACTTCCTGGTGCCCTGGACCTCGGTCAACCTCACCGATTACTTCTTCGTGCGCAAGGGCCGCTACGCCATCCCGCACTTCTTCATGCCCCACGGCAACATCTATGGCAGCTGGGGACTGCGCGGCATCGCCGCCTACGCCATCGGTTTTATCTCGATGATTCCGTTCTTCTACATCTTCGACGGCGTTGAACAGCGCGAGGTGTATGTCGGCCCGTTCGCCAAGGCACTGGGCAGTATCGACATCGCCTGGCTGGTCGGGTTGATCGTCTCGGGCCTGGCGTACTACTGGCTGAGCCGCTCGATCGACCTCAAGCGCGAAGAAGCGGTGATCCAGCAGATCGAGAAAACCTCCCCGCAATACACCACCGGCGACACGCTGACCCACAAACAGCAGCCACTGCCGGTATTCACTGAATCGACGGTCGGGAGATAAGCATGACCACGCAAAAATACGACTACATCATCATTGGCGCAGGCTCGGCAGGTTGTGTGTTGGCCAACCGCCTGAGCGAAGACCCGGCCACCTCGGTGCTGGTCCTGGAATTCGGCGGCAGCGACAAGAGCGTAGTGATCCAGATGCCCAGTGCCTTCTCGATCCCGATGAACACCAAGAAGTACAACTGGCGCTACGAGACCGAGCCGGAGACTTTCCTCAACGGCCGGCGCATTCACTGCCCACGGGGCAAGGTGCTGGGCGGTTCGTCCTCGATCAACGGCCTGGTGTACATCCGTGGCCATGCGCTGGATTTCGACGAGTGGGAATCCCTGGGCGCCGAAGGCTGGGGCTATCGCAACTGCCTGCCGTACTTCAAGCGCGCCGAGAGCTATGAGTCGGGCGGCGACAGCTATCGCGGGCAGACCGGACCGCTGCACACCACCAACGGCAACCACATGAAAAACCCGCTGTACGGCGCCTGGGTCGAAGCCGGCGCGGAGGCGGGCTACATCAAGACCGAAGACTGCAACGGCTACATGCAGGAAGGTTTCGGTGCGATGCACATGACCGTGAAGAATGGCGTGCGCTGCTCCACGGCCAATGCCTATCTGCGTCCGGCCATGGGCCGTCCGAACCTGACGGTGATCACCCATGCGATGACCCGCCAGGTCATCCTCGAAGGCAAGCGTGCGGTGGGGGTCATGTATGACCACGGCGGCCAGACCCACCAGGTGCTTTGCAACCGCGAAGTGCTGATCTCGTCCGGCCCGATCGGCTCGCCGCACCTGCTGCAACGCTCCGGCATCGGCCCTGCGGACGTCCTGCGCAAGGCCGGGATTGGCGTGCGCCATGACTTGCCGGGGGTAGGGGAGAACCTGCAGGATCACGCCGAGGTGTACATCCAGTTCGGCTGTAAGGAACCGGTGACCCTCAACAGCAAGATGGACCCGCTGAGCAAGCTGATGATCGGTCTGCGCTGGCTGCTGTTCAAGGACGGCCTGGGCGCCACCAACCACTTCGAGGCCGGTGGCTTCATTCGCTCCGAGAAGGGCCTGCGCTGGCCGGACATCCAGTTCCACTTTCTGCCGGCAGCGATGCGCTACGACGGCAACAAACCGATCAAGGGCCATGGCTTCATGGTGCTCACTGGTCCCAACAAACCGAAAAGTCGTGGTTACGTGCGGGTTCGCTCGGCCGACCCGTACGAGCATCCGGAGATTCGCTTCAACTATCTGGAGCGGGAAGAGGACCGCGAAGGCTTCCGCCGCTGCATTCGCCTGACCCGCGAGATCATCGGCCAGAAAGCCATGGACCGCTTCCGCGACGGCGAAATCGCCCCGGGCGCGCAGGTGACCAGCGACGAAGACCTCGATGCCTTCGTGCGCGACAACCTGGAAAGCACCTACCATCCTTGCGGTTCATGCCGCATGGGCGAGGATGACATGGCGGTGGTTGATTCCGAATTGCGCGTGCGCGGCATCGCCGGTCTGCGGGTGATCGATTCGTCGGTGTTCCCGACCGAGCCGAACGGCAACCTCAATGCGCCGACCATCATGCTGGCCGAGCGGGCGTCCGATCTGGTGCGTGGCGTGCAGATGCTGCCGTCAGCGGATGTACCGGTTGGGTTGGTCGAGGGCTGGGAGAGCAGCCAGCGGACCTCCTTGCCAGGGCGTAACGTGCGGGTCTGACCGCAATCCGCAATCCAATATGGAGATCCAATGTGGGAGCGAGCTTGCTCGCGATAGCGGAGTATCAGTCGACTTCAATGTTGAATGAAATACCGCTATCGCGAGCAAGCTCGCTCCCACAGTGGACGGCGGTGCTTTCAGGAAAAAAGTGCGTCGTTGTTTCCTGGCCATTGCTAGTCTGTAAATCCTTGAGACCGCAATGGAGCACCCTCATGGCTATTCAGGCCCTGCGCGCCGACGCATCGCATATCGACCAGATCGCCCCTCTGTTTGACGCTTACCGGATGTTCTACGAGCAGCCGTCGAACCTGGTGCAGTCGCGCGCCTTCATCGCCGAGCGCATCGCCCGGGATGAATCGGTGATTTTTCTTGCCCGGGACACCGACGGTGAAAACCTCGGCTTCGTCCAGCTGTTCCCGACCTTTTCCTCGATTGACGCCCATCGTACCTGGCTGCTGGGTGATCTGTTCACCACGCCCGCTGCCCGGGGCAAAGGCGTCGGCACCTTGCTGATGAGCACCGCCCGGGATTTTGCAAGGCTGGCCGGTGGCAAAGGCATGACCCTGGAAACCGCCACCGACAATTTCACCGCCCAGCGCCTGTATGAATCCCTGGGCTGGGTGCGCGACCCCGGTTACTACACCTACTGCCTGGATCTGAAAAAAGATTGAGTCAGCGAGCCTTTCAGGCAAACACCGGCCGCATGAACGAACGCTCGTAGCTGAGGATGAATTTCCGGTCTTCGGCGTATTTGAACGCCGCGATGCACGCAGGATCGTTCATCGATTGCTGCCGGTAATGCTCGTAGGCCGCCAGGCTGGGAAAGGTGAACAGCGCCAGGGCGATGTTGTTGGCGCCCTCCGAAGGTAAAAAATAGCCGTGGTGCTGGCCGCCGAACTTCTCCACCAGGGGGATCCACAACTTGCCGTAGTGCTCGAAGGCGTCGAGCTGGTAGGGGTCGAGCACGTATTTCAGGTAGCAGGTCACCATTGTTTCGCTCCTTGATCAGGTTTTGAGGGCAGTCGCCACTGTAATCAACAGTGGGCGCCCGGCACAGCCGCTTGTTCGACATTGACCGGTAAGTTTGCGCCAGAGGCCTGTGCTGGCGTCGCCGCACTATTGGTTCAGTCAATAGTCACCATCAAGCATCGCAAGTTCTGTTTTTTGCGCAAAGGCGGAAAATTGCCGGCATTGAACACGCTGCTCAAGGAACCTGCGCGATGAAAATCTTGACCCGACTGGCTGTGATTGTCTTGTTGCTGGGCAGTGTTGCGTCTACCGCATCGGCCTTTGCCGAGGACGAACGCGCCTGTCACCTGCCGCCCATCACCGGTAGCCAGGGCGGGTTGCAATACGGTCAGACGGTCGGGGTGCTCTACAGCGAAAACACCGTGGAAAACCTGCAATACCTTGAGCAATACCACTCGGTGGCCGTCAACGGCGCGAAGCACGCACTGGATGCGCGAATTCGCCAGGCCTTCGTCGACAGCTCCGATCCGCAACTGGCCATCGATTGGCTGCTGAGTTCGTTGCACAAGAGCTTTCTGTCGGTGACGGTCTACGACAACCTTGATGCCCTGGTGCAGGCCCATCCCGATGTCGTGGTGATGCTCGATACCCACAACCAGTTGCTGACCCAGCGTAACGACCGGGTCGAGGCGCGTTTCGCCGCGCGGTTCTACGACGCCAGCCTGCAATACATCGGCAAGGCCGAAGGCGCGGTGGAAAAACAGCTGCCGTCGGTGTGGGTGCATGACAAGGCCGCGCCCGAGATTGCCGCGCAAATCGAACAGCAACGCGACCTGCAACTGACTGCATTGAAGCAATTCGATGCGTCGTTGAAGGTGCTGGTATCCGCCGGATTAACCGCAGCAACCCATTAACCAGCCCGACGTCCGCGGAACGGCGGGCAAGCCCATTCACCGTAGATTGCTTTTCAGGACCTGATTCATGCGCACTTTTTTTGCCCCGACCCTGGCCTTCGCCTCGCTGTTGCTGGCCGGTTGTGCCACGCCGAACAATCCGACCATGACCTTGCAGACCAGCAAGTCGCCCGAGGCGTACACCCATTGCGTGGTGCCGAAGTTGCAGCACGATGCACTGGCGCCCACGGTGTCGCAGACCCAGCGCAGCTACCGGATCGTCGTATCGAGCAAAGTGGCGGCGGACAACGTGCTTGAAACCTACAAGGCCTCGAACGGCGGCAAGGTGTTCCTGTACGAGCGCAAGCTGCTGGCGTCGGCGTTCGTACCGTCCAGTTTCGAGCGTGCGGCGCAGGAATGCCTGTAAGCGCAATTTCAGGCAAAAAAAAGCCGCCGGGAGAGGCAGCAGAAAGTTAAAGCACGCATTGGATGAGCTGAGTATGGCGGACGGTGCATGACAATTCGATGACAAATGAACAATTGTGGCGAGGGAGCTTGTCGGATTGGCGTACTGTCCCTGCCGACTTCCTGGCCTTCAGCGCCGGGCTCGAGGTTCGTCACCGTGAAAACCCGCCAACAGCGTCTACCCTCATCGGTCACAACCATCATGATGAGGGTGCAGACAGTGATGAAAACGGACAAGGTTGAATCAAACGAAGCCTCGGCGCTGATCGACGAGCGAATCCGCGAGCTGGCCGACTGGCGCGGCGAGACCCTGGCCCGCCTGCGCAAGATCATCCGGCAGGCCGACCCCGAAGTGATCGAAGAGTGGAAGTGGCGCGTGCCGGTGTGGTCCCGTGCCGGCATCCTCTGCACCGGCGAGACTTACAAGCAAGTGGTGAAGCTGACCTTCGCCAAGGGCGCGTCGCTGGACGATCCGTCGAAGCTGTTCAATGCAAGCCTTGAAGGCAATACCCGACGTGCGATTGATATCCGCGAGGGTGAGCAGATCGATGAAAAGGCGCTGACGGCGTTGGTTCAGGCGGCGATTGAACTCAATACCTCGCACAGCAAAAAATAAGTCAGTACACAGATCCCCTGTAGGAGCGAGCCTGCTCGCGATGGTCGTCAACGATAACGCGGCGAGCCTGACACCCCACGGCGCCTTCGAATTCATCGCGAGCAGGCTCGCTCCTACAGGGGCAGTGCCCACCTGACCGTTTTGGAGATCCTCAGCTGTCATGTTCCAATAGCGAGCATTCGCAGACTGGAAACGCAACATGAAGAAAATCGCCGCCCTGACCCTCGCCCTGGCGCTCAGCGCTGGCCTGTTCGGCACACCCACCCTGGCTGCGGGCGATGTCCAGGCCGGGGAGAAAGTGTACAAGCGCCTCTGCAGCGGCTGCCATCAGATCGGCGAATCGGCTCGCGCCTTCTTCGGCCCGCAGCTCAATGGCGTGATCGGTCGCCACTCCGCCGTCACCACGGACTATGTGTATTCCGACGCGATGAAGTCCGCCAACCTGGTCTGGGATCGCGAAACCCTGATCGCCTACCTCGAAGCGCCGAAGAAAGTGGTGCCCGGCACGCGCATGATTTTCTGGGGGCTGAGCGATCCGGAAAAAATCGAAGACCTGTTGGCCTATCTGCAAACTTTTCCGGCGCAGTAATCACTCGCCCAGGTTCTCCACCAGCCATTGAGTGAAGCTGCGCGCCATCGCCGTGTTCTCGCTGTCACGGTGGGTCAGTAGCGCCCAGTTCGGGCCGCGGATGGTTTGCTCCACCATCGGCTGCAACAGCCCGGTGGCCCGCGCCTGCCGACTCAGCAACTGGCTCACCAGCGCAATGCCGAGCCCGGTGCAGGCGGCGTCCAGCAGCAGCCCCGGATCGGAAAAGTTCAGCCCCTGATCCATCTGCCCCACATCAATGCCCGATTCCACCGCCCAGTGGCTCCAGTCCATTTCCCGCTCGCCATGCAGGGTGGTGCGCTGTTGCACCGGCACGGCCAACAGGCTCGGGTGACACGCCGGATAGAGGCGGTCGGCGTGCAGCACCTTGAAACTGCATTCGGCCTGGGAACTGATGTCGTCGCGCACCGCCAGGTCGATGGTCTGGCTGGCCATGTCCGGCACTTCATCGGTGCTGAAGATCCACAGATCGACCTGCGGATGCTGTCGACGGAAATCCCCCAGGCGTGGCAACAACCAGTGCCGGGCAAACGCCGGGGTGGTGTTGAGCACCAGTTGATTGGGTTTCTGGTATTGCCCCAGCCGGCGAATGCCCACCGCCAGTTGCTGCAACAACGCCTGGGTGGTGCTCAGCAGATCGTGACCGGCATCGGTCAGGCTGACGCTGCGCCCGCTGCGATAGAACAGCGGTTGCTCCAGGTACGCCTCAAGGCTGCGGATCTGCTGGCTGATCGCCGACTGGGTGAGGTGCAACTCTTCGGCGGCCTTGTGAAAACTGCCCAGCCGGGCGGCGGCTTCGAAGCCGCGCAGGGTGCTCAGGGGCGGCCAGTGTTTGAGCATATCGATAAGTTCCTCTAATCAGTTGCCTGCAAAATCCATCGTTTGTTTGCCCGTTTTGCCAGCCGTAGCATGCATGCCAAGACCGCCAAGGGCGTTTTCATTGAACACAATGACTTAACTCAGAGGTACTTGTCATGCAGCAGAACGGTATTCAAAACAGCGGTTGGACGATGCCGGCCGAATGGGTCACCCACGCCGCCACCTGGATGGTCTGGCCGCACAACAAGACCCTGTGGGAGTCGGGCTGGCGGGTGACGCTGCCCCAGGTTCAAGAGGACTTCGCCCGGGTGGCCAACGCCATCGCCCGTTTCGAGCCGGTGAAACTGGTGGTCGATCCTTCAGCGGTCGCCAGCGCCAAAGCCTTGTGCGGACCGAACATCGAGTTGATCGAACTGGCGGTCAACGACAGCTGGTGCCGCGACTCCGGCCCGAGCTTCGTCTGCCACCCGCAGCAAGGCCTGGCCGGTGTGAGCTGGCGCTTCAATGCGTGGGGCGGCAAATCGGCCCACGATCTGGACGAAAGCCTGGCCCGCCGCGCGCTCAACCATCTGGGCCTGGAGTGTTTCGGCACGGCGCTGAGCAACGAGGGTGGCGCCATCCATGTGGACGGCGAGGGCACGCTGATCACCACCGAGTCGGTGCTGCTCAACCCTAACCGCAACCCGGGCGTGACCAAGGCCGAGATCGAAGAGATCTTCACCCGCCTGTTGGGCGTGAAGAAAACCATCTGGCTGCCGGGCGATCCGGACTACGTGACCGGTGACATGACCGACGGCCACGTCGATGGCGTGTGCGCCTTCGCCCGCCCTGGCGTGTTGCTGGTGGACGCCACCCACGACCAACAATCGGTGTACGCCGAAGTCGCCCGGGAGAATCGTCGTGCCCTTGAACTGGCCACCGATGCTCAAGGCCGCCAATTCGAGCTGATCGAACTCTATGAAGCCACCGATGCGGTGGACACCGAGGCCGAAGTGTTCTGCGCTTCCTACACCAATTTCTACATCGCCAACGGCGCGATCATCATGCCGGCCTACGGCATCGATGCCGACAAGGCCGCTGCCGAAGTGTTGGCGCAGGCGTTCCCCGGTCGTGAAGTGGTGCCGGTGCGGATCAACCATCTGGCCCATGGCGGCGGCGGTGTGCATTGCATCACCCAGCAACAGCCGGCCTGGCCGGTGCGGGGTTGATGCCATGACACTGTTGACCATCGCCACCACGCAAATGCCCTGCACCTGGGACCTGAAACACAACCTCGACCAGGCTGAGCAATTGGTCCGCGAGGCCGCGGCCAAGGGCGCGCAGGTCATCCTGTTGCAGGAGCTGTTCGCCACGCCGTACTTCTGCATCGAGCAACACCACAAGCACCTGGCCCTGGCCGAGGAGTATCGCGACAGCCACGTGCTCAAGCGCTTTGCCGCATTGGCCAAAGAGTTGGGCGTGGTGCTGCCGCTGAGCTGGTACGAGAAGGCCGGCAATGCCTACTTCAATTCGTTGAGCGTGGCCGACGCCGACGGACGCCTATTGGGCGTGTATCGAAAGACCCACATCCCCAACGCCATCGGCTATCAGGAGAAGGAATACTTCAGCCCCGGCGACAGCGGGTTCCGGGTCTGGGACACCGCGTTCGGGCGCATCGGCCTGGGCATCTGCTGGGACCAGTGGTTCCCCGAAACCGCCCGCTGCCTGGCCTTGATGGGCGCCGAAGTGCTGTTGTTCCCGACCGCCATCGGCTCCGAACCTGGCTGCGCCACGCTCGATTCCCGCGATCACTGGCAGATGACCATGCGCGGCCACGCCGCCGCCAACCTGCTGCCGGTGGTAGCGGCCAACCGTGTCGGCCGGGAAGCGGCGACCACCGACCCGACCCTGCAAATGAGCTTCTACGGCTCGTCGTTCATCTGCAATCACAAGGGCAAGTTGCTCGCCGAAGCCGACCGCGACAGCACCGGCGTGCTGGTCCACACCCTGGACCTGGCGGCCATGCGCGAAGACCGCCTGACCTGGGGCATCTACCGCGACCGCCGTCCGGACATGTACGGCGCCTTGCTGACCCAGGACGGTCGCCAGATCCACTCACGCTGGACAACCCAAGGGGTGTGACATGAATACGATCAACAAGCTGTGCCTGGCCATGGGGCTGGCGCTGACCTGTGCGATGCCTGCGTTGCACGCCGAGGAGAAAACCCTGCGGCTGTACAACTGGGCCGATTATTTTGCCGAGGACACCCTGAGCAAGTTCACCGCCGAAACCGGGATCAAGGTGATCTACGACGTCATGGACGGCAGTGAAACCCTGGAAGCCAAGATGCTCGCTGGCGGCAGCGGTTACGACCTGATCTTCCCCGGTGACACCGTGGCCGAACGCCTGATGCGCGCCGGCAGCCTGCAACCGCTGGATCAATCCAGAATCACTGCCTTGAACGACGTCGAGCCCGGGTTGCAGAAGCTGCGCTCGCGCTATGAGCATTCGAGCAACGCCACGGTTCCCTACACCTGGGGCACCATCGGCCTGACCTACAACGCCGAACAGGTCGCTCGGCGTGCGCCGGACGCACCGGTCAACAGCCTGGACATGCTGTTCAAGCCGGAGCTGGCGGCGAAGTTTGCCGATTGCGGCATCTCGATGATCGACTCGCCGGACGAAGTGCTGGCGGTGGTGCTCAACTACCTCGGCCGCGACCCGCGCAGCGGCAAACCGGCGGATCTGGCGGCGGCCAGTGAGTTGCTGATGAAGATGCGGCCGTACGTGCGCAAATTCCAGTCGCAACCGGTGACCGATCTGGTCAATGGCAACCTGTGCATGTCCCTCGGCTACAGCGGCGACATGACCCAGGCGCAGCGCACGGCTGACAGCGCCGGTAAGAAAACCACCTTCCACTACCGCATTCCCCGTGAAGGCACCACGGTGTGGATGGACACCATGGCCATTCCCGTCGACGCCCGGCACCCGGAATACGCCTACGCTTTCATCAACTTCGTGATGCGCCCGCAAAACATGGCGGCCATCAGCAACTTCACCGGCTACCCGACCTCCAACGCCAAGGCGCGGCCGGACGTCGATGCCGCGATGCGCAACAACCCGGACATCTACCTCGATGAAGCCACCTACGCGCGGTTGATTCCCGGCAAGGACATTCCCCAGGCCGACATGCGTGCGCGCATGCGCACCTGGACCAAGTTCAAGACCGCTACGGTCAATTGATCACCGGCCGGCCCGCGGGCCGGCCAAATCCCGGATTTCAGGAAAACACATGCCGACACGTCGAACATTCATCAAGCAGGTATCGGTCATCGCCGGACTGGGCGCGGTGGCGTCCATGGGATTGGGCTTGGGGGCCATGCCGGTGCGCGCGGCCGGCAAAGGCAACGGGTACATGCCCGATGAAGGGGACAAACACCAGCGGGCCTTCATCGCCTTCGGGGCACAGGCCGCGATCTGGGAGGACTTCACGCCCCACGTGCAAGACGCCCTTGGCCGGATCGCCCGCAGCATCGCCGAATACGAGCCGGTCACGGTGTTCTGTCGCCAGAGCGAACGGCGCCTGGCCGAAGCCAAATGCGGCAGCCACAACACCACCTTCGTGATCACCGAACTGGACGACATCTGGATGCGCGACATCGGCGCCAACTTTGTCGTCGATGACAACGGCAACCTCGGCGCCGTGGACTTCAACTTCAACGGCTGGGGCAACAAACAGCAGCATGAGGACGATGCGCAATTGGCCGCACAGGTCGCGCAAAACGCCAGGGCGGATTACCGGCGCAGCGAACTGGTGGGCGAGGGCGGTGGCATCGAAGTGGACGGTCACGGCACGGGGATCATGACCGAAAGCAGCTGGATCAACCGCAATCGCAACCCCGACTGGAGCAAGGCCGAGGTCGAAGCGGAGCTGAAGGAACGCCTGGGCCTGCGCGAAATCATCTGGCTGCCGGGCATCAAGGGCAAGGACATCACCGACGCCCACGTCGACTTCTATGCACGCTTCGTCAAGCCCGGGGTGGTGATCGCCAACCTCGACAACGACCCCGAGTCCTACGACTACAAAGTCACTCGCGCCCATCTGCAGATCCTGGAAAACGCCACGGATGCCGATGGCCGCAAATTGCAGGTGCATACCGTTTCGCCACCGCTCAACCCGCGCAACAGCCGGTTCAGCAAGGACAACCCGGACTTCGCCGCCGGCTACATCAACTACTTCGTGATCAACGGCGCGATCATTGCGCCGCAATTCGGCGACAAGCAAGCGGATGCCAAGGCTTTCGACCTGCTGTCCGAACTTTACCCGGAGCGTGAAGTGGTGCAGCTAGACATCGACGCGATCTCTGCCGGTGGTGGCGGCATACACTGCGTGACCAGTCATCAGCCGATGGTGTGAAGCCTTTGGCTTGTACACAAAACCTGTAGGAGCGAGCCTGCTCGCGATGGACGTTAACGATGCCGCGTGTTTACTGACTAAACGCAGCGCTCTTGAGTCCATCGCGAGCAGGCTCGCTCCTACAGGGGGGGGGAATCAGGAAATCAGGCCTTACTGGCCTTCAGATAAGCCCCCAACCGCCGGCCCATTTCCTCACCCAGCGCCTGCAAGCCACTCAGCGGCCGCACCATCACTTCAAACTCGACAATCCTGCCCTGTTCGTTGAAGCGGATCATGTCGATGCCCTTGAGCTCTTTCTCGCCGACCCGGGCGCTGAATTCGAGAATCACGTTCAAGCCATCCGCCGTCGCCAGCTCGCGGTGATAGGCAAAATCCTCGAACACGTTCATGACTGTGTTGAGGATCATCGACACCACCGGCGCCCCCGGATACGGCGTGTGCGCCATCGGCGAGCGGAACACCGCCTGCGGATCGAGCAGTTCGGGCAACGCGCTCAAGTCGCGGTTGCCGAGCATTGCGTGCCACTGCTTCAGGGACGCTGCGACATTGGGGTTCAGGTTCAGCTCAGACATCTTCAACTCCTGTTTTTATTGTTGTGGTGCGAAAGCGTTGATCGATAACCCTGGCGGCATCGTCGGCCCATTGACGATAAAGCATCGGTCCCGGATGAAAACCATCGCTGGCCATCAAGCCCGGTTCGGGCGCCAGCGGGGTGGTCAGTATCGTGCATTGATCCACGCCGGCGGCCAGATCCGCAAGATGTGCGTTGAAGCGACGCGCCCTGAACCCCAGAAACCAGCGCAGTGGCTGCGGCAGGGCGGGGAACAGGTGCATCGGTGGAAGCGGCGACACCACAATCTGCCTCACCGCGAACCTGTCGCACAACAGCGTCATCAAGCGCTGTTGCCGAGCGAGCCACTGATCCAGGGTGAGCGAACTGGTGACATCGTTGACGCCAATCGACAAAATCGCCACATCGAACGGCTCGGGGGCGTGCTGTTCGAGCAGCTCCAGCAACCCTTGCGAATCCAGACCGGTGCGCGCCCAGAGTTTCCACGACACCTGATAATCCTCGGCCAGGCGCTCCACCAGCCGACCGCTGAGGGCTTCACCTTGAGTCACCGCACCCACCCCCGCCGCAGCGCTGTCGCCGACAATCAACAACCGCAGAACATCGCCGCTGCCGGCCACGCCCTGGCGTTCACCTTCGGCCTCCGGCAGCTTCGGCGTCACCCGTCGCGTGTACAGGCCCTGAATCAGCAGCAACGGGCCGAGCAGGATTTTGGCGAGGGTTTCAACCCGGCTCATATGACGTTATCGCCCCGCAATACACAACTCGCCCGTCGCACGAATCATCGCCTGCCCATGCAGGTAATCCTTGATCAGCGCGGAGCGTTCGGTGGCCAGCCATTGCGGGCAGTTCGGGTCTTTGCGGTAGGGCAGGAACGCGGCGTACTGCGTGAGTAGCAGGTTCTGCAGTTTGTCGAGTTTGGGCCGGATGTCGTTGTTGAGGTCCGGTCGTGGCGTGTCCGGTGCCTTGTGCGCTGCTTGCCATTGTGCGAGCCGGCCGTATTGCACCAGTTTGCTGGCTTCGATCTGGGCAGCGATCAGGTCGGCGACTTCGTCGGGGTCAAGCTTGCGCTGATCCGCCTGCTTGCGCGCGTTGGCGATGACTTGCGCTTCCCGGACATTGTCCTGGACCGGTTTGCCGCTGTCCCACTTGGTCAGCGCCACCAGCTCACTGATGTTCAAGCGCTCGTTCATCGTCGCCAGCAAGGGTTGCAGGGCATCGGGTGCCGGGGGCGTCGTGCCGGCCTGGGCACCGCCAGCAAACAAACCGAGCAGGGTGCAGGCCAGCCAGTGCGAAAGGCGTGGGGAACGGGGCATGGACGGAATCTCCTTGGACGCAAAAATCACTCCGGCTTGTGTATCACAAGTGCGGCCAGGGAACGACAGGTTGCGAATGATTCAGGCCAGTAACCGCTCAATCTGCGCCAGTTCCCAGGTGCTGAGCAAACTCACCGGGTCGGTGCCGAAGCGCTGCCCGTTGTCGAACGCATACTCGCGGCCATCGGGGCATTGGCCGTGCAGGCAGTGGCGCAAGTGACCGGCATCGACGTCGAGCAACAGGCGCCAGCCGTCGATGTCGACCCGTACAAGGTTCGACGTGCAGTACTCATCGATACGCTTGAAGGTGCGAATACCTTGGGCGGCATCGCGCAACGGCTGGTAAACCTCGCGGGAGGTGAGGGCGGGCACAGGTGTCTCCGGGATGAAATCGGGGGGCACAGGATAAATCATCGCCATACAAAAAAGCCTGGCAGATGCGGCTAATGCCAGTCAGCCAAGCGTTGGAACACCACAAACCCTGTGGGAGCGAGCTTGCTCGCGATAAGGCCGGCACATCCAGCATCCATGGCGCCTGACACGCCGCCATCGCGAGCAAGCTCGCTCCCACAGGTTACTCATTGCTCGCTCTATTTCCGGTTCAACGCCGCTTCCGCCGCGGCGATTTCAGCCTGGCGCTTGACGATCATGTCGCCCACCGGTGGCCCCTGGAAGCGTCGGGCTTCAAATCCGAACCAGACGATAGCGGTCAGCACCAGGAAGCCGATGGTGATGTACAGCGCCCAATCGTTCGGTGGCTGGATGCCGATGACGAAAATGATGATCATCGACAGGATCGAGAGGATGGCGAACACCGAGTACCAGAATCGCCCCATGTTCCATGGCCCCATGGTCGGCCACTTCGAAGTCCCGTAGGTGAACAGGCCGAGCACGATGGGGATGGCGAAGGAGAAGAACAGGAAGATCACCGTGCAGGACACCACGATTGTGTAGACCGGCGTTGCCCCGACCGAGATCACCGACGAGCCCCAGTCGAACAGTACGGCAAGGGTGGCACCGGTCCAGATGGCCGCCACCGGGCTGCGAAAGGTCGGCGAGACCGAGGACAGGGCTTTGGAGCAGGGCAGGCCGCCGTCCCGGGAGAAGGCGAAGATCATGCGCGAAACCGAGGTGACCGTGGCCAGTCCGCAGAGCACCTGCGAGATGAATATCGCCACGAAAAGCACCAGTTTCAAGGTCGGATTGACCTGGGTGTTCATGGCCCAGAAAAACACGTTCCAGCCTTGTTTGGCAGCCTCGTCCATGTTCGGCAGCATCAGCACGAACGCGCTGAGCATCAGCCAGCCGAACAGCAGCGACCAGACCACCGACATGACCATGCCGCGGGGCACCGACATGGCCGCGTTGCGGGTTTCCTCGGAGGTATGCGCCGAGGCGTCATAGCCGGTGATGGTGTAGATCGGCAACAGCAGGCCGAGCATGAAAACCCAGCCGTTGGAGACCTGCGGCCAGACGCTGCCGCCCGCTTCGCCGGAATAGTTGCCGAAGGTCCACAGCCGTGCGAATTCGTAGCTGGGTGCCGAGATCAGGCAGACGATGGTCAGCGCCAGCGCCGTGGCGAAGATCAGGTAGCCGGAGAAGTCGGTGAGCTTGGCGGTCAGGCCGATACCCAAGTGGTTGCACAAGGCCTGCAGGCCCGTGAGGATTGCCAGGAAAATCACCCTGACCGTGGTCGTGTCCTCCATGCCCAGTGCCGGTCCGAAGGCACCGAAAAAGAAGTAATAGGTGCCGACGTTGATCGCGCCCAGCACCGTGACCAGCCCCAGCAGGTTGAACCACGCGGTCAGCCAGCCAGTGAAGCGGTTACCGAGGATCGAGCCCCAGTGGTACAGGCCGCCGGCGGTGGGGTAGGCCGAGGAAATCTGCGCCATGGCCATGGCGAATACCCCGGAGATCAGGCAGCCGATCGGCCAGCCGATCCCGATGGATATGCCACCGGCGCCCGAGGTGCCCTGGGCCAGTGAGTTGATGCCGCCGGAGAGGATGCAGATGATCGAAAAGGAAATGGCGAAGTTGGAGAAAACACCCATTCGTCGTGAGAGTTGCTGGGCGTAGCCCATGCTGTGCAGCACCTTGACGTCATCGTCGTGGGTGTCGGTGCCCGGCTGGCTTGTTGGGTTCATTGTTGTGTGCCCCTTTTCAGGTTTTGGACAGGCCGAACTGAGCCGCCGTAGGCTCGACCTTGGTTTTCTGTAGGAGCGAGCCTGCTCGCGATGGACTGGAGGACGACGCGGGGTGTCAGGCTCCCCGCGTCATCGTTGACGTCCATCGCGAGCAGGCTCGCTCCTACAGACGGCCGTGAAGTGCCGCGTCGAAAATCTTTGCCACACCGTCCCGGGTCAAGGGCAGCGGGTTGCCACCTGCCGAGGGGTCGACAATCGCCATGTCCGCGATCAGGTCCGCCTGCCGGTCATCCACGCCCAGTTCAACCAGGGTATGGGGCACGCCAATGTCCTTGCGCAGTTTGAGGACGAAGGCCAGGAAGCTGTCGAACCCCGGCGAGGGCAGGCGTAGGTACGCCGCCAGGCGGGTGATGCGCTCCTCGATGGCTGTACGATTGAATTGCAGGACATAGGGCATGAAGGTGGCGTTGGTCATGCCGTGATGGGTGTCGTACAGCGCACCCACCGGATGGGAGAGCGCATGCATCCCGCCCAGGCCTTTCTGGAATGCCGTGGCGCCCATGGCCGCCGCCGCGAGCATTTGCGCGCGCGCCTCGAGGTCCGACGGCGTGTGTACCGCTTTCACCAGGGCGTTGGCTACCAAGCGCATGCCTTCCACCGCAATGCCATCGGCCAGGGGATGAAAACCGGGGGCGCAGTACGCTTCCAGGCAATGCGATAACGCGTCCATGCCCGTGCCGGCGGTGACCTTGGCGGGCATGCCGACGGTGAGGGCGGGGTCACTGATGACCACGCGCGGCATCATTTTCGGGTGAAAGATGATGCGTTTGGTGTGGGTGCGCTCGTCGATGATCACCGCCGCACGCCCGACTTCCGAGCCGGTCCCCGCCGTGGTCGGCACGGCAATGACCGGGGCGATGCGGCTGTCGTCGGCGCGGGTCCAGTAGTCGCCGATATCTTCGAAGTCCCAGACCGGGCGGGTCTGGCCGCTCATGAAGGCAATCAGCTTGCCCATATCCAGGCCACTGCCGCCGCCGAAGGCGATCACACCGTCATGTTTGCCGGCGCGCCAGGCGTCGAGCCCGCCAGCCAGGTTGGCCTCGACCGGGTTGGGCTTGAGGTCACAGAACAACGCCACACCCAGGCCGGCGGCGCGCAGAGCCTCCAGTGCCGCCGTGGTGATCGGTGCGCGGGCCAGGCCGCTGTCGGTGACCAGCAAGGGTCGCTGGATCCCCTGGCTGCGACAGGCGTCGGCCAGCTCGGCGATGCGCCCGACGCCGAACCGAACGCTCGTGGGGTAGTTCCAGTTTCCAGTCAGGTTCATGGTCTACACCTCGTGACGCAGATGAAAGGATTTGGCTCGGGTCAGGTGCTCGTAGCCCAGTGGCGACAGGGTGACGCCGCGCCCGCTGTTCTTCACGCCGGTCCAGGCCAGCGCCGGGTCCAGGTAATCGCAGCGGTTCATGAACAGCGTGCCGGTGGCGACCTGGTTGCCCAGACGTTCGGCCGCTGCGAGGTCCCGGGTCCAGATGGACGCGCTGAGCCCGAACTCACTGTCGTTCATCAAGGCAATGGCCTCGTCATCGCTGGCCACCGGCATGATGCCGACCACCGGGCCAAAGCTCTCATCGCGCATGACCGACATTTGATGGCTGACATCGACCAGGACCTGGGGCGCGAGGTAGGCACTGCCCGGCACGTCGGCGGGAAAGGCCTGCGGATCGATCAGCGCCGTCGCGCCCTGGGCCAACGCTTCGGCGATCTGGCCACGAACGAAAAACGCGGCACCCGGTGTCACCATCGGACCGAGGGTGGTGGCTTCGTCCAGCGGGTTGCCTAGCACGTACTGGCGGGTCAGTTCGGCGAAGCGCTCGACAAATACCGGGAAGATTTTCTGGTCGACGTAGATGCGTTCCACGGCGCAGCAACTCTGCCCGGAATTGAAGAAACTGCCGTCCACCAGGTTTTCCACCGCATGCTCGAGGTTGGCGTCAGCCCGCACGTAGGCCGGATCCTTGCCGCCGAGCTCCAGGCCCACGCCGATGAAGCGTCCCGTGGCGGCGCTTTCCATGGCCTTGCCGGCATCGACTGAACCGGTGAAGTTGACCTGCTGTACCCGACCCGAATCAATGATCGCGGCGGTCTGCCGATGATCGAGCAGCAGGTTGTGGAACAGGCCGTCCGGCAGATGGGCGCGGCGCATGGCCTCGGCGAAACGCTCGCCCACCAGCAGCGTCTGCGACGCATGCTTGAGGATCACGCTGTTGCCGGCCATCAACGCCGGGATGATCGTGTTAACCGCCGTCAAATAGGGGTAGTTCCACGGCGCGACCACCAGCACCGTGCCCAGCGGCTCGCGCTTGATGTAGCGTCGAAAACCCGCCACAGGCACCGGCTCTACAGCGGCCAGCGCTTGCGGCGCGATGGCGATCATGTGCCGGGCGCGTTCGGCAAAACCGCGCAGTTCGCTGGCGCCATAACGCACCGGGCGACCCATCTGCCAGGCCAGTTCCGGCACGATGTCCGCCTGCATCGACAACATCGCGTCCACTGCGGCACTGCAAAATGCTGCGCGTTCGCTCAGTGAGCGGCGTTGCCATGCCGACTGTGCGCTGGCAGCGGCGGTCAGCGCCTGCTCGACCTGCGTTGCATCGGCCATCTCTCGTTCGACGTACACCCGGCCATCGACCGGGGAGATCAATTGCACCTTCGCAGTCATGATGTTCTCAATAGCGCTCGAAGCCGCGCTGCAGTTCCCAGTCGGTGATTCGCCGGTCGTACTCTTTCTGTTCCCACTCGGCGGTGTGCACGTAATGGTCGACCACCTCATCGCCGAACGCCTCGCGCAACATGCCGGAGGCCTTGAGGGCGGCGCTCGCCTCGCGCAGGGTCTTGGACACTTCCGGCAAATGCTCGTCCTGGTAGGCATCACCTTCAAATGGCGGCACGAGATCGAGCTTTTCGTCGATGCCGGCCAGGCCCGCCGCGATCAACGCGGCGAAGGCCAGATAGGGGTTGAGGTCGGCGCCGCCGATGCGGCATTCGATGCGGATGGACTTGCTGCCTTCGGCACACAAGCGAAAGCCCGCGGTGCGATTGTCGCGGCTCCACACCGCCCGCGTCGGCGCAAAGGTGCCGGCCTGGAAGCGCTTGTAGGAGTTGATGTAGGGCGCGAGAAAACAGGTGATGTCGTTGGCGTATTTGAGCTGCCCGGCGACCCAGGCACGCATCAGTTTCGACATGCCGAACTCGGCTTTCGCGTCGAAGAACAGCGGCTTCTTCGCGTTCTTGTCCCACAGTGAATTATGGATATGACTGCTGGAACCGGCGGCGTCGTAGCGCCACTTGGCCATGAAGGTGATCGCCTTGCCCTGCAACTGCGCGATCTCTTTGCAGGCGTGCTTGATGATGACGTGGTGGTCGGCCATGGTCATTGCATCGGCGTAGCGGATGTTGATCTCTTCCTGGCCTGGGCCCCATTCGCCCTTGGAGTTTTCCACGGGAATGCCCGAGGCCTGCAAATGCTTGCGAATCGCCCGCAGCACCGGCTCCTCGCGGGTGGTCTGGAGGATGTTGTAGTCCTCGATGTAATGGCCGGCGGTTTTCGGTTTGTGATAGTTGCGCTTGTGGATGGCCTCGTAGCTCTCATCGAACAGATAGAACTCGAGTTCCGAGGCAAACATGCCGGTATAGCCACGCTCGCGCAGGCGCTCGACCTGCTTTTTCAGAATCGCCCGCGGGCTGTGGGGCAGGTCCTGGCGATGGTGATGATCGAGCACGTCGCACAGCACCAGCGCCGTGCATTCCAGCCAGGGCACGCGGCGCAGGGTGGACATGTCCGGCTTGAGCACGAAATCACCGTAGCCCTTGCTCCAGCTGGCCGCGGCGTAACCCGGCACCGGCTCCATGTCGATGTCGTCGGCCAACAGGTAGTTGCAGCAATGGGTTTCTTCGTGGCCGCTGTCGATGAAAAATTCGACCTGGAAGCGCTTGCCGACCAGGCGTCCCTGCATGTCGACCATGCAGACCAGCACGGTGTCGATTTCGCCGGCGGCAGCGGCGCGTTTGAGTGCATCAAAGCTGAGGAGGGGCTCGGTCATCACGGCAATCCTGCGTGAAAGGTTTTGGCCAGTCTGAGATCGCTGTTGCAGACGCTCTCCAGAAACCCCCAAAACCTGCAGAACCGAGCATCATGAGCAACGAGTTGCTCAAAGCTTAGCCTACCGTAGCAATGTGCAACTATTGTAGGAGCGAGCTTGCTCGCGATGGTCGTTAACGATGACGCGGGATTTCTGATTAAACGCGTTGTCTTCACGTCCATCGCGAGCAAGCTCGCTCCTACAGGGGGTGTCGCGTTTACTCCGGCAATCCCGCCAGGCGCAATCCATCGACGAAACGGGCGAAATCCTCAGGCCGTTGAATGGGCAGCCAGTCCTTGAGGGTGCACAGGCGCAAAGAGGGATCCAGCGCTAGCAGGCGTTGCATCGCCAGATTCGCTTTGTCCATTCGACCACCGAGCGCATGACTGGCCGCCACCAGTGCCGCGGCGACCAGCAGGCTGGGCAGGTTGCCCAGAGCCTTGTCCGCCCAAGCCGCAGCGGCATCGAAGTCCCCGGCGAAGAAATGCGCGAGCGCCATGCCGACCTGCATCCTGAACATTTCCGGGTCCAGCGGGCTCAAGCGAACGGCATGGTTCAAATGCTCGATGGCCGCGTCCGTTTCACCGCGCAGCGCCCGCAGGATACCGCCCAGAAACCAGGCGGGGGCGAGGTTGGGGTTGAGCAGGCGCGCCCGGTCGAGCAGTGCAATGCCGCCGTCGACTTCGCCGGCGAGATGGGCCAGCGCATGTCCGCCCCGGGTCAATGCGACGGCATCATCGCGGCCCAGGGCCACCGCCAGCCGCGCCAACCGTATGCCCTCGGCGATTTCCGCAGGCCGATCGACCATCCAGCCATTGAGCTTGCGCCAGAAGTGGCACCAGGCAGCCATGCCATAGGCTGAGGCAAATTCTCCATCGAGTTCGATGGCCTGGTAGAACATCGGCAGCGCCTGCTCGATGGCTTCCCGGCTGCCGCTGTGCAGTTTGGCCATGGCCCGCAGGTAGTAGTCGTAGGCGTCCAGGCTTTCCGTCGGCTTGCGCTTGGCGCGTTCGATTTCTGCCCGCTCCAGTTGCGGCGCGATCGCGCCCACGACGCTTTCGGTGATTTGGTCCTGCAGCTCGAAGATATCGTCCAGCAGGCCTTCGAAGCGCTCGGCCCAGATGTGCGTGCCGCTTGTCGCGTCGATCAGTTGCCCGGTAATGCGCAGCTTGTTCCCGCTCTTGCGCACACTGCCTTCGAGCACGTAGCGAACGCCCAGCGCCTGGCCAACGCCCCGCGCGTCCACCGTCTGGCCCTTGTAGGTGAAGCTCGAATTGCGCGCGATGACGAACAGCCAGCGAAGGCGCGACAGGGCGGCGATGATGTCCTCCACGACGCCGTCGGCGAAGTATTCCTGCTCCGGATCACCGCTCAGGTTCTGGAAGGGCAGGACGGTGATCGAGGGTTTTTCCGGCAGGACCAGCGCCGGTGAGGGGATTGGCTTCTGGGCGGCGGTCGGGCGTTCATCGTCTTCGGGCTGTCGCGCTTGCCCGGTCAAGTCGCCGTTGATCTGGCCAACGAAGCGGTAGCCTTTGCGGGCGACGGTGCGTACCAGGCGCTGCTCCTCACCGGTATCGCCGATGGCCTTGCGCACGGCATTGATGTGGCTGGTGATCGTCGATTCCGAAACGATCCGCTCGCCCCACACCGCCTTGAGCAATTCGTCCTTGCTGACGACGCGGTCGGGATTGTTGACGAACAGCAGCAACAGGTCGAAAACCTGCGGTCCGACGGCCACGACTTGCCCGCGCAGGGTCAGCTCCCGGCGTTCCTGATCGAGTACGTAATCTTCAAAACTGAATGGCAAGACGGGCATCCCCAGGCGGCTGGTTGTGACTGAAAAGGATGATACGGCAGCTCGACAGCCGCTGCACCGTCAGCGGCAAGGGGGCTGGACGACCGTCAGTTGCCTTGGACAAAAATCCAAGCGCTCGCCAAGGCAAACCCAAGCCTGGCGCAAGGACTTGCCTTGCCCGTGCAGGCAATCTCTCTACACCGACGCAATGGTTGCAGTCGACAAGTGGAGAACAGTCATGAAGATCGTCGTCATCGGAGGCTCCGGCCTCATCGGATCGAAACTTGTGAACACCCTTCGCGAGCGCGGTCATGATGCGCTCGCCGCCAGCCCCAGTACGGGCGTGAACAGCATCACCCGCGAAGGCCTGGCCGAAGCGATGGATGGTGCTGACGTGGTGGTCGATGTGGCGAACGCACCCTCGTGGGAAGACCAGGCGGTTCTCGATTTCTTCCAGACCTCCAGTCGTAACCTGCTGGCCGCCGAAGCCGCTGCCGGGGTTCGTCATCACGTGGCCCTGTCGATTGTCGGCAGCGAACGGCTTCCCGATACCGGTTATTTCCGGGCCAAGGTCGCGCAGGAGGCCCTTATCAAGGCGTCCGGCATTCCCTACAGCATTGTGCGTGCCACGCAGTTCTCCGAGTTTGCCGCCGGCATTGTCCAGTCGTTCACCGTCGGCGATGAGATTCATGCTTCGCCGGCGCTGATCCAGCCGATTGCGTCCGACGACGTGGTAGCGGCGCTGGCCGATGTCGTGCTGGCAGCACCGCTCAATGGCACGGTTGAAGTGGGCGGCCCGGAAACCATGCCGATCGACGAACTGGCCAGGCGCTATCTGCGAGCCACCCAGGACAGCCGCAAGGTCGTGCCGGATGTACATGCCCGTTACTTCGGCGCCGTGCTCGACGATCAATCGCTGGTCACCAGCAAGAACGCACGCCTGGGGGCGATTCGCTTCGACGACTGGCTGGCCCGGTCGACAGCGCAGTAACGGATCTCACCTCTCATTTCCCTATGCATCCAGGAGACATCCCATGGTTACCCGATTGCTAATGGCCGCTGTGTTCGCAGCGCTCTCGATCAGCGCCGCCTCGGCCGCCGAGCCGCCCCCCGGCAAGGTGACGGTGGTGTTCGACCGTCCCATTCCCAATATCCCCGGCAAGAGCATGAGGGGCGTAGTCGTCGAGTATGGGCCGGGTGCCGCGTCACCGGCCCACACCCATCCGAAAACGGCCTTCATCTATGCAACGGTGCTGGAAGGTTCGTTTCGCATCCACGTCAAAGGCCAGCCGGAACATATCTACAAGGTCGGCGAAAACTTCGTAGAGGAGCCGGGTTCCGTGCACCTGGTCAGCGCCAACGCCAGTGATACCCAACCGGCACGCCTGTTGGCGGTGTTCGTCCTCGACACCGAGGAAAAGGTGCTCGTCACCCCGATCAAACAGTGAGCCGATCAACCCGCTCATGAAGGCTCGACAGCCGGGCGGCAGACCCTGCCGCCCCGTGGCTGCCTGGCTCTTGGCATTGAACAGGATATGAAAAAATGAACTCGCTCCAGGACAAGGCCGCCATTGCCACCGCAACGCCGGTGGTCGTGGTGCGGCGCAGCCAGCGCAAGACCATCGGCCTGTTGCTGTGTGTCGCGGCCGTGATGGTCGTGGCGGTTTGGGGCGCCATGGCGTTTACCCGTGGCGTGACCTCGACCGACAACGCCTATGTCCGCGGCGACGTCACTTCGCTGGCCGCCAAGGTCGCCGGCTATGTCACGGCGCTCGAGGTCGAGGACAACCAGAGCGTGCGCGCGGGTGATGTGCTGTTTCGTATCGATGACCGCGACTATCGCGCCAAACTCGCGCAAGCCGAGGCCAATGTCAGCGCCGCCCGGGCGAACCTGACCCATGTCGACGCGCAGATCCGGCTTCAGCATGCGCTGATCAGGCAGGCTGAAGCACAAAGACGCTCGGCCACCGCCGACATGAGCCTGGCGGCCAAGACCCACGACCGCAGCCGCAAACTGATCGTCAGCAACGCCGTGAGCCAGGCACTGGTCGATGAAACCGGCACGGCACAATCCAGAGCCGTGGCGTCGGTATCGGCCGCTTCGGCAACGGTCGAGGCGCAACAGCAACGCATCACTGTGTTTGTCGCGCAAAGAGAGGCGGCCGTGGCAGCGGTGGCCCAGGCTGAAGCGGCCCGTGATCTCGCCCGGATCGATCTCGATCACACCGTGGTGCATGCGCCTGTGGATGGCGTGGTCGGCAATCGTCAGGTTCGCCTCGGCCGCTTCGTCACACCGGGTGTCGCCTTGCTCGATATCGTGCCGGTCAACGATGTGTGGGTCGTGGCCAATTTCAAGGAAACCCAGCTCGAACAGATTCGCCCTGGTCAGCCCGTGCGCGTCACGGTCGATGGCTATCCCGATGCGGCACTGGCCGGCGTGGTCGACAGCTTTGCACCGGGCAGTGGCTCGGCGTTCAGCCTGCTGCCGCCCGACAACGCCACCGGGAACTTCGTACGTGTCGTACAGCGCGTTCCGGTGAAGATCCGCCTGGCTGACAATCCGCTACCGGGCCGCATCGTGCCGGGGCTGTCCGCGCGGGTAGAGGTTGCGCAAGGGGCCGGCTCATGAGTCGCGCCAGGCCGACGACCGGCGTGCTGCTGATCGCGGGCATCGTCCTGGCCGCGTTGACCGAGGCGATCGCCAGCACCGTGCTCGCCCTCGGACGCGGCGACATCATCGGCGACACCTATGCCACGCCTGACGAGTTCGCCTGGCTGGATGTCGGCTACATCGCCCTCAAGCTGATCGGGTTCATGCTCGCCCCCTGGCTGATGCAGCGGTTTTCTCCACGCAACGTGCTCATCGGCGCCACCCTGGTCATGGGTCTGGCGTGCTGCGTGGCTGCCGTCAGCGCCTGGCTGGAGCTGCTGATCGCACTGCGCATCCTGCAAGGCTTCGCCGGCGGTGCTTTGCTGGTGGCGGGCCAGGCGATCATCTTTCGCGGTTATCCGCGGGCCCTTCAGCCGATCCTGCAAGCCCTGTTCGCCATGGCGGCCGTGGTCGCGTCCGCGACCCTCGCACCGGCCCTGCAAGGGTGGTTGATCGACAGCCATTCCTGGACTTGGATTTTCTTCAGCGTGGTGCCGCTGGCTTTGGCCGCGACGGGCCTTTTGTTCATCGCCGACCACCCCATGCCCGCCAGGGGCCGGCAACCTTCGTTTGACTGGCTCGGGTTCTCGTTGCTCGCTGCGGCCCTGTTCTGTTTCACCTACGTGCTCAGCCAGGGCAGCCGCTGGGACTGGTTCGAGGAACCGCGCATTCTGGTGCTGACGGTGATCGGTACCGCCGCGCTGCTGGGCTTTATCGGCCAACAGGTCCTTACCGGAGGCCAGGGGCTGCTTGACTTCAGCCTGTTCAAATCGAGCGATTTCACCTTTGCCTTTATCGTCAGTTTCGTCGCCGGTGCCGCGCTGTTCGGCAGCGCCTACCTGATCCCGGCGTTCGCCCTGTCGGTACTCGCTTTCACACCGACCGATGCCGGGTTGCTTCTATTGCCCAGCGGCGGTTTTTTTGTCGGGTCGCTGCTCATCGCCGCCTGGTTGTTCCAGGCCCGCCGCGTGCCGCCTGTGGCCACCGTGCCCTTGGGCATCTTGCTGATCATGGCGGCTATGTGGATGCTGTCCGGCTCCACCAGCGAAAGCGGCAGCGATGACATGATGGCGGCCATCCTGCTGCGCGGCCTGGGCCTGGGCTTCCTGTTTCTGTCGATCACACTGATTGCCTTCACCCACCTCAACAGCCGCAACCTGGCCAGCGGCATCGGCCTGTTCAACACAGGGCGCCAGCTGGGTGGCCTGATGGGCGTCGCCGGGCTGCAGACCCTGATCGAGAATCACGCCGTCACCAACGGCGTGGTCCTCGGCACCCACGTCACTCCGGGGGGGCACGCGCTCGTCGAGCGGCTGACGACCACCACCGCGATGCTGGCGGGGAAGGGCATGGACCCGGTGGCCGCCGGCCGGGCAGCCACCAGCCTGTTGGGCAAGGCGGTGTCGGGTCAGGCCACGGTGATTGCCTTCGACACGGCATTTTTCGCCGTGGCCCTGTTGTTCGTCTTTGCCGCGCCCATCCTGGTCGGCATCAAGATTGGCCTGACGCGCTATGCGAAAGCGCATGAACAACGGACGAATTGATCACCCGCACGAAAAAGCCCGGCGGTTGAGGCCGGGCTTTTCGTTGAGTCCTGCGGTAAAGCACTGCATTCAGACAGCGCGGCTTTCGATCAGACGATCCGAGCCGCCTTCAGCGACTACAGGTTGAGCAGAAGTTGCAGTCGAGCGTTACAACACCTTCAGAACCAGAGGCAAGGAGTCGAAAATATAATCTTCCAGGTTGTTACTAAAGGAGCTGACACGAACTTCTCCGCCTGTCTCTATGAGTTTCAGTACTTCAGGTACTACGACCGTCTTCTCGTCACTTTCCGGATTCCATCTCTCAAGATAAAGGATTCGGCCATCCCGACCGTAGCTCGTCCAGGTGCAGTTAATTGTCAACTTGGGACTGAGTAGAATGGTCAATCCATCGGGGTAATCATGCTGCGAGCTCAGATTTCCATCTTTGGCTTCGGGAGCCTTTGGGGCGGGGATCACGGAACCCGTTAACTTGACGGATGTGACGATGGTTGATTCGGAAGGCAGCGGGGGGCCACCAGCGGCGGGGAAGACCTTATACGTGACCTGAAACCTTCCGAGATTATTGATGAAATAGCACACAAAACTCTTCGGCACTGTGATGTCGATAAAGGATTCAGGATCGCTGACTTTCAGCTCGGTTGAGTATTTTTTCACTATTTCGGTTGAAGTGTTCTCCCAGGTCAGTTTTATGCGGTCGCCGCGCGCCATGCCTGGATAGACCGCCAGTCGAGTAATCGCCCCCGACTCTTCGATCTCGCCTTCATAAAGAATGGTGGTACGTTCATCCCGCTCCATCACCATTGGCGCAGGCAGGAGTTCGACGCTGCCCGTGCGGGATCTATCGTTTTCGAATTTGGACTTGAGAATCGCATCGTTTTGAAATTCGTTCACGGCGGAAACTCCAAAGAGAAGATTTGATTGCTTCAATTCATCGCAAGGAGTGGGGCAAGTCCCCTCTGTAGACGACAGGTTCATTAGGGGGCACAAGTGGGGGCGTGACAACTGTAACAAATGACAGGTCGTGGCGAAAAACGGGTACCGTTTGTCGCGTGAATATACCTTTTATCCTGAATGAAAGAAGAGCAGGCACTACAGGGGGGGGCGCTGAAGTAGTTGGGACTGATTTATTCTATGCGCACGAAAAAGCCCGGCGGTTGAGGCCGGGCTTTTCGTTGAGTCCTGCGGTAAAGCACTGCATTCAGACAGCGCGGCTTTCGAGCAGACGATCCGAACCGCCTTCGGCAACGCGGTTTTCGATCAGGCGATCCGAATCACCTTCGGCGACGCGGTTTTCGATCAGACGGTCGGAGCCACCTTCGGCGACGCGGTTTTCGATCAGACGGTCCGAACCACCTTCGGCCACACGATTCTCGATCAGGCGATCGGAGCCACCTTCGGCGACGCGGTTTTCGATCAGGCGATCCGAACCACCTTCGGCCACACGATTCTCGATCAGTCGATCGGAACCACCTTCAGCCACACGGCTTTCAATCAGACGATCCGAGCCGCCTTCAGCGACCACAGGTTGAGCAGAGTTTGCGGCAAAAGCGTTAACTGCGAAAACCGAGAAAGCGATGCTGAGGAGGGTCTGGCGTTTCATGATGGTGTGCTCCGGGGTGCTTATGGGTTGGTATGGAGCAGATGTTACGCCGGGGATTTTTTAAGAGAACTTCATTGAACTGATGGTGACTATCGATGCGGTCAATGGATCGCAGATCCATGTGGGAGCGAGCTTGCTCGCGATGGCAGTTTCACATTCAACATCTGTGTCGATTGACACACAGCAATCGCGAGCAAGCTCGCTCCCACAGGTTTTCATGTGCCTGACAACGGGGCTCAAGCCTCGCTGATCTGGCTGACACTGGTGATCTGCCCATTCCACACCATCTCGTAATGCGCCGTCTGCACAATCGAAGAGACCGGCCTCGGTGTCATCAACGCCCAGCAATGACTGCCCGGCATGCGCACCGAGTGATAACGCAAACCGGGACAACCGGCGTCCCGCACCGCCCGCCCCAGCACGCGGGAATGGCTGTAATCGTCCGACGCATACACCGGATCGGTCAACGGCAGGGCGGTGGCGTCCTTCATTCCGCCATCGCCAAAGGCACAGGCCAACCCGCGAAACACAAACCGCTCATAGTTCAGGCTCGGCACCTTCGACCAATACAGAGCCTGGTGATGCCGCACTTCGGCCAGCGCCGCTTCCATCGAATCCGCCAGGTACAACACCCCGAAACTGCCGTCACTGAAGCGCGACCCCGCCGGATTCACATGGGTAAACGGCGCGATGGCGTAAGAGCAACCGGCAATCCCGAACGGGATCTCGCTGCGCGCAATCAACTCAAGCTGACCCACTTCATTCTTCAACCGCGGATTGGTCAGCGCCTGAATCTCGAACAGCACCTCAAACTCATCCGCGTCCGCGACGTCATCAAACAACGCTATGGGCGGAAACTTCGAATTGACCAGGCGATAAGCTTGCAGCGACTGACTGGCAAACACCGCCAGCTCACTCGCCATCACCATTGCGCACCCCGCAACATGTCGATGCGGCGGAAGGTTTCATACAGCGCAATCATGTCGCCCTGGGCCATGATCTCCAACGGGCTGCGGCCATTGAAAAACTCATTGTCATTGGCCATCGAGGCAAAGCCGTACACGTTGTCCGGGTTGTCGAACACCAGGCGCAGCGTGGCGTGAATGTTCAGCACGAAGCTGATGCGCTGCATCTGGTCCGCATCCAGCGCCACAGCCCACTCCACATCGCGCTGCCGGGCGCGGGTGTAGGTGCTGCGGGAAATACGCAGGATGCGACAGGCCTGGTCGCTGCTGGCCTGCCACTTTTCCAGAATGCTCACCGCGGCGCGAAGGCCGGTGACGCATTGGTTTTTGCTGAAGGATTGGGCTTGGGCGGGGACGGCCATGTTCGTGTCCTTGTCTTGCATCTATAGATTCAAATGTAGATCTAATGAGTCTGTAGAGCAATATTTATGCGATAGGTGGGCTTGGCGTGCCAATGCATCAGTACCGCTATCTTGCTGAGGCTATTTGCTACTGAAAACGTCGATGCAAGTCTGGAAAGACATCCTGGGCAAACCAGGCGGGCAGGCCGGGGGTCACGATTCTGGATTTCGGTGTTCGGCTTTCTACCAGGCCGACTTTTACAAGCCTGGATAACTCGTCGATTGCCGGGCGCGGTGTCAGGCCGGTGAACGTCTTGATTTCATTGCGCGGCAAGCTGCCCTGGGTGATTAGCGCGATAATCGCAGGTGCACTTTCCGGACGGATACCTTGCTGTAGAAGTCTCTCGTTGTAGCGAAACGCACGTATTACACGTTCACGCAGTCGGGATGGGTCCACTGCGGCAATCATGTAGTCGACCTGGTCGTGACAAACCTGCAGCATGAACTCAATGAATTCGAAATAACGTCGCTGAGACAATTGACCCCGTCCGTCCAAATCACCCTCTCGTGCGCGGTCGGCCATGGTCAGGGCGCTGTAGTAATCCTGATGCCGTCGAGCAAGGCCGCGTGACAGTGACCAGAGGGTTGGCTCCAGCCCCAGATGTACCAACTGCAAATGAGTGATCAGCCGTGCAACCCGACCATTCCCGTCGGTAAAGGGGTGAACCCAGGCGAGCCGATGGTGGTAGGCAAGCGAAGAAATCAGCTGGCGGCGAGGGTCCGTCTGCCGGCCAAACCCTGACTGCAGGTGTCTCAGCATCGCCTCGACAACTGAAGCGTGCGGCGCATCATGATTGCCGACGATCACGTTTTGCCCCGTGACCGACCGAAGAATACCGGGCTGCATGATTGAGCCATCTGACAGCGTACGTTCTGCGTCACTGGCGCCGCGAAAAAGCCGGTTATGCGCAGCGCTCACGAACTCGGGTGCGAACATGTCGCCCCAGGTAAAGGGGCCTCGCTGGCGCAACGTCCGCTCAAACAAGGCTTGCACCGCCATTTGTTCAACCGCCAGGCTTTTGAGCCGCTTGCGATCTTTGACCGGCGCCGTTTGTGCTTTCTGCATATCGGCAGGCTCGGTGTATTGCCCTTCGATCAGGTTCGAGTAGTACGTATTGGTGATTTGCAGGAGACGGCCGAGTCGTGCGGCGGTTTCAGGCGGTAGTCGCCCGGCTAGAAACTGGGTTTTTCTGGGTAACGCATCGGCAAGATCAATGATCGATGGGGGCAGTGACTCCGGGAGAACCGGATCCAGCCAGGATTTCGATGTGATTAAGGACATGGTAGTTCGTTTCGTCGGAGTTATCTTCACATTTTATTTCACATGGTAGATCGTTTAACAAGCCTTATTTTGTTGGGGTTTGTGTGGGTGTGTGAGGATTATTAATTGATCTGTCTTCACATTTTATTTCACAAATTTATTTGAAAAACTCCAGAATTCGGAAGTGCCGATCGCTATCGAGTACAAATTGGGCACCCACGACTCCATCACTGATGAAACGTGCGCCCCAACGCATCCAGCCGAGTCGCAATAGGCGGCAAGCGCCGACTGCTCGACGCCAGCGTCTGTACATCATCCGCCGTGTTCTGCGCGATGCTCTGCACCGACTGCAAGCGCCCGACAATCTCGACACTCGCCGTGGATTGTTCGCGGGTCGTCGTGAAAATCCGCCCGTTGAGTTCATCGATCTGCGAGATGTCGCTGCCGACCGCCTGCAACATGGCTGCCGCCAATTGACTGTCCTCGACGCAGCGCTCCACACCTTCGCGGCTGTCCTGCATGGCCTCCACGGCTTTGCGGCTGCCTTGCTGCAAGGCCTCGATAATGGTCCTGATTTCCTTGGTGGACACCGCCGTGCGCTGCGCCAGGCTGCGCACTTCATCGGCCACCACCGCAAAGCCGCGACCTTGCTCGCCGGCACGCGCCGCTTCAATCGCCGCGTTGAGCGCCAGCAAGTTGGTCTGCTCGGCAATGCTGCTGATCACCTCCAGCACCGTACCGATCTGCTGCGCCTGCCCGGCCAGCACCTGCACGGTCTGGTTGGTGCCGTCCAGGCGCGAAGCCAGCTGGGTGATTTCCTGCCGGGCACGGTTCACGCTTTCCTGCCCGCGGGTGATCTGCACACTGGCCTGGCCGGCATGTGCAACGGCATGCTCGACCTGCACCACGATGTGCTCCATCGCATCGCCCATGCGCTGCATCGACCCGGTCATCTGCGCGATTTCCGTCAACTGATGTTTGGCGCCTTTCTCCAGCGTGTTGCTGGCCTTGGCCAACTCCTGGCCCAACTGACCCAAGCCGTTGGAGTCACGCACCACCCCGTCCACCAGCGCGGTGATTTGCATCAGGAACTGATCGAACCGTTGCGCCAGCGACACATGCACCCGCGCCTTGTCACCCTGACCGGGATCGGTTGTCAGCTGTGAAGTAGCGGCGAGCATCTTGTCCAGCATGTCCTGGCTCTCCACCGCATCGGCCTGGCTGTGCACCGCCAGATAGAGCAGCGCGACCGTTTCCATCAGCACATAAAAGGCGTGAACGAACACCATCGTCCAGCCACCGTGATGCGCCATCACGAACACTGGAAACCCCTGATGCTGCAACACATGAAACACCACGTGATGCAGCGCAATCGTCACCGCCGCCACCAGAATCGGCAGCCAGTCCCGATAAAACGTGAGCACCGCCAACAACGCAAAAATCCCGAAGTGCGACTCAATGACCCCCTCGGCCTGATTGATGTGCAATGCCGCCATCACCATCAAGCCTGTGCCGAGTAAACAGCGCATCAACCGAGAACCGCCGATGGCGCGATACAACAGCGTCAGCAACACGCTGGTACCGCCACCCACCAACAGCGCCTGCTTGAAGGTGTCGTGCCAGAACGCCAGGCCCACCGCGAAAGCGAACATCAACCAGATCAGGCCCAGCATGATGCGGTCGGCTTTGCGGTAGTGGTCGAGGAAACGAGGGGGGAAGGGCATGTACGCTTACTCCATGTAATCGAACCGGGAAGAAGCAGGGGTTGGACTGATACCGGAAGACAAGCCTGACACCGACCCTGTGGCGAGGGAGCAAGCTCCCTCGCCACAGGATTTTTATCGCTTGAGCCATTGAGGCAAATCGATTGCCGGCGGCATGCACGAGGTGTATTTGAGAAACCGTGTAGAGCGTAGCCCTTGGCCATCACTCTTGGCCGGAACGACGTCGCTTGTGGAAAACAATGTCCGATATAGAGGCAAGTAATGCTGAAGTGACGGGGTGTACGACAGGCTCCATTGCAAAGCCTGTCGTACGCCCGAGGCAATTACGACGTCTTCGGCGGATAGTTACCGCGCAAGCCGCCCGACTTGTTGCCGGTTTTGCTCGGCAGGTTCGGCACCAACGGACGGGATCTGGGTTGGGGGTTGGAGCGGCTTTGGGGTTGAGGTTGCTTGCTCATGGTTCGCCTCCTGATTTTCAGGGTTTCGCGAAGTGGTTTACTCATGAAGTTTAGCTAATTGACTGTGGGCAGGGGCGTTTGGCACTTGGGGGGGGGAGTGATCAGAACCGTCTTCACGCAGCGCAAACAAAAAGGGCGCCTGATTAGATCAGGCGCCCGTTTTCGTTTACTCCGCTGCTTGTGCTCGCAAGCGTCTGCCAATCACATCCATCAAATCACAACCATCGCGCAACGGAATGACCAGTAGCTTGGAAAAGTCTTCCAGCACCACCGTGTCGCAACCGAGTTCGGATCGGTAGATGCTCTCCAGCACCTGCGTAACCGTTCGAACACGATATTCGCCATTTTTAAAGGGCTTCATAAAAATAAATCAGTTCTTTTATTTTAGTAGTCCATATATGGCAGATTGAGTTCGACAGCTTTTGCTGTGAGTGATTTTCTGGAGAGTCGCAGAGGTTGTTTGGGTCTGATGTAACCTTTCGTGCGCGACGTATGTAGTAAATGTTGATGCGTTGAAGTTGCTAGGTGATTGCGGCATAACTGTTGTTCTGTCTATGGAATTAATATTGTTGCATAGAGTGCTATATGCAAAAAGCAGTTAATCATAATTCACCCTTAATAACGTCAGGGTCTCTGCCGGTTAAAGTTGCGGAAGCCTCAGTTTTTCCTTCAAGCTTCGATAGTATTTTGTTTTGGGATAAGGCTGTCCCGGCGGTTACTACGCCGTATAGTATTGAGAGCGTCAAAAATACCCGAAACGAATACCAACAATTAGTGGAGATGTTGCTTTCGGTGTACGATCAGATAAAGGATGTTTTTTCGGGTGGAGCCCCGAATATTCGAGGTTATCTAGAGAAATGCATAGCCGCAGCCATTGAGTCCCAAGAGTTAAATGCGTTGGAAGCTGCCTTAAAAAAGAAAGTGGTCATCGTTGAGCTTTTGCAAAGGGTCGAAATGCACGGGAGTTGGGGCGATGCAATATTACATATTGGCGTGGACGCATTGTCACTAGGCAGAGAAACAATTGCCGAGAATTTTGCAGGTGATGTGGAGTCAGAAAAAGATGATGATGAAGTACGACTAAGTTTTTATGAAGAATTCCTGTTATCACTAACTGTCGCCTACGTTAAACGAATTCTAATCGAGGCCGTTCGCATTTTGGAGGACGCTTCCGCAACTGCAGACGCTGAAATCCATCGCGCCTTGGCAAGGGATGAAGTCGCTTATACCTACAGGCTACACATTGGTAATGACATAGAGGCGGGAACTGTGGCGGGTGCCATTGCCATCCATTTCGCCGAAGGTTGGCCCTTCGAGGCAGTGATCCATAAAGGCATTAAGTTGTTGGCAGGGTTGGGGGAAGCACTTATCAGTCCGGCCACTGCTGTTGGGATAGGGGCCTTGCTCTATTCACCTGCTCTTGCTAACGGCGAACGCTTTCCTCAAACAGTACTCACACTACCCGGTAGCACTTTTTTGCCAAAGCTGCCGCCAAACCTGAGTGAAATCGCCGCTGCCGAAGGAACCATTGACCTTCCTTATCGGATTGTTGGCGACCTTAACCAATACTCACTTGTTGCAACCCCGGTTGGAGGGAGTGTCTCGGCAAAAGTGCCAGTGCGAGCATTGGTGTTCGATCCAACGACCAGCAGCTACAGTTTCACGTCAAACGATACGCCGCCCAATATCCTCAGTTTTCCCATTATTCACTTGGGAAGCAATTCGACAACTTCGCCTGCCCGACCTGCGCAAGTACCGACGTACACTGGAGTGACGCTGTCGCCATTGCTTGTGCAGCCTGAAACCTTTCCCGCGTTCGAATTGCCTGATTTCAGGGATTGCATTTACTGCTTTCCGATCGAAAGCGGTCTGCCGCCAATCTACGTTGTTTTTAATAGTCCTTATGAAGGAGCAACCACAAGGGGGAAATACAGCGGTCGACTTTTCAATCCCGCCAAAGCCGGAGGCCCAATCCTCGATCTCGATTGGACAAGTGCTACCGTGACCCAAGCGGGTATTGACCTGGTCAAATTGCATACGGGACGCTTCATGCCTTCGGATGCCAATGCCATCATGATTGAGCGCTTGGAAAAAATTCTGTTGGGTAAATTGGTGGTCACAGAAGTGGATAAACGCTTCTATACTCATGAAATCAGAGAGCTGGAACGTTTCAGAGCATTAGGTGTGGTAGACGGTGTAGAACCGAATGACGAGGGCGTTATTTGGAATAATACACATGCCGCGACGCTGGAGGATTACAAAGTCAAGGATGCTTTTGAACTGCTCTATACACCTGATGCTATAGAAGCGCATCGAAAGCAAAGTGAGCGAGAGTACAAGGAACTTGGAGGGGTAAAATAATGAGCGTCATTGCAACCATCGTACTTAACGAAAAGCCTGAAGAGGTAATTCTATTTCTTACAAAAAATAAATTAGGCATCTCCCTTCCGCGGCTTGATGGTCTTTATAATCTGGCTAACTGGGCGCATGTGGAGAACAACATAGGGCTATTGAACCTTGTCCATAAAATGTGTGATGCCGGGTTTATCAAATATAGTGGGTGCGGAGTTGTGAGAGGACCCAACTGGAGAGAGCCGGCATTCATGCTCGAAGGCAAATATACCTTTGATTGACAGCACCAAGTGCCTGAACGCAGGTGCCAGAGAGCGGTGACCGTAGCCATCATTTCGTGGCCGTCCGGTTCCCTTGTCCAGTCGTTTAAATCATCGAAGGTTTCCCAGGTTGAGCCGCTACCCAGCGGCTCTTCTCTTTGTTACGGGCATATTGAGTATCTTCGCCTGATTGGTTTTTCGCGGCCTCGAATCAAGCTGATGGGTAATCCCTTTCTGGAGTAGCAATAAAACGGGCGCGAGAGCACCCGTTTTTTTTACTCCGCCGCCTGCGCCCGCAGCCGCCGACCAATCACATCCATCAAATCACAGCCATCCCTCAACGGAATGACCAGCAGCTTGGAAAAGTCCTCCAGCACCACCGTGTCGCATCCGAGCTCGGAACGGTAGGCGATGTTTTCCAGCACCTGTGTAACCGTCCGAATCCGGTAATCGGCCATGGCTTGCAGGACGTCGAGTGGGGCTTGGGTGTCGATGAGCAGGGAGGCCGGAACCAGGTCGATTCCGGTGAGGGGCATGTATCGATTCATTTTGAATGATCTCTGTTTGATGGGCTCAAGGCCGTCAGTTGGTCATTCTCTGTGTTCAGGTCGCCAAACCCGGCCGCCATTCTGGGGCGACGGCGCCGATTATAAGCCTCACGAGATCAGCGCGGGAAGGTGAGGCATTCCGAGCTTTGTGTAGGACCTTTGAGGATGAAACTTCAGACCTTTCACCTCAGTTCGCTGGAAATCCAGACACAGACCTGAGATGGTCATCGCCCCTTGGTTTCAGCCACCCACGCTATCCTTAATCATCGCTCCTGCCGTCGAGATGGATCTTCGCCCATGCAAACCCCCAACCCCCAACGCCCCCTCTGGAAAACCTACCTGTTTTTCCTCGCCCCGATGGTCCTGTCGAACTTCCTGCAATCCATGTCCGGCACGGTCAACAGCATCTACATCGGCCAGATGCTCGGCACCCAGGCGTTGGCGGCGGTCTCGGGGATGTTCCCCATCGTGTTTTTCTTCATCGCCCTGGTGATCGGCCTCGGCGCTGGCGCGGGGGTGTTGATCGGGCAGGCGTGGGGGGCGCGGGAGACGCATCTGGTGAAGGCGATTGCCGGGGCAACCTTGTTGTTGGGGGTGTTGATCGGGTTGACGGCGGCGGTGGTGGGCAGTGTGTTTGCGCGGTCGGCGTTGGTCGGGTTGGGGACGCCGGCGGATGTGCTGGACGATGCGGTGGCGTATGCCCATGTGATGTTGTGGATCATGCCGTCGCTGTTGGTGTTTGTGCTGTTCACGCAGTTGTTGCGCGGGGTGAGCGATACCTTGTCGCCGTTGTTGGCGCTGGTGGTGTCGACCATGGTCGGGTTGGCGCTGACGCCGGCGTTGATTCGCGGGTGGATTGGCTTGCCGCCGATGGGGATTCAGAGTGCGGCGTTTGCCGGGTTGGTGGGTAACCTGGTGGCGATGGGGTTGCTGGCGTGGCGGCTGATTGGCAAGGGCCATCCGCTGGCGCCGGACCGTGAGTTTTTTGCGGCGATGAAGCTGGACATGGCGATTCTCGGCAAGGTGCTGCGCATCGGTTTGCCCACCGGGTTGCAGATGGTGGTGTTGTCGCTGTCGGAGTTGGTGATTCTGGCGCTGGTGAACCAGCACGGTTCCCAGGCGACGGCGGCCTATGGCGCGGTGACGCAGATCGTCAATTACGTGCAGTTCCCGGCGCTGTCGATTGCGATTACCGCGTCGATTCTTGGCGCACAGGCGATTGGGGCCGGACGCATCGAGCGCATGGGGCCTATTCTGCGCACGGGGTTGATGATCAATGTGTGCCTGACCGGTGGTCTGGTGGTGCTCGGGTATCTGCTGTCGCATTGGCTGCTGGCGTCGTTCCTCACGGAAGAGGCGACGCGGACCATGGCCCAGCACCTGTTGCACATCATGCTCTGGAGCCTGTTGGTGTTTGGCTTCCAGGCGATCATCGGCGGCATCATGCGCGCCAGCGGCACGGTGATGGTGCCGGTGGCGATTTCCATTGTCTGCGTGGTGGGGATTCAATTGCCGGCGGCCTATCTGCTGGATGCGAAGTTCGGGCTGCAAGGGGTGTGGATGGCGTTTCCGGTGGCGTATCTGGGGATGCTGGTGTTGCAGACGCTGTATTACAAATTGGTGTGGCAGCATCAGAAGATTGAGCGGTTGGTGTAGGCGGGACGCGTCGGGAGGGGCATGCTGTTCACTTAACCCTGTGGCGAGGGGGCTTGCCCCCGTTTGAGTGCGAAGCGCTCACAAAGATCTGAGTTTGTTATGAGATTGGGGCCGCTGCGCGGCCCAACGGGGGCAAGCCCCCTCGCCACAAAAGCCCCCTTGCCACAAAAGGACGGTGTGACTGAAAAAGTCAGGCGCAATCGCCTGGGGAGGTTTTCACATGAGCCCCTTGTCCCATTCCATCCTGCAAGACCGGCCAGCGGCCGGGCGGCGTTTGATCGAGCCGCTGCTGCCTTACGCCAATCGCCCCGATGTCATCGTTCTGGCCTTGCCCCGTGGCGGTGTGCCGGTGGCTTATGAGGTGGCCACGGCGCTGAAGGTTCGCCTGGACCTGATGCTGGTGCGCAAGCTCGGCGTGCCGTCCCATCCGGAGTACGCCATGGGCGCGATTGCCAGCGGTGGCATCCGGATTCGTAATGAAGAGGCGCTGCGGGTGCATCCGATTTCCAAGGCTGCATTCGACGCTGTGGTCGAACGGGAAAGCCGCGAGTTGCTGCGCCGCGAGCAGGTCTACCGTGGCACGCGGCCGCCGGTGCAGCTCAAGGATCAGGTGGCGATCCTGATCGACGACGGCCTGGCCACCGGCGCTTCGATGCGGGCGGCGATCCAGGCGCTGCGGGTGCAGGAACCTGCGCGCATTGTGGTGGCGGTGCCGGTGGCACCGATCGAGACGGTGGAGGCGCTGCGCAGCGAGGTGGATGAACTGGTTTGCCCACTGATGCCCGAGTGGTTCACTTCGATTGGCCATTGGTACATGGACTTTTCCCAGACTTGCGATGCCGAGGTGATCGAACTGTTGCGGCGGGCGTGGCAACGCGAGGCGTGCGGGTAGCGCTGGCGGTCATTGGCAGGTGGTCGCAATTGAACGGCCGAGGTGGAATAAACGCCGGTTGTTTGCTTTAGTCCATCTGGTGCCGGCCTTTGTGTGCGGCATGTCAACTCAAGACGGGAGTCCTCCCGGAGAGTGCCATGAACCTTCGATCCGCGCGTTGCATCGCTCTGGCCGGCACGTTGGTGTTCGGCCCGGTGCTGTTCGCTGAAGCCGTGGAATACAAGGAGGTCAACGCCAAGGCCAGCACCTTGAGTTTCACCTATCAGCAGATGGGGTCGAGAACCTACGGCACCTTCGGCAAGTTCAAGGCCAATCTCGATTTCGACACCGATAACCCGGGTGCCGCCCATGCCGCGCTGACCATCGACCTGAGCAGCATCGATGCCGGCAGCGACGACGCTAACACCGAGCTGCAAAAACCGGCGTGGTTCGACACCGCGACTTATCCGGTGGCGACGTTCGAATCGACGTCCATCAAGGCCCTCGGCAATAACCGTTACACCATCACCGGCAAACTGTCCTTGCGCGGGCTCACTCGGGAAGTGAGTGTGCCGGTGCAGCTGAGGTCGGAGAGTTCCATCGGCATCTTCGATGGCCAACTGGTGCTCAAGCGTAACGACTTCAAGATTGGCGAGGGCGAGTGGGCGGACAGTATGGTGTCCAACGAGATCAATATCCGCTTTCGGATGGTGGCGCCGCAGCGGTGACTGTGAGGCCGCCTTCGCGGGCAAGCCCGCTCCCACAGGGATTTTCAGAGAGCACAGAAATTATGCTCGGCGCAGATCCCTTGTGGGAGCGGCGGTGCGGCGATCCGACTTGCTCGCGAAGGCGTTGTAACAGTCAATACAAAGGCTCTCGGTCCCACCGTACGATCCGCAAAAAAAAGCGCCCGGTCCACATTGCATGGACCGGGCGCCGATCAATCCGCGCTAGTGCACTGGCACTGTCACGGTTTTGCCGAAGGACGACTTGATGGTCGCTGTCGGGTTGGGCGATGGGCCACTGCCGACGGTCGTCACCGCTATATTCCAGCGCGCGCCTGTTGCCGTAGGCGTCAGGGTGGCAGCGCCAAGGTTCACCGTGCCGGTTGTGGTCGTGGCCGTCGCCGTGATGGTATTGCCCGTGCCACGCGAGGTGGTGCCGGACAGCACCCAATACCAGCGGCTGTTGCTGCGGGCGGTGACGGTGGCGCTGGTGACGATCAGGTTCTCGACGACCCCTGCCGAGACCGCCACGGACACCGTCGCCGGTGCCGACTCCGCGTTCTTGGCATCGCTGGCCCTATAGGTAAAGGTCGCGGTGAACGGCGCGGGGATCGTGGCCGGTGGTGTGTAGATCACGCGCAGACCGTCGGTGCTGACCGAGCCCTTGCCGGAGTCCGGTTGCTCCAGCCCCACCACTTTAAGTGGCACGTTACCGTCAGGGCCGCTGTCGTTGGCCAGCACGTTGATGGTCAGCGGTTGGCCGGTGTTACTGATGGCGCTGTCGGGGTTGGCGACAGGTTTCTGGTTGGCGAGGTCTTCGACGCGTTCATCGCCAGTGCGGAAAGTCGGCAGTGCGGCGGAGTTGACGTAGTTGACGCCGTCCCAGCCGGGCAGGGGCGTTGGCATCAACTGGAACTGGCCGGGGTGCTCGACATCCCAACGCATCAGCATGGACGTGTCCTCGTGCTGGGTGTTGTGGCAGTGCTCCATGTAGGTCCCGGCGAATTCACGGAAGCGGATAGCAATGTCCACGTCCACCGAGCTGTCGATGCCCTCGCCGATGCGATAGACGTCCTTGCGTGCCCATTTTTCCCATTCCGGCGGTGCCTTGCCGTCGCGGCTCAGGACGACGCCTTCTTCGAAATGCACGTGCACCGGGTGGCTCCAGCCGTTGCCGCCGTTCCTGATTTTCCAAACTTCCAGGGTGCCATCGCCGGAGAACCCGGCAGGGGTCGGACCGGTGGCCAGTTGCGGAGCGGCGCTGATGATCCGAGGATCCATTTGGTAGCCGAAACCGCCATCGGTCTTGATGGTCCAGGGTTCTTCGTCGGTGCCGTCGGAGCGACCGAAGATGAACTCGCGATGCCGCGCCGCCTTGAGCTTGGCCTGCATCGTCGGGTCGTCGCGATTGATCGTCAACGGGATCATGACCTTACCAACCGGTTTGCCCGGTTTGGCAGGTTCGTAGTCGGCAGGGTTCATGCTCACGTCCTGGCCAGCGTAAGGCTGGACCACCATCTGCAGGAACTTGCCCACCACCGGGTCGCCGCCGTCCCATTCCAGCCCTTTGCTGCCCAGCTTGAGCACCGCCTTGTACTTGCCGGAAAGGACATCGGCCAGGCTCAGCGGCACAGGTTCCGGCCCCTTGCCGTTCTGGTGCTCCATCAGGTTGACGAAGTACAGCTTGTCGCCAACGCTAATCCCGTTTTTCGCGAAGTTGACGATGATGTCGTAACGTTCGGCGATACCTTGGGCGGGCAGGATCGCGTTGTGGTCCTGGACATCGCCGTCACCGTCCAGATCCAGGCTGCCGTCGAACGGTACGGCGTGCTCCATTAGGTTGCCGTCATTGGCGATCATGTGGAAGGGCACGCGGGTATAGGACAGGCCGGAACCTGTCGGGCCAGGGAATTCACCACCGGTACCGACGATTTCACGCACCAGCGCGATCCTGAAGAAGCGCGACACCGAGCCATTGAGGATACGGAAACGATAGCTGCGCGCCCGCACTTTCAGACGCGGCTGGTACTGCCAGTTGACCAAGAGTTGATCGCCGAGAAAACCATCGGTGTTGAACGGGTTGAACCACAACTGGCCATTGGCATCCCAGGCCTTGTCGGCCAGCATCAGGTTGACGTCGTAGTCACGGTTGCCCCAGGGCAACGCCGAACCGCTGGGCAGGCGCAGGTTGACGCCGTCTTCCAGCGCTTCGTTGCCACGGTCCATGGCACTGTAATAGTTCATCATCACCGCGTTGCCCTTGTAGACGTTCTGCGCGGTGAAATCGAGCATGTGGTCGTGGAACCAGTGGGTGCTCATGGTTTCGCGCCAGTCGCCACGAATCTTGATGCTGCCGTTGTTGCAGGTCTTGAGGCCCGGCGTGGCATCGTTGACATACAGGGTTTCGCCCGGGGCGCAGGGGAACGCGGCGCGCGGATCCTGCGCATTGGTGTTGATGCTGTCGTAGCCGGCCAACTGGATCGGCCAACGATAGTCGTAGTACTGCCCCGGAAAGAAAAACGCATTGGCATAGCCGTCGCTTTCGGCCGGGGAGTGGCCGTTGTGTTCGTGGGTGCTGAGGGTGTGCAGGCCAAAACCCATGTTGGCCGACGGGTCGATCGGCAGGGCGTTGTAGTGGCGCATCAGCACGCCCTGGCCGTAGCGCACCATCAACAGTTTTGCCGGAAAGGTGCCGTCGAAGGTCCAGAGCGCCTTGTGGTTCTGAATCGGCATGTTGGGGTGGAAACGCGTGTCGATGCCTTTGGTGGTGCCCGTTGTGGTCGGGATGTCCGAGGTCTGGTAGTAGAGGCCACCCGGTCCGAACTCACCAACCGCGTAGTTGTGCAATTGCCGGCGGTCGCGCATGCCGCCGTTGAGCTTGGCGCCTGCTTGGGCGGTCTTGAAGGCGACCTGTGGGTAGAACTCGTTCCAGCGCTGGTGCGACCAGCCTTTTCCTGGCGGACGCCCCTCGGCCGGCGAGCCGACCGGATGGCGGTTGAGGAAGGCTTCGATCTGCGCTTGCCACGGGTTACGGTCCAGCACGTTGGAAAACTGTGACGGAAACGGGTACAGCCCCGGCTGGCGCATGAAGGCTTCGAGCGACGCAGCCGAAGGGCCGCTGCGGGCGATGTTGTTCGGGTCCTGCACGGGCGCCGGGCCGACGGTCGGAGGCGGGAAGGTCAGGGTGGGCGGCGGCAGTGTCGGGTCAAGTTTTTCCGTGCCGAATTCTTCGAACAACAGCAATTGCTGGGTGTACGGCTGCGCCCCGAACAACGGGCTGGGCTTGCCGTTGGTGGGGATCTTGAACGATGTCTGCAGCGCGGGCGGCAGTACGTTGTCGGTCGTCGGCGTGGTGCGGGTACCATACACGCCATTGGGCAGGGCGAAGGCACCCGTGTTGGTGGGTGGCATGGCCTCTATGGCATCCACCGCGGCCTGGGGGTCGGCCGGCGGGTTGGTATACGCCGAGGGGTCCGTCGGTGGTGGTTGGCTGACATCGTCCAGCGGTGAGGCGTTGAGGGTGCCGATGCTGATCAGCAGCACAGCGGCGATGCCCGTTTTGCTGAAACCGAGCGGTTTGAGGTCAGGCAGGCTTTTCATATTGTTTCCCTCGAGGCGCGCCGATGTGGCTGACGTACGCAATGCGGTCTATGCAAGAGCTACGCCAATCACCAGAGGGTCTCGGGAGATATGGAAGATTGATTTGTATCAAAACATTGAAGACTTTTCTGTAGCGCCGAAGTGGGTGGCAATCCTCAAGTTCGGGGGGGCTTGACCCACCCATTTCCCCAATCCCCTGCCACACCACCATCACCCTTCGGACCGCAGGTGTCAGGCGCGTTATGATAGGCGGCCCATGCCTCCCGGAGCCTGTCACCGCAATGCCCCTGATCAGCCACTTCAAGACCCCGTGCCCCGAGCACATCAATAGCCAGATCCTGCAGATGGTGGTCGACAACCTGACCGACATCAGTATGGTCGCGATCCCGCCCAGCAACCTGCTGTACAACCTCTATCAATACGCGATCGGCTATGAGGTGCACCTGTACCTGGAGGCGCTGAACGGTGAAAAAGGCATTGCCGTGGAGTTGATCGTTGCCACGGACGTAGACGATCCGCACAAGGTGCTGGGCTTTTTGCTGTACCTGCCGGTGCAGGACGACCCCGAGGCCTGTGGCGTGGCGTATATGGCGGTGCAGGCCGAGTATCGGCGCCAGGGTGTGGCCCGGCGGATGCTGCGGGAAATGGTCGGCCGCTATCCCCATGCCGAGCTGACCTGCGCGGTGGCCAAGGTGCCGTATTTCGAGGCGATGGGTTTTCAGGTGGTGGGCGTGCGTGCGACCCAGGTGTTGATGAATACCCGCGATCACAGTACCGGTGGCTTGATGGCGCTGCTGGACGTGGCGTCGATCTACAGCTCGCTGGAGGTGCGGCAGATTCATACCTATCTGCTGCAAAAACACGGCAAGCGGGCCATGACCGACGCGGAAAAACAGCGCGACCGGCATCTGGACCAGTTGACGCGCAAGGCCAATGAATGTGTGCGCGAGCGTTTGGGTGATGATGCAGTGCCGGCGTTTGGCCCAAAACTGCGTTTGGTCTAGATCCATTGTGGGAGCGAGCCTGCTCGCGAAGACGGCGCCACATCCAGCATCAAAGCTGCCTGACCCACCGCTTTCGCGAGCAGGCTCGCTCCCACAGTGATTTGTGTTGGTTTTTCAGAGACAAAAAAAGAGCCTCAAAGCTCTTTGATGGGGAGGAAGTAGAGCCCTCGAGGCTCAAGATGCGCATGAAACAGGCGGTGAGCTTGGTAGGGGTTCAGTGCACTCACCACCTACGCAGCGGCTTGCACAAGCAAGCGACTGCGTAAGTTCATCCTAAAAAGACCAAGTGTTTCACTCAAGTACCGCTAGTCGCATCCCCCGGCCAGCCGGCGCTGCGCAACGCCTTGAGCAGGGTTTCGGCATCCAGCCCCGGCACCCCGTGCCCGTTGCCTTCGGCAGTGTCGGCGGCGAGCAGGGCATTGATGATGGCTTCTTCAACGGCTTCGGTGGCGGCCAGGAACAGCTCGCTGATGTGGTCGTTGTTGACCATGCTCAGGTTGTTTGTGGTCGGCGCTTTCTTGCTCTCGTAGGCAGCCGGTGGCACGTGATCGTTACCGGTGGCGAAGGCGATGAAGATGTCGCCGCTGTGGTCTTCATTGCCACCGCCGGTGCGGGCCAGGCCGAGGCTGGCGCGTTGGGCCAGGCGCGTGCACTGGTGTGGCAGCAGCGGCGCATCGGTGGCCAGGCAGACCACGATCGAACCCATGCCCGGATGGGGCAGCGAGGCCTTGAGGAACGGCGAATCGACCTGTTCCATGTAGCGCCCGACCGGATACCCGTCGACGCGCAGTTCATGGCGGATGCCATGGTTGGCCTGGACAATCGCCCCCACTGTCCAGCCGCCCTGGGCGCTGTTCAAGCGTCGCGACGCGGTACCGATGCCGCCCTTGAATTCGTGGCAGATCATGCCGCTGCCGCCTCCGACATTGCCTTCGGCCACCGGGCCACCCGCCGCCGAGTGCACGGCTTGGGCTACGTGTTCGGGCTTCACGTGAAAACCGTTGATGTCGTTGAGCAAGCCGTCGAAGGTTTCCAGCACCACCGGCATGTTCCAGTAGAGGCGCCCGTCATCGGCTTGCTGTTCGCGGTCGACCACGATCAGCGCATCGCGCACCACGCCCAGGCTGTGGGTGTTGGTGAAGGCGATGGGGCTGGTCAGCAAGCCCGCTTCGCGTATCCACTCCAGCCCCGTGGCATCGCCATTGCCGTTGAGTACATGCACGCCGGCAAAGCACGGTTGCTGGCTGGTGGAACCGGCACGCGGTTCGATGACGGTCACTCCGGTGAGGATGTCGCGGCCGTTGGCCGTGCGTCCTCGTACATCACAGTGGCCGATCCGCACGCCGGGGACGTCGGTGATGGCATTGAGCGGACCGGGTTGCAGTTGGCCGAATTGGATGTTCAGGTCGCGAGCGCGTGGTTTCATGGGTTTTCTCATCTTCGATTCGTGGCAGAAAAAAATATTTGTTGGGCACCACGGACACTGTGGGAGCGAGCTTGCTCGCGATGGGGTCGTTACATTCAACATCTATGGCAACTGATCCACCGCTATCGCGAGCAAGCTCGCTCCCACAGGGGTATGCGGTGTCCTTGCTATTGACCGTTTTTGACCTTGCTCCAGATTCGCGTGCGCACGCGCTCGGTCGTCGGCGGCAGGGGCTGGAGGGTGAACAGGGTGGCCATGGCTTCGGCTGACGGGTAGACAGCCGGGTTGTTGCGGGTCGCTTCGGCCACCAGCGTGGTCGCGCTGCGGTTGCCGTTGGGGTAGTTGAGGTGGTCGCTGACCGGGGCGATGACTTCAGGGCGCATCAGGTATTCGATGAAGGCCATCCCTTGTTCCGGGTGCGGGGCGTCCTTGAGCAGTACCAGGGTGTCGAACCATACCGGCGCGCCTTCCTTGGGCAGGCTGTAGGCGATTTTCACGCCGTTGCCGGCCTGCTCGGCGGTGGTCTTGGCTTCGAGCATGGCGCCGGACCAGCCGACCGCCACGCAGATGTTGCCGTTGGACAGGTCGCTGATGAACTTCGACGAGTTGAAGTAGGCAATGTGCGGACGCAGCTTGAGCAGCAGCGCTTCGGCTTTCTTGTAGTCTTCGGGGTTGGTGCTGTTGGGCGGCAGGCCGAGGTAATGCAGGGCAACGGGCAGCATCTCCGACGGCGAGTCGAGCATGGCCACGCCGCACTCGCCGAGTTTGGCCAGGTTCTCCTCCTTGAACACCAGGTCCCAGGAATCCACCGGCGCCTTGTCGCCCAGTACCGCGCGCACTTTGTCGACGTTGTAGCCGATGCCGTTGGTGCCCCACAGGTACGGCACGGCGTACTGGTTGCCCGGATCGTTGCTGGCCAGTTTCGCCAGCAGATCGGTGTCCATGTTCTTGAAGTCCGGCATCTGCGAGCGGGGCAGTGGGGCGAGGGCACCGGCCTTGATCAGCGTGGGCAGACTGAAGTTGCTGGCCACCACCACGTCGTAGCCGCTGCGGCTGGTGAGCAACTTGCCTTCGAGCACTTCGGCACTGTCGAAGGTGTCGTAGACCGGCGCGATCCCGGTGTCTCGCTTGAAGTCCTGCAGGGTCGTGGGGCCGATGTAGTCATACCAGTTGTACACGTGCACGGTCGGGGCTTCGACGGCAAGCGCTGACAGCGACACCGCCAGACAGGCGCCAAACCCCAGATTGAAATACAAGCGGTGACGACTCATGATGCGGCACTCCTGGCCTGTTGCGGCCGGTGGTAATCAGGAGTTTGCAGCGTATCGACCTGGGTGACCTTCACCCATTCCCATCATGGGTTACTCAAAAGGGGTAGTGCGTGGACGCGTTGTTGAAAGAGTTGCCGGTGCACCAGGGGCTGGCGCGGGTCTTCACGACGGTGGGGCGAGACGGCTTCTGGCGGGCGCTGGTCGATACCCTGCGGCTGCTGGTGCCGCTGGACAACGCTCTGGTGGCGCTGATGCGCCCGGGCCACGTGCCGCGCCTGCTGATTGATTTCGATGCCAAGGGCAACAGTGCCGAGCAGGAAGAACTGGCGGACTACCGCGCTGGCATGTACCTGCTTGACCCATTCTATCAAGCCGTGTGCGCTGGCATCGCTGACGGCTTGCACAGCCTCGAATCGGTGGCCCCCGACCAGTTCCAGCACAGCGAGTACTACCTGAGTTACTTCAGCAGCGTGGTCGGTGGCGACGAGTTGCAGTTCATGGTCAACCTCGACGGCGCCGTGCTCGGCCTGTCCCTCGGGCGTTCGACGCGCTTTGGCCTTGAGGATCAGGGGCGCCTGCTATGCGTGCGTGACTGGGTGCTGTCCGCGATGCGCCGACACCTGGATTTGTTGCCTCCGGAAGGACCGGTCGCCGAACCGCCGGCCGGCGATCTGGCGACCTTGCTCGATCGCTTCGACGCCCGCCTGACCGTGCGGGAAATCGAAACCGCGCGCCTGATTCTCCAGGGCTTCTCCAGCAAGGCCATCGCCCAGCAAATGGGCATCTCCCCGGAGACAGTGAAAGTGCACCGGCGCAACCTCTATCACAAGCTCAACGTGAACGGGCATGGCGAGTTGTTTGCGCTGGTGTTGCAGCCGCGTTGAACCTTGGTGGTTTGGTGAATGCACGAATCGGTGTTACTGCCGAAACACCAACGCCTTCAACCCACACTCGACATCCGCATCCGGAAACTCCGGCGGATTCTCCAGCCGCTGCTCAAACCGCAAGCTCGGTGCTTCGCGGGTCACGCCGTCGATCAGGAAGTCCGCCCCAAACGCCGGGTCGTTCATGCAGGCCAGCACCGTGCCTTCAGGGCTGAGCAATTCCGGCAACCGACGCAGCACCCGCTGGTAATCCTTGGTCAGCAAAAAGCTGCCTTTCTGGAACGACGGCGGGTCGATGATCACCAGGTCGTACGGGCCTTTGCCGATGACTTTGCCCCAGGACTTGAACAGGTCATGGCCGAGAAACGTGACCTTGCCCAAGTCGTGGCCGTTGAGCCGGTGGTTGTCGCGGCCACGGCTCAGGGCCGGGCTGGACATGTCGAGGTTGACCACGTGGCTCGCGCCGCCTTCGATGGCCGCCACCGAGAAGCCGCAGGTGTAGGCGAACAGGTTCAGCACCCGCTTGCCCTGTGCATGGGCGCGGACCCAGTTGCGGCCATAACGCATGTCGAGGAACAGCCCGGTGTTCTGCTTGCGGCCCAGGTCGACCCGGTACTTCAGGCCACCCTCGGTGATGGTCATTTCTTCGATGACTTCGCCCAGCAGCCATTCGGTGGTGCTTTGCAACAGGTAGCGATGTTGCAGCAATAGCGAATGGGCGCCGGATTTTGCCCACTGTTCAGACTGAGTGATTGTCATCAGCCGCTGTTTCAAGTCCTCCAGTTGCGCCGTCTCCGGCTCCTTGAACAACGCCACCAATACCACGCCTTGCAACCAGTCCACGGTCACTTGCTCCAACCCCGGCCAGCAGCGGCCACGGCCGTGGAACAGGCGACGGGTTTCGGCGGGGGCGGCCGCGAGGGCGGTCAGCAGGTGCTGGTCGAGGGTGGCGAGGGCTTCAGGGTTCATCGGGTCGGGTCGGTGGCGTGGAAAGGGGCGGCATTTAACCATAATTGCGCATCCGGCGGACCACGGAAAAAACACACAGGTTCTGCCACAGGTTATCGAGTACGAGTTATCACGTTTAATTTAACTTTACGTGAGGATTTGGCGATCTTCCGGCTCTCATACTCGGCCCCAACGAACAACAACACACGGGAGCCGGACATGTCGCAGTCAACTGCTTCACCCAAGGCCAGTCATCCACGCTGGCTACGCCTGACCCACTGGATCAACGCCCTGGCGGTGCTGGTGATGGTCACCAGCGGTTGGCGTATCTACAACGCCTCGCCCCTCTACGAATTCAGCTTTCCCGCGTCGATCACCCTCGGCGGCTGGCTCGCTGGCGCGCTGCAATGGCATTTCGCGGCGATGTGGTTCCTGGCGATCAACGGTCTGATCTACTTGGCCTTCAACCTGTTCAGCGGGCGCCTGAAGCGGCGTTTCTTCCCGGTGTCGCCCAGCCGCGTGCTGCATGACCTGTGGGCCGCCTTGCGCGGAAAGCTCGGACACGCCGACCTCAACCATTACAACCAGGTGCAACGTGTCGCCTACCTGTTCGTGATGGTCGACATCACGCTGCTGGTGCTCTCCGGGCTGGTGTTGTGGAAGTCGGTGCAGTTCCCGCTGCTGCGTGAATTGATGTTCGGTTACGAAGGCGCACGCCGGGTGCATTTCTTCGCCATGGCGCTGTTGGTGGCCTTCGTGGCGGTGCATCTGCTGATGGTCGCGCTGGTTCCGAAAACACTGTTGGCCATGATCGTTGGCCGCAAGGAGCAAGCATGAAAAAGCGCATTCAGATCCCCGGACTGGACGAGTCTTCGATCCTCACCGACGCCCGCAAGATCCTCGCCCCGCAAATCGAAGACCGCTCACGCCGATCATTCCTGCTGCGTGGCCTGACCCTCGGCGGCGTTGCCATGTTGTCCGGTTGCAACATCACCGACAACGAAAGCGTCGACACCGCGCTGTCCTCCATGTCGCGCTTCAACGACCGGGTACAGGGCTGGCTGTTCAACCCCAACGCCATGGCGCCGACCTATCCCGCATCGATGATCACCCGGCCGTTTCCCTTCAATGCCTTTTACGGCATCGACGAGGCACCGACAGTGGAGGAGGAGAGCTATCGCCTGGAGGTCAGCGGCCTGGTCGCCGACAAGCGCAGCTGGCGCCTCGACGAACTGCGCGCCATGGCCCAGACCGAGCAGATCACCCGGCATATTTGCGTCGAAGGCTGGAGCGCGATCGGACGCTGGGGCGGCGTGCGCTTCAGCGATTTCCTCAAGCGCATCGGCGCCGACACCGACGCCAAATACGTCGGCTTCAAATGCGCCGACGACTACTACACCAGCATCGACATGGCCACTGCGCTGCACGCGCAAACCCTGCTCGCGCTGACCTGGGACGGCGCGGTGCTGCCGCGCGAGTACGGCTTCCCGATGAAGCTGCGCATGCCCACCAAACTTGGCTACAAGAACCCCAAACACATTCAGGCAATTTTCGTCAGTAACACCTACAGCGGCGGCTATTGGGAAGACCAGGGCTACAACTGGTTCGGTGGCAGCTGACGGATGCCTGGCCCTTTCACACCTCCACAACCCACGCTCCAGGGAGTTTCATCATGAAAAAGTTGACCACCGTTGTACTGTCCATGTGCCTGGCCGTTGGCGCTGCCTCCGTGTTTGCAGCTGACACGATGAGTAACGACGGCATGAGCAAGGATTCGATGTCCAAAGATGCCATGCCCAAGGATGCGATGAATAAAGATGCGATGAAGAAGACCGATTCGATGTCCAAGGACGCCATGTCCAAGGATGCAATGTCCAAGGATGCAATGTCCAAGGACGCGATGAAAAAAGATGCGATGTCCAAGGATGCAATGAAAAAGGACGCGATGTCGCAGTAATCCCGAACACCCCGCCCCCTGTAGGAGCGAGCTTGCTCGCGATGGTGTATCAGTCAGCCCGTCATCGGCTGACACTCCATCGCGAGCAAGCTCGCTCCTACAGTTTTTTCACATGATCCAAAGGGTATGACCTGAAGTCATATCCCCATGACTTTTAATGGTTACAGCCCCGCCAACCCCCGGTGTTAAAAAATCGCAAACCAGCTCATCAACAACAAAAAAGAGCGTTTGCAACCATGACTCATCATCACTGCCGCGTCTTCGCCAGCGATCTGCTGCGCTCTTCGAACCCAGACATCTGCCACGCCAGGCCTCGTGCTGGCGTGCGCTGCTGATCAACCAAAACTCCCTGAAGAGTAACGACTCATGAAAGAACTCGACCTGTACATCGGTGAAGGCTTCGAAGGCCCTGGCGTGAACGCCGCGCACATCAACATCCTGATCGGCCCGCGCAACGGCCCGGCAGGGCAGGCGTTCGCCAACAGCCTCGCATCGCCAAGCCAGGGCCATTGCCCGTTCATGGTGATCGCCCAGCCGAACATCCCTGTCAAGCCGATGACCCTGTATGTGAACAAGGCCGCGATCGGCAGCGACCTGCACGGCAATGCGACCTGGGGCGCGTCCCAGGCCGGTATCGCCAAGGCCGTTCTGGAAGCGCTGCTCGACGGCACCCTGCCGCCGGAAGCCGAGGATGAGTGGGCCATCGTTACTGCCAACTGGGTTAACCCGGCCTGCGACGACCTCGATGCGGTGTACCTGAACAACTACAACGCCTGCCGCACCGCGATCCGTGCCGCCCTCACCGGCAAGCCGGAAACCGCACAGCTCAAGGATGTGGTCAATCACATCAGCAACCCTTTCTACACGCCAAAAGCCTGAGGTCCGCGCCATGCAATACATTCGTTTGGGCAATTCCGGCCTTGAAGTCTCCCGCCTGTGCCTGGGCACCATGAACATGGGCACCCCGGACTGGAAACCGTGGATCTTCGATGAGAAGAAAAGCGAACCGATCGTCAAGCACGCACTGGACAACGGCGTGAACTTCATCGACCTGGCGGACTTCTATTCCGCCGGTGTCGGCGAGGAGGTGGTGGGGCGCATCGTCAAGCGCCTGAGCCGGCGCGAAGACCTGGTGATCACCACCAAGGTCGGCTACGGCACCCGCAGCGGTATCAATGCCAGCGGCCACTCGCGCAAGCACATCATGGACAGCATCGATGCTTCGCTCAAACGCCTGGACATGGATTACGTCGACGTCTTCATGCTGCACTACTTCGACGTCAACACCCCGGTCGAAGAAACCATGAGCGCGATGAATGACATCGTGCGTTCCGGCAAGGCCCGCTACGTCGGCGTGTCGACCATGCTCACCGGGCAACTGGCAAAAATCCTCATGGCCTGCGAGCGCAATGGCTGGGTCAAGCCGATCAACATGCAGCTGCAACTGAACTGCGCCTACCGTGAAGAAGAGCGCGAGATGATCCCGTTCTGCCGCGACCAGGGCCTTGGCGTCTCGGTGTTCAGCCCGTTGGCCCGTGGCCTGCTGACCGGCGACGCACAGTCGACCCGCAACCAGACGGACTTCTTCACCCAGCAGATGTACAGCGACGAAGCCTCGTTCGAAATTGCCCATTCGGTGCAACGTGTAGCCCGTGCCCGTGGCGTGTCCAACGCGCAGATCGCCCAGGCGTGGGTGGCCAACCACCCGGGCGTGGATTGCATGCTGGTCGGCGCCGACACCACCGAGCAGTTCGACAGTGCCCTGGCGGCTCTGGAGACCAGGCTCGACGCCGAGGAACTGCATGAACTGGAGCGCAACTACACGCCGTGCGACGTGATCAACGATTACACCGCCGGCAAGCGCATCCTGCGTACCGCCCGTCCGGGGCTGGAGCGCTTCCACCTGACCGAGGCCGTGGCATGAGCGCGTTGATTCGTCACGGCAATTTCATCGATGGCCAATGGTCCAGCGGCGGGCAGACTTACCCGGTGCTGAACCCGGCCAACGGCGAGCTGATCGTCGAGGTGTAAAAGGCCGGCGCTGAAGAGACCCGGTTAGCCATCGAAGCGGCCAATCGTGCCTTGCCGGCGTGGCGCAAGTTGACCGCCAAGGAACGCAGTCAGCGCCTCAAGCGCTGGAGCGACTTGATGCTGTGCAACCAGAAGGAACTGGCCACGCTGCTCAGCCGCGAACAGGGCAAGCCGTTGGCCGAAGCCATGGGCGAAGTGGTCTACGCTGCGAGCTTCCTGGAGTGGTTCGCGGAAGAAGCCAAGCGTGCCTACGGCGACGTGATCCCGAGCCACAAGGCCGATGCGCGGATCATCGTGGTCAAGGAAGCCATAGGCGTCGTCGCGGCGATCACCCCGTGGAATTTCCCCCTGGCCATGGTGACCCGCAAGGTCGGTCCGGCGCTGGCCGCCGGTTGCACCATGATCCTCAAACCCTCGGAAGAAACCCCGCTGTCGGCCTTCGCCCTGGCGGTGCTGGGCGAGCAGGCCGGGATTCCGGCCGGTGTGTTCAACATCGTTTCCGGTGATGCCGTGGCGATCGGTGGCGCGCTGCAAGCGTCGAGCATCGTGCGCAAGCTGTCGTTCACCGGCTCGACCCGCACCGGCAAATTGCTGATGCGCCAGGCCGCCGACACCCTGAAGAAAGTTTCGCTGGAACTGGGTGGCAACGCGCCGTTCATTGTGTTCGACGACGCCGATCTGGACGCGGCGGTCAAAGGCGCGATGGCTTCGAAATTCCGCAATACCGGGCAGACCTGCGTTTGCGTGAACCGCTTCTTCATTCAGGACGGCGTGTACGAAGCCTTCACCGGCAAACTTGCCGAAGCCGTTGCAGCCATGCGCGTCGGCAGTGCTTTGGACGGTGAAACCGAACAAGGCCCGCTGATCAACGGCGCCGCACTGGCCAAGGTCGAGCTGCACGTGAGCGATGCGGTGAAGAAGGGCGCCAAGGTCCTGTGCGGTGGTCGTCGTCACGCCTTGGGCGGTACGTTCTATGAGCCGACGATTCTTGCCGAAGCCAGCAGCGACATGCTGATCGCCCAGGATGAAACCTTCGGACCGGTGGCTGCCTGCTTCCGTTTCAAGGATGAAGCCGAGGTGCTGCAAAAGGCCAACGACACGCCATTCGGTTTGTCCGCCTACTTCTATAGCCGCGACATCGGCCGCGTCTGGCGCATGGCCGAAGGCCTGGAAGCCGGAATGGTCGGGATCAACGAAGGGATCATTTCCACGGAAGCGGCGCCGTTTGGCGGCATCAAGGAATCGGGCCTGGGTCGCGAGGGTTCGAAATACGGTCTGGATGACTACCTGGAAATCAAATACCTGTTGATGGGCGGTTTGTAACGCTACGACGCCCTTGTGTAGGAGCGAGCTTGCTCGCGATGGACGTTAACGATATCGCGGGGAGCCTGACACCCCGCGGAGTTCTCAAGTCCATCGCGAGCAGGCTCGCTCCTACAGGAGTTACACGCTTCATTTCTCCGTCAATAACAACAATTGGAGAATTACATGTCCGTAACACCGGTAAAAATCGACGACCTGCCCATCGGCCGCTTTCATATCAAGATCGCCGGCCTGACGTTTGGCGCACACTTCACCGACGGTTATATCCTCGGCCTGATCGGTATCGCATTCACCTTGCTGAGCCCGCAGATGCAGCTGGATGCATTCTGGCAGGGCTTGATCGGCGCTTCGGCCCTGATCGGCCTGTTTCTCGGCAGCCTGTTCTTCGGCTGGATCTCCGACAAGGTCGGCCGGCAGAAAATCTTCCTGGTCAGCTTCGTGCTGATCACCCTCGCCTCGGTCATGCAGTTCTACGTCGAGTCGGCCATGGCGCTGTTCCTGTGCCGGGTGCTGATCGGCATCGGCCTGGGCGGCGATTACAGTGTCGGGCACGCCATGCTGGCTGAGTTTGCACCAAGAAAGCACCGCGGTGTGTTGCTCGGCTCGTTCAGCGTGATCTGGACCTTCGGCTACGTCGCCGCGACTTTCATCGGTACGGCGATGCTCAGCCTCGGCGATGATGCCTGGCGCTGGATGCTCGCCTCGTCGGCCATTCCGGCGGCACTGATTCTGATCGCCCGTATAGGCACCCCGGAATCGCCGCGCTGGCTGGTCAATCAGGGCCGCATTGCCGAGGCCCGGGCCGTCGTCAAGAAACACCTGGGCGAGCACGTCGAACTCGACGAGACCCCGTCCAGCGAAACCCGTTCCGGCTACGCGGTGCTGTTCAGCCGTGAATACCGCAAGCGCACGGCGTTCAACTGCCTGTTCTTCGTGTGCATCGTGATGCCGTACTTCGCCATCTACACCTTCCTGCCGTCGATCCTGCAGACGATGGGCCTGGCCGAAGGCTTCGGCACCGAACTGATGCTGAACATGCTGCTGATCCTCGGCGCACTGATCGGAATCTGGTGCACCATCAAGTTCACCCGACGCGGGTTCCTGATCAACTCGTTCATCATTCTGGCGCTGGCGTTGTTCCTGCTGGCGGTATTGCCGGGCAGTGCGGCGTGGCTGATGGTGCTGGTGTTCGGCGTGTTCACCCTGGTGTTGTCGGCGGTGAGCAACCTGGTGGGTGTGTTCCCGGCCGAGAGCTTCCCGACTGAAGTGCGCGCCAGCGGTATCGGCCTGGCCACGGCGGTGAGTCGCCTGGGTTCGGCGATCAGCACTTTCCTGTTGCCGGTGAGCGTAGCGGGGATTGGTTTGAGCCCGACCATGGGCATTCTCGCGGCGATTCTGTCTCTGGGTGCCTTGCTGTCCTGGGCCTGGGCGCCGGAGACCAAATCCCTGACCTTGAGCCAGGCGTGCAAGGCGCAGAGCCCGGTGGAAGCTGGTGCTGCGGTGGCAGTGAAAGTGGCTGCCACGGTTTGAAGAACGCCACCGTCCCCCTGTAGGAGCGAGCCTGCTCGCGATGGTCGTGAACGATAACGCGAGGAGCCTGATACCCCGCGGTGTTCTTTGGTCCATCGCGAGCAGGCTCGCTCCTACAAGGGATCTTGGTGTGTCAGGGATTGCTGACCAGTTCCAGCCACTGCGTGAACAACCGCACCTTCGACAAGCCCTGCTTGTCATTCGCCACATCCAGCCAATAGCCATACGGCCCGACCACTTCCACTGGGGTGATCGGCACCAGGCTGCCATTGGCCAGTTCCTTTTCGATCATCTGCCGGTCGATCACCGCCAGCCCGCCGCCCGCCAGCGCGGTGTGGATCACCTGGTCCAGGGTGCTGAACTCCAGCCCTTGCCCGGCATCGACATCCTCCCGGCCCATGGCCGCCAGCCAGTTCTCCCAGACCTTCAGGCGCTTGCCGTCGTGCAGGATGTGCAGCAATGGAAATTGCCGCAGGTCCGGTGGCTGCTCGCCATTGAACAACTCCGGACTGGCCACGGCGATGTGCCGCTCCATCACCAGTAACCGACTGCTGCAATGGCTGGCGGCTTCGAGGCCGAAGCGGATATGGCAGTCGATTTCCGCAAGACTCTCGTGGCCCATCTGGTTGGTCACGCTCAGGCTGATATCGGGGTAGCGCTGAACGAAGGCGCGCAGGTGAGCGGAAAGCCAGCGCGTGGCCCAGGTTGGCGGCGCGACGATGCGCAGGCGTTGGCGCAGATTGGGCACGCGCACCGCTTGCAGGGCGCGCTCGATGTGGTCGAAGGCTTGCGCCAGGTGCGGGGAGAGGGCGGTGCCGGTTTCGGTCAGGGTCAGGCCCTGGGGCGTGCGGACGAACAGCGCCACGCCAAGGTAATCTTCCAGCTGTTTGATCTGCCGGCTGACGGCGCCCTGGGTGACGCTCAGTTCCAGGGCTGCCTGGCTGAAACTGCGATGCCGCGCGACCTCTTCGAAGACGCGCAGCATGTTGAGCGAGGGCAGTTGACGCATGGGAGGGGGCTCATTTCTGATGTGTTTTGTAGCGTCTATCTGACTATTGGCAACGAGCCGATGCAAGTGTTGTTTGGGCTGACGCCATCGCGGGCAAGCCCGCTCCCACAGGTTCTTTGGTGTGCACGGATTTTTTAGTACGACGCGGACATTGTGGGAGTGGGCTTGCCCGCGAAGGCGTCCTCATGGACGCCAAAACCTCCGGATCAGAAGTAATACCCGATGTTCATGTACAACTGGTTTTCCCACTGATCCGTACCGCCAGCCCCCAGGCTCTGGGTATAGCTGCTGCCACCAATGTACGGATCGTTCTTGCCGAAGATCCATTCCGTGGCGATCCACAATTTGCTGAACGAGAACGAGGTACCGAGGATCGCCCGCTCAGAGGTCTTGAAGTCATCGGCGGATTTGTCGAAGGCGCTGTAGTTGGCGTAGAGCTTGACCCCGCTGATCTGGTCGAACAGGTACTTGCCGGCCACGTCATAGCTGAGGTCCGCCACGTACAGGTTGCCGCGGCTGGCGACGTTGTAGGTGCCGTCGTAACCGCCGAAAGTCACCAGTTCATCGGTACCGGGGTTGCGGGGCGACATCTGCTGGCGCGCTGCCTGCAACTGCACGCCCCAGGGGCCGTTCTTGCCCAGGTAGTGCAGCGCGACGGCATTGCGCCGGCCGTCATTGTCGGTGTCGCGGTTTTGAATGCTCGACGTCAGGCCGGACAGGCCGACCTCGGATTTCCATGGCCCCAGGTCCAGCGCCCTGGCCACGCGCAGCACCACGGTGTGGCGTTCCTGGTTGTCGCTGCCGTCGGTCACGTAGCTGTCGGCTTCCGATACCACGCTGGAGTAGGTGACGCCATTGCTGGTGCCTTTGCCTTGCCAGGCCGGACGCAGGTAGTAACCGGCCTGGACGTTCCAGTCGCCGCTTTGCTGGATGTACTTGGCGCCGACCTGCTGCACGTCTTCCAGGCCGATGACGTTGCCCAGGGTTTCGTAGAAGGTGCTGCCGAAGTACGGCTGCAATCCGAACGGCACCGAGTTCAGGCCCACTTGCACCTGCTGGTCGGGGTTGAACCTGTAGCCGGCCCACGCGTACTTGGCGAACTGGATATCGCCATAGTTCCTGGTGTACTGGTACGGATAGGAACGGCCGTAGAAACGGTACTGGGCCTCACCGATCCAGGTGTCGGAGTTGTACTTGGCGCTGAGGAATACGGTGTCCAGGCCGAATTTCTGGATGTCGCGATCCGGGTCGTAGTCCCAACGGGCCCGCACCGCGCCGCCAAGGTCCAGGTTGTCGGTGACTTGCACGGCCATGGCAGGGGCCGCAAAGGTGCAGAGTAGAGCGAGGTACAAAGGACTAAAGCGCAGGGAAACAGGGAAGGGCATGTGGCAGCTCTCGGTTATTTTTATTTGAGATGCCGGCCAGTCTTGCGATCTGAGCTGCGATGAACAAACGATTAAAAATCCACTGAAACCTTCCTCGAACGCATGTTACTGAAAAAATCCTGTAGGACAATGTATCGCCGTCATGGGATCCTTGCGCCCTGTCACTGGTCCTTGAGAGCCTTTCATGAAACGCAAAATGCCCGGCCTGAATGCGCTCAAAGCGTTCGAAGTGGCCGGTAGCACAGGCAGCTTCACCCGTGCCGCCGAACTGCTCAACGTCACCCAGAGCGCGGTCAGTCGCCAGGTGCGGCAGCTGGAAGAGCAACTGGGCGAAAACCTGCTGGAGCGCCGTCACCATCACCTCGAACTGACCAGCGCCGGCCGGGTACTGTTGCGGGCGCTGCACCAGTCGTTCGACAAGATCGAGCTGACGGTGCGCAGCATCCAGCAGAAAACTCATTCCAACCGTCTGCACATCAACGCGCCGCCGACCTTCACCAGCCGCTGGTTGATGCCGCGACTGGGGCGCTTGCGCGAGCAGCATCCGGAGTTGGAATTGAGCATCACCACGCGCTTGCAGGACAGCCTGGCGGAGACCAGCACACTGGATTGTGCGATCCGTTTCGGCGATGGCGAATGGGACGGGCTGGACAGTTCGCTGCTGATACAGGAGCGGCATATTGCGGTGTGCGCGCCGTCCCTGTATGCGCGGGAGTGGGGCGAGCAGGGCCTGGACCTCAATCGCCTGACGCTGCTGCATGTGCTGGCCCGGGAAGACCAGCGCTACCTGACCTGGAAACACTGGCTGGACGCGGCGCGCATCAGCGGTGTCGACACCCAGGGCGGTTATGAGTTCGACCTGCTGGACCTGGCGATCCAGGCTGCCACCGATGGCCTGGGGATCACTATTGCCGACTGGCACATGGTTGCCTCGGAACTGGCCAGCGGGCAGTTGACCCAGGTGCTGAATGTGCACGTCGACGGGCATCAATCCTACTGGCTGGTGACCCGGCCGGAGCAGACCGAGATGCCGCAGTTGCAGGTCTTCAGCCAGTGGCTGCAGGAGGAAGTCTGGTTGGCGCAAAGGCAGTTGGAGCCCTCTACCGCTGCTTCCTGAAACACCACGCCCCCCCGTAGGAGCGAGCTTGCTCGCGATGGTGGTCAACGATAACGATGGCAACCAGGATGAACCCGGTGACCCTGCCACCATCGCGAGCAAGCTCGCTCCTACAGGGGATCACACCGTTCACAGGGGTAACCTGCATTTTTCGAATGTTTAACCGCTCAATAAATCGTTTGTTCAACCCGGTCTGCATGACAAGACTGGCGGTATTGAAAAAAACAACGATGGGCGATTCACATGCGACTCGAGCGAAATTTTGTTAACGGTCACTTCATTGAACCGGTCAGCGATGCGCTGATCGCGGTCTACAACCCCGCGACCGAAGCGCTGCTGGGCCACGTCTCGGCGGCTACGGCCGATGAAGCCACGGCCGCGGTCGAAGTGGCCCAGGCAGCACAAAAAGTATGGGGCAAGCTCACCAGCATTGAACGCGCCGATTACTTGCGCGCCTTCGCCGATGCGCTCGAGGCCCGCGCGGTCAACATCGGTGAAGCCCTGGCCGCCGAGTCCGGCAAAAGCGTGAGCGATGCCAGCAACGAAGCCCGTTACGCGGCGCAGATCACCCGTTATCACGCCGAATGGGCGCGCCGCATCGAAGGCGAGATCATTCCCAGCGACACACCGAACGAAAACCTATTTCTGCATCGCGAGCCGATTGGCGTGGTCGCCTGCCTGATCCCGTTCAATTACCCGGTCTACACCTTGCTGCGCAAGATCGCTCCGGCGCTGATTGCCGGCAACACGGTGGTCGTACGCCCGAGCAACAACACGCCGACCTCGGCCTTCGAAATCGCCAAGGCTGTACAGCAATCCGGCATGCCGGCGGGTGTGATCAATATCCTGACCATGGATCACGCCACCGCCGCCACGGTTTGCACCCACAAAGCCGTGGGCCTGATTACCCTGACCGGCAGCGTCAACGCCGGGCGCATCGTGCTCGACTACTGCAAGGCCAACATTGCCAAGCCGTCCCTGGAACTGGGCGGCAAGACCCCGGCAATCATCGAGGCCGACGCCGACCTCGAAGCCGCCGCCAGTGCAATCGTCGCCTCCAAGACCACCCACTGTGGCCAGTTGTGCACGGCGGTGGAGCGGGTCTATGTGCAGGAAAGCGTCTACGACCAGTTCCTCGGCCTGCTGAAAGAGAAAATCAGTGCCGTGAAATTCGGCGACCGCGCCACCGACGCCAGCCTGATGGGGCCATTGGTCAACGCCAGCTCGCAACAGAACATCCACGCCATGGTCGAGCGCGCCATCGCCGACGGCGCGGTGCTGGAAACCGGCGGCGTGCTGCCTGAGGGCAAAGGCCATTTCTACCCGCCAACCCTGCTCAGTGGCTGTCGCCAGGGCATGGAAATCATCCAGGAAGAAATCTTCGGCCCGGTGCTGCCGGTGCTCAAGTACCGCGACATCGACGAAGCCCTGGCCATGGCCAACGACCATCAGTTCGGCCTGTCCTCGGTGCTGTACACCGAGAACTACCGTACCGCGCAGAAAGTCGCCAACGCCATCGAGGCCGGCGAACTGTACGTCAATCGCACCCCGGCCGACCCGTACCAGGGCTTCCACGCCGGCTGGAAGCGCTCGGGCCTGGGCGGTGATGACGGCAAGCACGGCATGCTCGAATTCACCCAGACCCGTCTGGTTGTCATGAAATATTGATCCACCGGCAACATGCCTCACGCTGCACCCATAAAAACAATTATCAGGGGCACCCGGACGCCGGGTTGCCCGAGGTCTCATCAATGTCCAAGCAAGCATCCACTGCTGCCGCTGTTCAGGGTTCGAACGCGGGTACACAAAGCCACAGCGACAAGGGAAGTCGTTATTTCCAACTGCTGCTGCTGGTGCTCGCCGCCGGTGCGATCTATCCGATCCTGTACCTGCGTCAGGTCTACCAGACCACCATGCTCGAAGTGTTCCAGATCAGCCCCACCGAGCTCGGTTATCTGTACTCGATGCTCGGGACGATTTTCCTCCTCAGTTACCTGCCGAGCGGCTGGCTGGCCGACCGCATTGCCCCGCGTTTCCTGATTTTCTTCTCGCTGGTGGCCACCGGCGCCCTGGGCCTGTGGTACTCCACCGCGCCGTCGATGACCGGTTTGATGATCATCTTCGGTTGCTGGGGCCTGACCACCGGTTTGACCTTCTGGGCCTCGGTGCTCAAGCGGGTGAAGATGATTGCCCATCACTCCGAGCAGGGGCGGTTCTTCGGTATCCTCGACGGCGGTCGCGGTCTGGTGGAAGCCTTGCTGGCGACGGTTGCCCTGGGCCTGTTCGCCTTCGCCACCGAAAGCCGTGGCGAGTCGGCGGCCGAAGGCTTCAAGCACGTGGTTTACCTCTATGCCTTTACCTGTATTGCCATCGGGTGTGTGCTGGTGCTGATCAAGGATCCGAAGTCGATGGAAGACACGGCGGCGGTGGAGAAGGGCAAGTTCAATCTGCTCAGCGACCTGGCCATCCTGGTGAAAATCCCTGAACTGTGGCTGGTTACCGCCATTGTGTTCTGCGGTTACCACATCTTCTGGGCTACCTACAGTTTCTCCGATTACCTGCAGGGCGGCGGCATGACCGCGGTCATGGCTGGCACCATCACCACCCTCAAATTGTGGATGCGCCCCATCGGCGGTATTGGTGGCGGCTGGCTGGGTGACAAGTTCTCGAACATTTCGGTCCTGGTCGTCGCGTTGTTCCTCGCTTCCCTGGCGATGATCGGCCTGATCGTGTTCCCGGCCCTCAATAGCCTCGGCCTGCTGATCGGCACGGTGATTTTCATCGGTCTGATGACCTACGCCATTCGCGGGCTGTACTGGGCGATTCTTGACACCTGCAACATTCCGCTGCGCATCACCGGCCTGGCCATCGGCATCGTCTCGGTGGTGGGTTACCTGCCGGATGCCTTCATTCCCTTGATCAACGGCTACCTCACCGAGCATTTCCCCGGTGCCTTTGGCTACAAGCTGTATTTCGGCTACATCGCGTTCGTCGGCCTGCTCGGGACCCTGGCGGCCCTCACGCTGCGTGCGCGCATCAATCGTAAATCCATGAATAAGAAGACAGGTGCCTGAGATGAAAATCGTCGCCCTTGAAACCCATATCGTTGCTGTTCCGCCACCGCACATCGGCGGGATGTACTGGCTGTTCGTCAAGATCAAGACCGACTGCGGCATCGAAGGCGTCGGCGAAATCTACGCCGCGACCTTCGGCCCAAAGGCCATGCTGCCGATCATCGAAGACGTGTTCGAGCGCTACCTGCTGAACCAGGACCCGCACCACATCGAACGCTTTTTCCGCCAGGCCTATTCGAGCGGCTTCACCCAGCGCCCGGACCTGACCATGATGGGTGTGGTCAGCGGTCTGGAGATGGCCTGCTGGGACATCATCGGCAAGGCGGCGAACAAACCGGTCTACGAGTTGCTCGGTGGCAAGGTCCACGAAAAACTGCGCTCCTACACCTACCTGTACCCGGTCAACAGCAAGGGTGAGTACGACTACGACGACCCGGACCTGGCCGCCGAGTGCGCCATCGAAAACATGAACAAAGGCTTCACCGCCGTGAAGTTCGACCCGGCCGGGCCGTACACCGCGTACTCCGGTCACCAGATTTCCCTGCAAGTGCTGGAGCGCTGCGAAACCTTCTGCCGCAAGATCCGCGAAGCGGTGGGCGACAAGTGCGACCTGCTGTTCGGCACCCACGGGCAGATGGTGCCGTCCTCGGCCATTCGCCTGGCCAAGCGTCTGGAGAAGTACGACCCGCTGTGGTTCGAAGAGCCAGTGCCGCCAGGCCAGGAAGATGCGATGGCGCAAGTCGCGGCCAAGACCAGCATCCCGATCGCCACCGGTGAACGCCTGACCACCAAGTACGAATTCTTCAAGCTGCTGCAGGCCGGCGGCGCGTCGATCCTGCAAATGAACGTTGCACGCTGCGGCGGCCTGCTGGAAGCGAAGAAGATCGCGAGCATGGCCGAGGCGTATTACGCGCAGATCGCCCCGCACCTCTACAACGGGCCGATTGGCGCGGCGGCGAGCTTCCAGTTGGCGACTTGCACGCCGAACTTCCTGATCCAGGAAAGCATCATGACCTGGGGTGGCTTCCATGCCGAAGTCCTGACCAAACCCTTGCAGTGGGAGGACGGCTACATCATCCCGTCCACCGAGCCGGGCCTTGGCGTGGAGCTGAACATGGATGTGGTGCGCAAGCATTCGCCTTACACCGGTGAGCGGTTGCACCTGCAAATGGCGCCGACTCCGGCTGATGTCAAAGACACATCGCCGGCCCGGGGCTGACGGGAGATTTTTGTAGGAGCGAGCTTGCTCGCGATGATCGTCAACGATAACGCTGAGGGCCTGATACCCCGCGGTGTTCTCAGGTTCATCGCGAGCAAGCTCGCTCCTACAGGGTGTGACCCATTGCGGTTTTTTTGAACAACGACTTACGCGGTAACCGTGCATGACATACGACTACATCATCGCTGGCGCCGGCGCAGCAGGCTGCGTTCTGGCCAATCGCCTCTCGGCTTCCGGGAAACACACGGTGCTGCTGCTGGAAGCGGGCGGGAAAGACTCGTCCTTCTGGTTCAAGATCCCGGTCGGCTTCGCCAAAATGTATTACAACCCGACCTTCAACTGGATGTACTACAGCCGCCCGCAAAAGCAACTGAACAACCGTGAGATCTATGCCCCGCGCGGCAAGGTGCAGGGTGGTTCGGGCTCGATCAACGCGATGGTCTACGTGCGTGGACAGGCCCATGACTTCGATGACTGGGCGGCCAACGGCAACGACGGCTGGGGCTTCAAGGACGTGCTGCCGTACTTTCGCAAGCTGGAAAACCACCCGCTGGGTGACAGCGATTACCACGGCGGCAGCGGCCCGATCAGCATCACCCCGATGAAGGGCCAGACCCATCCGATCTGTGATGTGTTCCTCAAGGGCTGCGACGAACTGGGCTACCCCATCAGCGACGACTTCAATGGTCCGAAATTCGAAGGTGCGGGCATCTATGACGTCAACACCCGCGACGGCCAACGCTGCTCCAGCAGCTTCGCCCATTTGCATCCGGCATTGAGCCGGCCGAACCTGACGGTCGAGCATTTTGCCCTGGTGGACCGGGTACTGTTCGACGACCGACAACGTGCCACCGGGGTCTCCATCACCCAGCACGGCGTGGTGCGAACCTTCAGCGCCAACAAGGAAGTGATCCTCTGCGCCGGTGCCGTGGACACGCCGAAGATCCTGCAACTGTCCGGCGTGGCCGATCAGGCGCTGCTGGCCAGGCACAACATCCCGCTGGTCAAACACCTGCCGGCGGTGGGGCAGAACCTGCAGGATCACCTGTGCGCCAGTTACTACTACAAGGCCAACATCCCGACGCTGAACGACCAGCTCAGTTCGCTGTTCGGCCAGTTCAAACTGGGCCTGAAGTACCTGTTCACCCGCAAGGGCGCGCTGGCGATGAGCGTCAACCAGGCCGGCGGGTTCTTCCGTGGCGACGAGCAGCAGACCAACCCGAACCTGCAGTTGTACTTCAACCCGCTGTCGTACCAGATCCCGAAAAACAACAAGGCCAGCCTCAAGCCCGAGCCGTACTCAGGCTTCCTGTTGTGCTTCAACCCGTGCCGGCCGACCAGTCGCGGGCATATCGAAATCGCCTCGAAAAACCCGCGGGATGCGGCGCTGATCGACCCCAATTACCTGAGCACCCAGAAGGACATCGACGAGGTGATCCAGGGCAGCCGCCTGATGCGCAAGATCATGCAGGCGCCGGCGCTCAAGGGCATCACCGTCGAAGAGGTGTTGCCCGGACCGGTGGTCGAAACCGACGAGCAGATGCTGCAGTACTTCCGCGAAAACAGCGGCTCGATCTACCACTTGTGCGGTTCCTGCGCCATGGGCCCGGACGAGCAGAAGTCGGTGGTGGACAAACGCCTCAAGGTCCACGGGCTGGACGGATTGCGCATCGTCGATGCGTCGATTTTCCCCAACGTGACGTCGGGCAACACCCATGCCGCTGTGTTGATGGTGGCGGAAAAGGGCGCCGACCTGATTCTGCAGGACGCGTGATGCCGGTCACCTGGCTGTATCAAAAATGAATTTCCGCGGTCTGCGCTGCTCATACCTTTAGGCAGCGGATCCAATTCCGCGAAATCATTGAGGCAATCAGGGAGCGGCACGGTCATGAGTCGAGTACCGACGGCGGACGGACATCGTCCTGGCGGGTTGATTCTGGTGGTCGAGGACGACCCGCTGATCCTGGAGTTTCTCTGTGAGATTCTCCAGGAGGAGGGTTTTGTCGTCGAGCCGCACACCAGTGCGGATGCGGCAGCGGTCTATCTGGAACAGCATGCGCCGCAGGTGGGCATGCTGCTGACAGACATCACCATGCCTGGCACGCTTAATGGCGCGGACCTGGCCAACCAGTTCGGCGATCGCTGGCCGGACAAGCCGATCATGATCATGTCCGGTTTCGAAACCCCTGAAAGCTCCGGCGTGCGGCACGCGGTCTCGTTCATCAAGAAGCCCTGGATGATCGGTGGGCTGCTCGATTGTGTGAGCCAGACCTTCAAGTCCAAACGACTCAACTGAGGCGTTCGCAGATGCTACATTGCCGGGCAAATCCGTCCGGCAACTGCGAGGTTCCTTTCCTTGTCCGATCACCCTGTATTCAACTCGACTTACCGTGCCTTTCTGTTCGACATGGACGGCACCGTCCTGACGTCCATTGCCGCTGCCGAGCGGGTCTGGACCACCTGGGCCGTGCGCCATGGTGTCGATGTCGAATCCTTCCTGCCGACCATTCACGGCGCCCGGGCCATCGATACCATCAGGCGCCTGGGCTTGCCCGGGGTGGATGCCGAGGCCGAAGCCGCGTGGATCACCGAAGCGGAAATCGACGACGTCGACGGGGTCTTCGAAGTGGCGGGCGCGGCGAAATTCCTGCGGTCCTTGCCGGCCAGGCAGTGGGCCATCGTCACCTCCGCCCCACGGGAACTGGCGTTGCGGCGGATGGCGGCGGCGGGGATTCCAGAGCCTGCCGTGATGATCACCGCCGAGGATGTGACTGCCGGCAAACCGGACCCCGCGGGTTACCGACTCGCGGCCCGGCGCCTGGGCGTGGAGGCTGGGCAGTGCCTGGTTTTTGAAGATGCCACGGTGGGGATTCTGGCGGCTGAAGCGGCGGGGGCGGATTTGGTGATTGTCACGGCGACCCATGAGCAGCCGGTCGAGACGTTGCATGGGACGTTGGTTGACTATGACATGGTCCGGGTTCAGGTGGATGCTGCAGGTCTGCGCCTGCACGCCGTCTAATGTGGGAGCGAGCCTGCTCGCGAAGACGTCGTGTCAGTGGCTATTGATATTGGCTGACACACCGCTTTCGCGAGCAGGCTCGCTCCCACAGGGGATAGGGTTGCATTCAGTAAAGCCCGGGAACCAGCCGCCAGGTGCGGGCGCAATAGGCTTCGTATTCGCTGCCGAACTGCGCTCTCAGCAAGGTCTCTTCCGAGTGAATCCGGGCAATCAGCGGGATCAGGGTCAACGCCGCCAGCAGCAGACCGACGCTTGAGCGAAACGCCAGCGCCCAGCCCACGGCGATGACCATCATCCCCAGGTAACTGGGGTTGCGCAGGCGCCGGTAAATGCCCTCGGTGACCAGTCGGTGCCCCGGCTGGATCGCCACCAGCCCGCTGAAACGCTTGCCCAGCACAAACACCGGCCACAACCGCAGCGCACCGCCCGCGATGAACAACAGGGCCCCGAGCCAGCGCACGCCTTCACCTCCAAAGGTCCAGAAATCGATGCGGTCGGTATAAGCCGGCACAAAGCCGCTGAGCACGCCGATCACGCCGAAGACCGGGAGGACCCAGCGATTGCCCCGGTCTTCGCGTTCTCCCGAACTCAGGTTGGCCTCGGTGAACAGCGATGCGACGGCCATGATCAGGGTGGCCAGGGCAACGACGACCAGTGAACCGTGGCTGAAGAAAGCCGCGAAACCACCCAGCCCCCAGATCGCCACGGCGAGGTAGGCAAGGGTGCTGGCGACGGCGAAAAACGCCAGTTTGGCCGAGATTTTCATGGAGCCTCCACGAATTGGCTTACGTAGGAGCTGTCGTAGGCTGCAATCTTTTGATCGTTCATTGGCCTTCGAGTTTCCATGGGTAAAAGATCGCAGCCAGCGTCAGCCCGCTGAGACGGTCGCCCCGGTACCGGGTGAACTAAACTTCCATGAGAGGACCGTTCACCGCTGGCTCGTCGACCTGTTCGGCGAGCCGGTGGCGTGTAACAGGAACCGACATGCTTCACATCCGCACGCCTTTGATTCTGCACCCTGGCCTCTCGACCCCGACCCGCCGTATCTGGCTGAAACTGGAAAACCTGCAACCTGGCGGCTCGTTCAAAATACGCGGCATCGGCTTGCTGTGCAGCCGGGCGGCGCAGCAGGGCAAGCGCAAGGTGGTCTGTCCCTCCGGCGGTAATGCGGGACTGGCCACGGCCATGGCCGCGGCATGCCTGGGGCTCAAGGCCTGTATCGTGGTGCCGCACACCACCCCGCACAGCACTCGGGCGCGGATCAGCAAGACCGGCGCCGAGGTGATCGAGCACGGCAAGGTCTGGGACGAAGCCAATCAATGGGCCCGGGAACTCGCCCAGGACCCACGCAGTGAATTCGTGCCGGCCTTTGACCACCCTGTGTTGTGGGAAGGGCACAGCACGATGGTCGATGAAATCCTTGCCGACTGCCCGCCAGTGGATGTGCTGGTGGCATCGGTGGGCGGCGGTGGCTTGCTGGCCGGGCTGCTCACCGGCCTGATTCGTCATCGGCACACCGATTGCCGCATCGTCGCCTGCGAAACCGAAGGCGCGGCGTCGTTCGCTGCAGCAGTCGCGGCCGGGCACCCGGTCAGATTGCCGAAAATCGACACGGTTGCCACGTCCCTGGGCGCCGCGCAAGTGGCCGCCTGGCCGGTCAGGCACATCGACGATTTCCCCCATGAGTGCGTGGTGCTCAGTGATGATGAGGCGATCATGGGCGTGGTGCGTTACGCCAATGATTTGCGTCAGCTGGTCGAGCCGGCGTGCGGCGTTTCATTGGCGACCGCCTACCTGGATCACCCGGCGATTGCCGACGCCCATGACGTGGTGATCGTGGTGTGTGGCGGGGTGAGTATCAACGCGCAGCTCGTGGCCGGGTGGGCACGCCTGTCCACTGGCACACACGCGAGGCAGGGCTGGAAACGCTATCCCGGTGTCACAAGCCCCACCGCTGGCGAAGACGGTCTTCAGTGATCGGCGGCAACGCCTTCCTGGACGAGGATGGCACGGGCCAGGTCTTCGTCGCTTGCGTTGTTGAGGGCGGGATTGTCCTGACGGATCTTTTTCAACACCGACTCCAGATAAGCACCACGAATCGCACCGCCGCTGGCGACGAAGCTGGAGGCGTCATCCCGGGCGGGAATCATGAGTTTGTCGTCTTTGAACGTTGAGTACAGCGAGGCGGAAACCCCGGCCGAGGTAGCGACATCTTTGGCATCCACATCGGCCAGAGCCGAGCCTGCGGGTAAACAAAGTACCAGTGCAGAGATGATAAATAGGCGGCGCATGACGGTGTCCTCCGACAGCATTAAGCATAAGGGATGTACCACATAGTTTAGGATACGTGGCAGTCGACGAGAGTTCCGTGAGGAGGGCTCTGAGGCGTCGCCGGTGAGAGCAGGTGTAGGAGGCAGGGTCGTTGAGCGTGGATATTCAAAGCGTGGTGATCGGAGCCGGAGTCGTCGGGTTGGCGGTGGCCAGGCAGCTGGCCATGAGCGGGCGGGACGTGCTGGTGGTCGAGGCTGGAGGGGGTATTGGCACGGGCATCAGTTCGCGTAATTCAGAAGTGATTCACGCCGGCATCTATTACCTGGGCGGCAGCCTCAAGGCGCGGTTGTGCGTGGAGGGCAAGCAGCGTCTCTACACCTATTGCGATGAGCACGGTGTCGATTACCGGCGCGTGGGCAAGCTGATCGTGGCCACCGACGAACTGCAGCACGCGGCTTTGCAGCGCCTGTTGCAGCAGGGGCGTTTCAATGGTGTCGATGACCTGCAATGGCTGGATGGCCCGCAGGCGCGGGAGCTTGAACCGGCGTTGTCCTGCGTCGCGGCACTGTGGTCGCCCTCTACCGGCATCGCCGATTCCCACGGGCTGATGCTGGCACTTCAGGGCGACGCCGAGCGGTTCGGTGCGACGCTGGCCTTGCACACGCCGTTGCTGTCGGCCCTGTGCATCGACCAGGGCTTCGAGCTGCACATGGGCGGCAGCCAACCCATGACCCTGTGCTGCCGCGAAGTGATCAACTGCGCGGGGCTGTCCGCTCCCCAAGTGGCGCGCACTATCGTCGGCCTGCCAGCACAGTTCGTGCCCCAGGCGCATTGGTGCAAGGGCAGTTATTTCAGTCTCAGCGGCCGGGCACCCTTTCGGCACCTGGTGTATCCGGCCCCGGAGAGCGCCGGACTGGGCGTGCACATGACACTCGACCTGGGCGGCCAGGCGCGCTTCGGGCCGGATGTCGAATGGGTCGAGCACATTGATTACCGCGTCGAACCCCGCCGGGCCGAGGTCTTCTATCAGGCGATCCGCCGTTATTGGCCGGGGTTGCCGGACAACAGCCTGCAACCGGCCTACAGCGGCATTCGCCCGAAAATCAGCGGGCCGACCGAGCCGGCCGCCGATTTTCTCGTCAGCGGATGCGCCGAACATGGCGTGCCGGGGCTGGTGAATCTGTTCGGCATCGAATCACCGGGGCTGACCAGTTGCCTGGCGCTTGCCGGGCACGTGGTGAAACGCCTTGACGACCGATGATCAGTGCTGGCCCTGCCTTGCGGGCATCGGGTCTATGCTAGGGAGTGCGCTTACTGCCATCGGAGACCTCTGATGATCACTGTACGCACTGCCTGCCTGCTGGCCGATTACAAACGCTGGGCCAATCTGCGTCTGTTTGACAGCCTTGCGGCGCTTCCTCCGGGCGAAGTCAAAAAACAACGGGTGTCGGTGTTCAACAACATGATCGGCACCCTCAATCATGTCTACGTGGTGGATTGCATCTGGCGGGCGCATCTTGAAGGCCGGGGACATGGCTTCAAGACCTCGCACGATCTGCTGCATGCCGACCTGTCCGAACTGCGCCAGGCGCAAAAAGAGATCGATCGCTGGTACTGCGACTGGAGCGCCCGGCAAACCGATGCCTCCCTGGACAGGCCTGTGGAGTTCACCTTTGTCTCGGGCGAAAGCGGCACCATGAGCGCCGGCGCGATGCTGATGCATGTGGTCAACCACGCCAGCTACCACCGCGGCTGGGTGGTGCAGATGTACTTCGAGATTCCGGCCATGCCACCGGTGACCGACATGCCGGTGTACTTGCGCGAATCCGAGCCGGTGCTCCTGCAGTCGATCAATGCCCCGACGGTGGCGCCGCCATGTGCTGTGCAATTTTCGAACGCAACCAGCGTTCTGCCGGATCGTTATCGCTGACCCCGTTCCAGACCATCGACAGTTCGGACAGGTTGATCTCAAAGGGCGCATCGTCCGCCCGTAACTGGCTGCTGCCTTCGATCAGCGCACTGGCCGCGTAATCCGGTACGGTGGCGAGCATGTCAGTCCCCGCCAGCAAGGCCCGCAAGCCCGCAAACTGTGGCACCGCCAGCACCACCCGGCGCGAACGGCCGATGCGGGCCAGGTCATTGTCGATGGCGCCACTCAGATCCCCGGAAAACGACACCAGTGCGTGAGGGCGTTCGCAGAACTCGTCGAGGGTCAGCGGGCCGGGACGGTCATCGCCGCGCAGGATCTTCACACTCAGGTCGCGCAATTTCTTGCGCTTGGCGTTGGCCGGCAACTCCGTGGTGTAGCTGATACCGACGGAAATCTCGCCGCTGGCCAGCATCGACGACATCAGCAGGAAATTCACCCGGCGCACCACCACCACAACGTTCTGCGCCTCTTCGCGAATCTGCTTGAGCAGCGGCGGAAAGAGCCCGAATTCGGCGTCGTCGGACAGGCCGATGCGAAACACCTCGCGACTGGTGGAGGGCTCGAAATCCTTGGCCCGGCTGACTGCCCCGGAAATGGTGTCCATCGCCGGTTGCAACTCCTTGAGAATCTGCAACGCCCGCGGGGTCGGCTCCAGGGTTCGACCGTTGCGCACCAGCAACGGGTCGTCGAACAGATCGCGCAACTTGGCCAGCGACGCACTGACAGCAGGTTGACCGAGGAACAGCTTTTCCCCGGCCCGGGTCAGGTTCTTCTCGAACATCAGGGTTTCGAAAATCACCAACAGGTTCATGTCCACGCGGCGCAGGTCGTTGCGATTCATGGTGATGGCTCGGTGGGGGTGGGTTTTTTCAGTAAAGCAGCAAACCCTGCGGAATCTAGCGTTCGCTGAATACCTGTGGGAGCGAGCTTGCTCGCGATTGCGGTGCATCAGGCACATCATCGTTTACTGATGCTCCCTCATCGCGAGCAAGCTCGCTCCCACAGGTTCGGCGCTTTATTCAGACGGATCGAGTCGATCCAGCGCCCGGTTCACTGCTTGCGCGAGGAGGGCGTGATCAAGGGCTGGGGCCTGGGGGGTGAACAAGGTCGAACCCTGCGAGCTGACCCTTGATCTGAGCGAAGCGCAGCCGGACGGTTTTCTGCTGGCCGGTCGCTACACTCTTCCGGACCATGATCGCGCCTTGCAGCGTTTGATGGACGCCGCCCTGGCGCAGCAAGTCGAAATCGTTGTCGGCGGTGATTCCCGCTGCTTTCTGGCAGGCGTTGCGTGAGGCGAAGCTGATTTGCGAGCGCGCCCCCTTGCCCCTCATTGGAGCTTGAACATGAAGATTGATTTGAGCGCAAAACTGGCAATCGTCAGCGGCAGTACCGCCGGCATTGGCCTGGGCATCAGCCAGGCACTGGCCGAGGCGGGCGCCACGGTGGTGGTGATCGGCCGCGATACGGCCAAGGTCGAGCAGGCACTGGCGAGCATCCGTCAGCGTGTTCCTGCTGCGCAATTGCGTGGCGTGACCGCCGACCTGGGCACCGCCGAAGGCGCCGAGAAACTGTTCGCCGCCGAACCACGGGCAGACATCCTGGTGAACAACCTCGGGATCTTCAACACGGTGGACTTCTACGACGCCCCGGACAGTGAGTGGACGCGCTTCTACGAGGTCAACGTGATCTCCGGTGTGCGCCTGTCCCGGCACTACACACCGGGCATGGTCAAGCAGGGTTGGGGGCGGGTGATCTTCCTGTCTTCGGAATCCGGCGTGGCGACACCGGCGGACATGATCAACTATGGCGTGACCAAAAGCGCCAACCTGGCGGTGTCCCATGGCCTGGCCAAACGCCTGGCCGGCACCGGGGTGACGGTCAACGCGATCCTGCCCGGCCCGACCTTTACCGATGGCCTGGAAGACATGCTCAAGGACGCCACGGCCGAATCCGGGCGCAGCGCCCGGGACGAAGCCGATGCGTTCGTGCGCAAGGCCCGGCCGACGTCGATCATCCAGCGCGTGGCGGACGTCGAGGAGGTTGCCAATCTGGTGGCCTACATCGCTTCGCCGTTATCCTCGGCCACCACCGGTGCTGCCTTGCGGGTCGACGGCGGTGTCGTCGACAGCCTGGCCATCTGAACCTTATTGATTGGAGAAAGCATTTCATGGCAACTGCAACAGCCTTCATCGACATCCCGGTTTCGGCCGAACAGGTCTGGCAATTGATTGGCGGGTTCAACTCGCTGCCGGACTGGCTGCCGTTCATTCCCAGGAGCGAGCTCAGTGACGGCGGGCGCGTGCGCAGCCTGCAAACGGCGGATGGCGCGGTGGTGATCGAACGCCTGCAAACCTTCGACAACATGGGCCGAACCTACAGCTACTCGATTGAGCAGGCACCCTTTCCGGCGACTGAATATCTGGCGACGATCAAGGTCGAGGCGCAAGGCGATGGCGCGCGGGTGACCTGGTCCGGGCGGTTTGAACCGGTGGGCGTGAGCAATGAGGAGGTGGAGGCGTTGTTTACCGGCATCTATCAGGGTGGACTTGAGGCCTTGCGGGCCAACTACCCGGCCTGATTCACCCAGCGGAAAACACCACCAATCCCCTGTGGGAGGATCATTGTTTGTAAGCGTTTGTCAGGCCGGTGCAATCAAACTCTCCCGGCAATCAAGCACCAGCCGCGCGCCGCCCAGTTCGCTGCTGCCCACCTCCAGCGTAAATCCGTGCAGGCTGACAATCGCCGCGACGATGGACAGGCCCAGCCCGAAGCCGGTCTTTTGATTGCCAGCCTCGGCACGATAGAAACGCTGGAATACCGCTTCACGCTCCGCCTCGGGAATGCCGGGGCCGGAGTCGAGCACTTCGATCCGTGTATGCCCGCCAGCATTGACCCCGCGCAAGATCACCGCACCGCCGGGTGGGGTGAATTTGATCGAGTTGCTGAGCAGGTTCGCCACGGCTTCGAACAGCAGCGCCCGATCGCCGTTGAGTGAGGGCAATGACGCGGGGAGGTGCAACTGGAAAACCAGGCCGTCGTCTTCCGCCAGGGGCAGGTAGAACTCATGCAGTTCCTGCAACAACGCCACGGGGTCCAGTTGCACGAACCCGGAGCGGCGCCGGCGATCTTCCAGTTCGGAAATCCGCAGCAGGCCACGGAAACGCGCCATCAGCGTATCGGCTTCGGCCAGCACCAGGTCCAGTTGCATGGCCTGCGGTGAGCCTTCGCCGGCTTGCTGCTGCATGCGGTAAAGCTGCGCGCGCAGACGGGTCAGGGGCGTGCGCAGGTCATGGGCGATGTTGTCGCACACGCCCTTGACCTCATGCATCAGGCGCTCGATGCGTTCGAGCATGGCGTTGACGATGGCGGCGAGCATGTCCAGTTCGTCACGCCGATTGGACAGTGGCAGGCGCCGGCTCAGGTCGCCCGCGACTATGGCTTCGGCACTGGCCTGGATCCCGCGGATGCGGCGCAACGGCCGGCGCCGCAGCAGATACCAGCCGACGATGCCCGGCAGGATGGTCAGGGTCACCCCCCAGAACAGCGCGTGAAGAATGATGCGGGTCACGGCGAACAGCGAACCGTTGTCGCGCACCAGCACCAGCCAGCGGCCGTCGAGGGTGCGGGTCGCCACGGCGTCGCAACTGTCGGCGGGCAGCGTCTGGTCATCATTGTCGCCGTAGGCATCGCAGTCGCGCAGCATGTGGATCTTGCCATCGAGCGGCAAGCCCTCCGGAATGTAGCGCAGGGCGCCACTGAGATAGTGGTGCCGGGCATCGAACAGGCCGTAGGCGTCGATGCCGCGGATGTCGAAGGCCATGCTGACGGCGAGGGCGTCCACCAGTTGCTCGCCCGAGAAACGCGAAAACAGGTGCTGGCGCTGCATCAGTGAATGCTTGGCCAGGTTGTCCAGGTAAGCGGAAACCTCGTAGTACATGACCCCCATGAGAATCCCGCTCCAGATCACGAACAGCGAACTGTAGAGCGCCAGCAAACGGCTGCTGGAGGAACGCCAGCCTTTAGACGGGTTCGGCAATGACATAACCCGAGCCTCGCACGGTCCGAATCAGTGGAACATTGCCAGGCGGGTCGATTTTCTTGCGCAGACGGCCGATGTGTACGTCGATCAGGTTGGTGCCAGGGTCGAAGTGGTAACCCCAGACTTCTTCGAAAATCATCATCCGCGAGAGGATTTGCCCGGTATTGCGCATCAGGAATTCCAGCAGTTTGTACTCGGTGGGCAGCAGCGTCAGCAGTTGACCGTCGCGGCTCGCTTCGTGGCTGATCAGGTTCAGCTCCAGATCCGCCACCCGCAACGTGGTGGCCTGGGCGGTCACGGTGTTCTGCCGGCGCAGCAGGACTTCGACCCGGGCGGCCATTTCATCGGTGGCGAAGGGTTTGGTCAGGTAGTCGTCGCCGCCGGCGCGCAAGCCGCGCACGCGCTCATCGACGTCGGAGAGTGCGCTGATCATCAGGATCGGTGTCGCCACGCCCATGGTCCGCAGCGTGGTGACGATCGCCAGGCCATCGAGCTCGGGCAACATGCGGTCGAGGGTGATCAGGTCATAGTTGCCGCTCACAGCACGCTCCAGCCCTTCGCGGCCATTGTCGACCCAGTCGACGTCGAGGCCGTGGCTACTCAGTTCGGCGACAATTTCCCGGGCGGTCACGGCGTCGTCTTCGATGGTCAAGATGCGGGTCATAAGGCTGGCCTGATTTGCAGTTCAATACGAAGTTGCGAGCATTTTGCCAAGAAAAAAACGCGACTTAATAAATTAACTTTCATCTGGGCGGGGTCGCTTCACGCATTCCCGGGGAATTGTAGGAGCCAGCCTGCTGGCGATGGACTCAAATGCGCCACGTTTATCCAGTTCACACGCGTAATCGTTAACGACCATCGCTGCGATGCGGCGACCCGACAAGCCAGCTCCCGAAAAACCAGTGAACGCCCCCCCCAAAAAAAAAGGTTGTCTGACCGCCAGTGGCAACGCAAATAACCCATGCATAAAACCCGTTGGCTCAACCTGATCCTTGCAGTTTGCATGGGGCCGGGAAGTTCAAACTTTCTAAACGATTGAAGCGCAACGATTTATTCAAAGTGCGTGACTGGCACGGTGACTGCAATTCCTTCCTCGAAGAGTTGTAACACCATCTTTCTGCCTGGAGCGATACAACTATGAATAGATCCTCTGACGGTTTCTATCCCGCCATGGACGAGTCAACCACGCTGTCCGGCGTGTCCTGGGGGGCGATTTTCGCGGGTGCCGCTGCCGCGGCGGCGTTGTCGCTGATCCTGGTGTTGCTTGGCTTCGGCCTGGGTTTTTCGGCGGTGTCGCCTTGGGCCAATGAAGGCGTGAGCGCCAAAGGCCTGGGAATCTCGACCATTGTCTGGCTGGCCTTCACCCAGATTGTCGCTTCGGGGCTTGGCGGTTACATCGCCGGGCGACTGCGGGTGAAGTGGGCGTACATGCACGGCGATGAAGTTTACTTTCGCGACACGGCCCATGGTTTTCTGGCCTGGTGCGTGGCGACGCTGGTGACGGCCACGCTGGTCGCCGGGTCGGTCAGCAGTCTGGTCGGCGGTGGCGTGCAGGCCGGGGCGAACCTGGTCGGCGGTGCCGCCAGTGCCGCGACGCAAGCCGTGGGCACTGCGGCGGGCAATACCCAAGGCGATGAGTACGGTTACTTCGTCGACAGCCTGTTCCGTGATGATCGCCCGGTTGCCGTCAGTGATGATGCGGCCCGGGGCACCGTCACCCGGATCTTTGTGCGTTCCCTGAACAGAGGTGAGCTGGCCGCCGAAGACCGGACTTACCTGGCGCAACTGGTCGCGCAGCGGACCAACCTCACCCAGGCCGACGCCGAACGTCGTGTCGATGAAGTCTATGCCCGCACCCGGCAAGCCGTGGCCGACGCCAAGCTGGCCGCTCAACAAGCCGCTGACACCGCCGCGAAAGTTGCGGCGTGGACCACGCTGTGGATGTTCGTTGCGCTGTTGGCCGGTGCGTTTTTCGCCAGCCTTGCCGCGACCTTCGGCGGTCGTCGTCGGGATGCGGTGGTGTATCTGGAAACCGATACCTACGTCACCACTGCATCGATTCGTTAATCCAGGAGAACTACCATGCGTTCATTACTGCTGTTCTTTCTCGGCGTGCCGATCCCGATCATTATCTTGATTGCGTTGTTTGTGCATTGATTCGACTGCCGCTTCTGCCTTTGGGTGAAGCGGCGCTTTTGCTTAAGCCATCGCGAGCAAGCTCGCTCCCACAGGGAATCACGCGTTCCTGTGGGAGCGACGGTGCGGCGATCCGACTTGCTCGCGATGACGGTCGATGAGGCGAAATGAATCCGTCAGTCAATCGGCGTACTGACAAACACCTCAAGCCCTTCGGCATACGCCGTGAACGCGGCGACCCGCGGAAACTGCGCCGCACTCACCTGGTCCGGTACCACCAGGTTGGTGAAGCTCCAGGCTACCGCCAGCGTAATGCCGTCCTGCTCGATCACACCCTCAGTCTTCAGCGGCTGCTTTTCCAGCTCCCGCTCCAGCGCCGAATACGCCGCCACCAGTTGTCCTTCGACCCGCTGCACCCAAGGTTCGAATTGAATTTCCACCGGCCGCAGGTTGCGCTCGTAGTAAAGCTGCACGGACTTTTCGCTGGCGGCCAGCGCCAGGCCGATCAGGCGCAACGCGCGCAGACGCTGAGTCGGTTCGACGGGCATCAGGCTGTTATCGGCCAGGGTTTCCAGGTAGTCGATGATCAGCGTCGAGTCCATCAACACCTCACCGTCATCCAGCACCAGGGTGGGCGCCTTGACCACCGGGTTGATCTGCCGGAATTGTTCGAAATGGCGGAACACCGAAACCGATTGATGTTCCAGCGTGATTCCCAGGCATTTGGCAGAAATGGCGGCGCGCCTGACATAGGGCGAGTCCAGCATACCGATCAGCTTCATGGTCCTTTCCTTTATATGGCCATTTCGGGAGGACAACCTTAGCTGAGGTTCGCCGTCGTGCAAATGGCAGGGAAAATGGCCCCGTGCAGGCCGTTTGTCTTCTATATACAGCCGCTCGATTGAATTTCTTGCTATAAACGCACTCCGATTACCGCCTCAAAGCCTGCCGTAGAGCATTTTCAGGGCTTTGTCGGACAAATTCGCTGTCTTTTCAGTTGCTGAGGCCTCAAGTCGGCCTTAGACTGCCGCCCCTCGTAAATTGAGTGCCGGGTGGCGCTTGGAACAAACGGCGCCTTTCCGATGGCCTGCCAAGGTCTGCCGGAACGCTCCCTAATTCGCCTTAATGCACGTTTTTTTATAGAGATATCAATGACAAAGGACAAGTTGCTGGCCATGCCGGCGGATGACTACATGAATGCCGAGCAACATGCTTTTTTCTCCGAGCTGTTGCAGAACATGAAAGTCGAAACCCATGAGCGCATCGAACAGAACCGCATCGCCATCGAAAGCCTGGACACCCCGGCCGATCCGGCAGACGCGGCTTCGGTCGAAGAAGAGCGCACCTGGCTGGTGAACGCGATCGATCGCGACCAGCGCATGCTGCCTCAGTTGGAACAAGCCCTTGAGCGCATCAAGGAAGACAGCTTTGGCTGGTGCGACGACAGCGGCGAGCCGATTGGCCTCAAGCGCCTGCTGATCAGTCCGACCACCAAGTACTGCATCGAAGCTCAAGAGCGTCACGAGCAAATCGACAAGCACCAGCGTCAGGCCTGATTCTGTGAGGCAGCCCGGTTAAACCGGGCTGCCTTGAAAAGATCGCAGCCTGTGGCAACTCCTACGCAATTGAAGTAGGGCGTTGTTGCAGGCTGCGATCTTTGTTTTCGGTCGTCTGCGATTTCCCGATTCTTCTATTGATCTGCTGCAAGGTTCGCGACTAAAGGCTCATGGATAATGGCCTTATGCCGGCGTTTAATGCGAAGACAACAATTAGAAGTTTTCCGGGGTGACGATGATGACAAGAGACGGGTCTCTGGCTGCGGCAGTGTCTGCACCAATGCTGTTGCCGAAAAACCGCTGGCTGACACCGACGCTGCAAAGCATCGCCCTGATGCTGTTGTTATGTGGCATGACGTTGGGCGGTTGGTCGCTCTACCTTGGCCTGCCCCTGGCCGTACTGATCATCTGGCTGCCTCGTTTGCGTTCGCGCGCGACCCCACAGGCGGCTTCCCCCGACAACGCTGATGCCATCGGCGGTTTGACTCGCGATCTTTCCTACACCACCAGCCATAACGCGCTCTCGGCCGCCGGGGTGGCGTTCTCGGTTCGGCAATTGGCGCAAAAGCTGCAATCGCAACTCTCGGCGGCGGCACAGATCGTCAGCAACGCCGAGGTCATGATTACCACCGAACACGCCACCTCGCTGCTCAGTCGCCAGGCGCTGAGCGCCGCCAGCGAGGCTCATCAAAGCGGCGTGATGGGGCGTACTGAACTGATCGAGTCCATTGCCCGCATGCATCAGCTCAGCCAGCGCGCCAGTAACAGCCGTGAACTGATCGAAGCCTTGAGCCTGCGCAGCGATGATATCCAGCGCGTGACCCTGGTGATTCAGTCCATCGCCAGCCAGACCAACCTGTTGGCGTTGAACGCCGCCATTGAAGCGGCGCGGGCGGGGGAGCACGGTCGCGGTTTTGCCGTGGTGGCCGATGAGGTTCGCGGGCTTGCCGCGCGCACGGCGACCGCGACGGGCGAAGTCGGCGAGATGGTGGCCGATATCCAGCAACGTACGACACAGGTGGTGGAGCAGATCCGCCAACTGTCCAGCGACCTCGACACCGGCGTCGAGCAGGTCGAGCGCACGGGGCAGCATCTGGAGAACATTGCCCGTCTGGCGGCCAGTGTCGAGTCCCAGGTCGGGGAAATCGCCCAGGGCGCAGACACCAACCGTGAACAGCTCGACAGCCTGTTTCATGCCATTGAACAGATGCGCAGCGACCTGGCGGTCAGCGACCAGCAGACTCAGCGCCTGGCCCAGGCGGCGGTGCAAATGGAAGGGCAGGCCGAAACCATCAGCGAGCGACTGGCCGAGGTGGGGCTGGATGATTATCACCAGCGGATCTATGACCTGGCCCGGGAAGGCGCGAGCCGGATTGCAGAGCGTTTCGAGGCGGATATCGATGCCGGTCGAATCAGTCTGGACGATCTGTTCGACCGCAACTACCAGGTCATCCCCCATACCAGCCCGGCCAAGTACCAGACGCGTTTCGACCGCTACACCGATCAGGTGTTGCCAACGATCCAGGAACCGTTGTTGCCGCGTCACGAAGGATTGGTGTTCGCCATCGCCTGCACCCAGCAGGGTTATGTGCCGACCCACAACCATGCGTTCAGCCAGCCGCTGACGGGGGACGCACAGGTCGATGCCTTGCAGAACCGGACCAAACGCAAGTTCGCCGACCGCACCGGGATCCGCTGCGGCAGCCATCAGAAGGCGGTGCTGCTGCAAACCTATACCCGCGACACCGGCGAGTTGATGCACGATCTTTCGGTGCCGATCATGCTCAAGGGGCGGCATTGGGGCGGTTTGCGCCTGGGCTACAAGCCGGAAAAGCCGCGCTAGGAACCCCGGGTTGCCGTGTAATGCCGTTCAACTGTAGGAGCGAGCTTGCTCGCGATGGACTCAAGAGCGCCGCGTTTAGACAGTAAACACGCGTCATCGTTAACGACCATCGCGAGCAAGCTCGCTCCTACAGTGGATCGGGTTGCCGGGTGATTGTTACAAATCCTGCAACTAACCTGTGCAGGGTTTTGCTGTTTCCTCACTGGCAACCTAATTAACATAGCTATTAATTAGGTTGCTAATGAAGTTCGGGGGGCAGCATGCAAGGCAAAGTTGATATCGCGGTCATGATCGGCAGCGGCGTACCTGCCAATCTGCGCTCCATGGGACGCAAGGTTTGCTGGGTGGTGTTGCTCAATGGCGAGCGCCGGGGCACGGCGTTCTCCAGTCGCGACGAAGCGCAGGAGTGCAAGGCTGCCTGGTTGGCGCAATTGAACGCCGAAAGACCTGACAGCCAGCATTGAAATGGTCAGTGGGTCTGATGCATGCGCAGGTTCAGGTCGTCGACCACCCGCGCCCAGTCTGCGTCTTCGCGCAGTTGTTCCTTGAGGAAGCCGGCCTGCTGCGGTGACCAGAACTCGGCGTCGATGAGCTTCTTGTCGTCGGGCAGGAAATGGCCGGCAATGAAGTCGTCGATCGCTTTCTGGCTGGAGTCCAGGCCGAGCTGGTCGAACAGGCCTTTCAGGTCGTGTGTCGGTGATTCCATCTTCATCTCCTTGCAGGTCATCAGTCGGGTCGAGGGGCGATGTGCGGTCTCCTGATTTGGAGGGCGCCGCACGGGTGGAGTTCGATCACGATGTTCAAACGCAACACAGAGCATAGACCGCCAATCCGGGTGTCAGGCTTTCAGTGCCCCGGCATCGACCGCCGCCTTCAGTTCCCTGGCCGATTCCTGGGCCGCAATGGCAGCGACATCCGGGGTTTTGAACCAGCGATCTTTTTCGACCTGGTGATAGGTCACGGTCTTGAGCGGAGGTTTGGCGCGCATGACAATCACGGCCTGGAATTCACCCTCGACTTCTCTGGCTTCACCGCGGATAAAAAACTCGCCGATATCAAATTCCGTCACGTTGCAGACTTCCCCTGGAAATACATTGTTGTTGTCAACGCCATCCGATTTGTTGCGGATCCGTTTTATTGGGCGGGCAGTATGGCAGTAGTTGCCCGTCGACGGCTGAGATAAGTCGACGGGCAGAGCAAACGTCGATGGAAATGAGCGCGGCGGGTATGTCAACCGTGTGATTCAAGAAACCGGGCGAGGGCGCAGGCTTCGTTATGATTGGCTCGGAAACCTCTTACACAGCCTGTAGAAATATCCTTGATGTGAAAGAAGGCAATGCCCGCCATCACCACCTGAAATCGCGGGCGGGGAGGGGCATCGAGAAGCGGCTCAGAGGGGCCGAACGGTATCGGCTGCGAGATCGCTGCTGTTTTCGAGTCAGGTACCAAGGGATAGGCAAAGTGTGTCAGTGTGCACATATGAAGTCCTTTTCATTGTTTTGCCGACGTATGTACGTCGTTTTGGCTAGTCTTCAGGAGCATCGCTGCTCTAGAATCACCCTTATTGGTGGGTGAATGATGTTTATCTAAAGCAATTTTTTGCTGATGATATGTAGGAAAATTTGTTCTCTTGGTGAGATTTTTCCCCGAAGTTGATAGTCCATAATTTTCTGGCAGCAGGAAGGGCGTTTTCCTTCAGCCTGTGACGAACGCCAGTCAGGACGACGCGAGTGACGTTCCAGTAGTCTTCTCAAGCTTCGTGATAAATGAGTGCACTGCTCATTCAGGACTTCAATCCGGGTTCTCTGGCGACACCTTCGGCATTGCCGCTTTTTTGGCTGTGCGTTTATTTTCGCGTACGGCGCCATTTTTCAGATGTGGGGATGTTTCCTTGGCAGTAAGTAATCTCGATATGCATGCCTTGTTCGTGCTGGGCGATTTGCGCGCAAAGCTTGTCAAGCAATTTCAGTCACGTTTCGTTTACATCACCGAACAGAACGCTGAAGGCATTTACATTGCCGAAATCGACACCGAATCAGCCCTGGTGGTGGACGACAAACCCGGGCTCAAACTCAAGGTCGGCGATCATTTCAGCGCCTCCGTGCTGCCCAGTCGCGAAGGCGGCAAGCTGGACATCAGGTTCCGCGACATCAAGCTGACGGTTTACGGAATTGGCGATTACGCCTTCGTGACCACGCCCGACGGTCAGGGGATAGTGTTCAAGGAAGGTCATAGCGTGGTGATGGTGTTTGCCGCCCATCAACAGTTGCAGGAAGGCCTGACCAAGACCCTCAAGGCCGTGACCACCAAAGTGGCCAAGTGGCGCAAGGGCGAGCTGGTGACCTTCAAGGCCAGCGAGTGATGACCCTGACCCGCGCCGACTTCCACGAACAGAACCTGGCCAGCGCTCAAGACGAAGCGCGGCGGCTGTTCGGGCAGAAGTCCCTTCTGCAAGGAGCCTGGCTGAACTGGGTGGCGTCACAGCTTTACCAACTGCAACCGGCGCCATACGCCAGCATGGTCAGACGAGAGCTGGCGCGCTTGCAGGAAACTTCCGAAAACTGATCCACGCACCTCGAAAGCAGGAACCTCTACTACAGTCATTGGACTGAGTATTCAGAGGCTTCGCGGTCTACTGCCAGGCCATCCTGCTATTGCTGTGAACAGCACGAGGTGCAAAAGCATGAACGGATTTCGACGGTTGCTGGCTGCTGTCCTGGCCACTTTCGGTTTGCTGGCGACACCCGCCCCGGTGTTTGCCGCCCAGGCGCCGATCCACTTCGCCGACCTGAACTGGGAAAGCGGCAGCCTGATCACCGATGTCCTGCGCATCATTGTCGAGAAGGGCTACGGGCTACCCACCGATACCTTGCCGGGTACCACCATCACCCTGGAAACCGCGCTGGCCAACAATGACATCCAGGTCATTGGCGAAGAGTGGGCCGGTCGCAGCCCGGTCTGGGTCAAGGCCGAAGCCGAAGGCAAAGTCGTCAGCCTCGGCGACACGGTCAAGGGCGCTACCGAAGGCTGGTGGGTGCCGGAATACGTGATCAAGGGCGACCCGGTAAAGGGCATCAAGCCGCTGGCGCCGGACCTGCGCAGCGTCAGCGACCTGCCACGCTACAAGGACGTGTTCAAGGACCCGGAAGCTCCGACCAAGGGACGTTTCCTCAACAGCCCTATCGGCTGGACCTCGGAAGTGGTCAACAAGCAGAAGCTCAAGGCATACGGGCTGGACGACAGCTACGTGAACTTCCGCAGTGGTTCGGGCGCGGCCCTGGATGCAGAGATCAGTTCGTCCATTCATCGTGGCAAGCCGGTGCTGTTTTACTACTGGTCGCCCACGCCGTTGCTCGGCCGCTTCAAGCTGATTCAACTGGAAGAGCCACCGTTCGACGCCGAGGCCTGGAAGACCCTGACCGACGCCGACAACCCCAATCCACGGCCGACCCGTTCCCTGGCTTCGAAGCTGTCGATCGGTGTGTCCACTCCCTTCCAGAAGCAATATCCGCAGATTGCCGAGTTCTTTGCCAAGGTCGACTTTCCGATCGGCCCGCTGAACAAGGCGCTGGCCGAGATGAGCGAGAAACATACACCGCCGCGCCAGGCGGCAGAGGCGTTCATGAAGGCTCATCCAGACGTCTGGCGGGCCTGGCTGCCCAAGGACGTGGCGGATAAAGTCTCCGCCGCCCTGTAGGCGCTGCCGCAGGTCGGGATCTTTTGATCTTCGTCATGAAAAAGCAAAATCAAGACATCGCAGCCTGCGGTAGCTCCTACAATGTTCGGTTCATATCCCTTTCAAGGATCTCTGAACCATGACCCTGTTGTTGGCTCAGTCGCTGGTGACGATCTTCACCGTGATCAGTGTGGTGCATGTGTATTGGGCGTTGGGTGGCGAGTGGGCGGCGGTGGCGGCGGTCCCGCAAGTACCGCAGGAGGGCAGCGCAAGACTGAGGCCGGCGTTCAAGCCGCGAGGCTGGGTCACGCTGGTGGTGGCCGGACTGTTGCTGTTGATTGCCATGCTGGTGTGCTTGCGGGTGGGTTGGTGCCTGCCACCCTTGCATCACCGGTCGCTGCAGTGGGTGATCAGCGCCATTGCGATCTTGCTGTTTGCCCGGGCCATTGGCGATTCGGAGCTGGTGGGTTTTTTCAAGGAGGTCAAAGACTCGAAATTTGCCCGGCTGGACACCTGGGTCTATTCGCCCTTGTGTGTGGTGTTGGGGGCGGGGTTGTTGGCGGTGGCCTGGGTCTGAGACAGACCGGTCCTGATGCATTGACAGGTCTATCGCCTTCGCGGGCAAGCCCGCTCCCACAGTGTCTGGTGCCGTACACACCTTTTGAGTTAGACACCCACCCTTGTGGGAGCGGGCTTGCTCGCGAAGAGGCCGGTCCAGTCGATGCAAATCCTTGGTCTAGCTGCCGCTCTCGGTCCGCCGACTACTCACCTCCGCCGGCACATCATCCCCGGCCATGCGTTTGCGGAACAGCGCCGCCCGGGCCAGCAGCAAGGTGGTCACGGGCACGGTAATCGCCAGCAGGATCGGAATCAGCCAGGCGTGTAAGACCGGCGCGGACTTGAGCGCCGAAAAATAGATGATCGAAGCCAGCGCCACGCACCAGGCCCCGAGCGTCGAGGCCAGGGCCGGTGGGTGCATGCGCTGGAAGTAATCCTGCATGCGCAGCAGGCCCGTGGCGCCGATCAAGGCAAACAGGCTGCCGAGCACCAGCAGGATCGCCACCGGGATTTCCACCCACAACGACAAGGGCGTATTCATTCGATCACCTCACCACGCAGCAGGAATTTCGCCAGGGCGAAGGAGCCGACGAACCCGAACAGGGCGATCAGCAGCGCCGCCTCGAAGTAGGTGTCACTGGCATAACGGATACCCAGCGTCAGCATCATCAGCATCGCGACGATGTACAGGTAGTCCAGCGCCAGGACCCGGTCTTGGGCCGACGGCCCTTTGAACAGGCGGATCAGGGTCAGGACCATCGTCAGGGAAAACAGGAACAGGCTCAGCAGGATCGCGTTCGCCAGCAAGGGGCTCATTCGAAGATCTCCATCAACGGACGCTCGTAGGTTGCCTTGAAGTGCTGGATGAACAGCGCCTCGTCGTCCAGGTCGAAGACGTGCAACAGCAGAATGCTGCGGTCCAGAGCCAGCTCCGACCAGACCGTACCGGGCACCACCGTGGTGATCATCGACAGCGCGGCCAGGCCGTTGGCGTCACGTAAGTCCAGTGGCACCTTGATGAATTGCGAGCGTGGCGGACGGCGACCGGCATTGAGCACACTCCAGGCCACGGCGAGGTTGGACACCAGCACGTCACGCCCGACCAGCAGGACCAGGCGCAGGATCACCCCGGGACGACGGATGCGCACCGGTAGCGGACGCAACCTGCGCATCATCAGCGGCGCGCAGAACCCCAGCGCCGCACCCAGCAGCAGGTTGCCGGGGCTGGTCGACAGGTTCAGCAAGAGCCACAGCAGGCACAAGGCCAGCGACAGCAAGGGTGCGGGAAACAGACGCCTCATGGTTGCACCTCCTGCGGGACCGCCTTGGCCGTGGGGTTCGGTACGACGCGGGTGTCGAGTACCGCCATCACGTATTGCTGCGGGTTGTACAAGGCATCGGCGGCGGCCTGGGTGTAGCGCAGCAGCGGACCGGCCTTGAAGGTCAGTGCAATGCTCAAGCCCAGCAGCGCGAAGATCGGCACGCATTCCAGGCGTCGCAGCAGGGGCGATGGTCGTTCCGCCGGCGTCCAGAAGCGCTGGATGCCCAGGCGCGAGAAGGCGACCAGCGACGCCAGCCCCGACACAATCAACAGCACCAGCAGGCCCCACGCAGCGTTGGAAATCGGTGTGTCGCCGCTGTTGCCCAGGCCCAGCGGATTGAGCAGGGCGCCGATCAATCCGAGTTTGCCGATAAACCCGGAGAGCGGCGGCATGCCGATGATCAGCAAGGCGCAGGCGATGAAGCTCAGGCCGAGAAACGCCATGGTCCACGGGATCACCTGGCCGACCACGGCTTTCTGATCGTCGTCGAGGTTGGTGCCTTTGGGGGGATGCAGGGATTCCAGAGGGCGGGGCAGCAGTTCGGCTTCATCTTCGAGCTGTATCTCGTTGGCCGAGCGCGAACGCTCGATCAGTTCGGCCAGCAGGAACAGCGCGCTCAACGCCAGGGTCGAGCTGAACAGATAGAACAGCGCTGCGCCCACCAGGTTCGGCTGGGCGAAACCGATGGTCGACAGCAGGATGCCTGCCGACACCAGAATGCTCAGGCTGGCCATGCGCTCCAGGCGTTGCGCGGCGAGGATCGCAAGGGCGGCGCAGACGATGGTCGCCATGCCGCCGTAGATCAGCCACTCCCCGCCAAAGAACGCCGATGCCCCGGCCTGGGCGGAAAACAGCAGCGTCCACAGGCGCAGCAAGGTGTAGACGCCGACCTTGGTCATGATCGCGAACATCGCCGCCACCGGTGCGCTGGCCGAGGAATAGGCCGGCACCAGCCAGAAGTTCAGCGGCCACATGCCGGCCTTGGCCAGAAAAGCGACGGCCAGGATCCCCGCGCCAGCGTGCAGCAAGCCCCGATCAGCTTCGGTTACCAGCGGGATTTTTACCGCCAGATCGGCCATGTTCAGCGTGCCGGTCACACCATAGATCAGCGCCGCGCCAATCAGGAACAGCGACGAGGCCAGCAGGTTGATCGAGATGTAATGCAGCCCCGACGACACCCGCGCCCGGCCCGAGCCGTGGAGCATCAACCCGTAGGACGCGGCCAGCAACACCTCGAAGAACACGAACAGGTTGAACAGGTCTGCGGTGAGGAATGCGCCGTAAAGCCCCATCAACTGGATCTGGAACAGCGCGTGGAAACTCGAACCGGCGCTGTCCCAGCGAGCCATGGCGAACAGCAGGGCACTGACGCCGATGATGCCGGTCAGCACCAGCATCAGCGCCGAAAGACGATCGACCACCAGCACCAGGCCGAACGGCACTTGCCAGTTGCTCGGCAGGTACACGCCGATGGAGCCTGGCACGCCGGTGGTTTGCGTCCATTGCAACAACGCCACGGCAATGCCCAGCCCGAGCAGGCTGGAGAACAGATTGATCCTGGCCTTGAGCGGCCGGTGCTTCTCGCCGAGCATCAGCATGATCGCGGCCGTCAGCAACGGCAGCAGGATGGGCGCGACGATCAGGTGGGTCATCGCCATCATTCCCTGGGCTCCCGGCCATCCACATGGTCAGTGCCGGTCAGGCCCCGGGACGCCAGCAGCACCACCAGGAACAGCGCGGTCATGGCGAAACTGATGACGATCGCCGTTAGCACCAACGCTTGCGGCAACGGGTCGGTGTAGTGCAACAGATCCTGCGGTACGCCGTCCTTGATGATCGGCTCCTTGCCGATGAACAGGCTGCCCATGCTGAAAATGAACAGGTTGACGCCGTAGGACAGCAGGCACAGGCCCATGACCACCTGGAACGTCCGTGGGCGCAGGATCAGCCAGACGCCGGACGCGGCCAGTACGCCGATGGCGATTGCGATGACTTCTTCCATCAGACGGCTCCCTTGGCGGCAACGGATTTAGGCTGGGCGGCGGTTTTGTGACCACGCACCGATTGGTGGGCGAGGGCGGTGAGGATCAACAGGGTCGAGCCGACCACCACGCCGTACACGCCGACGTCGAAGAACAGTGCGCTGGCCAGGTGAATGTCACCCAGCAGCGGCAACGAAAAATGCCAGGTATGGGTGGTCAGGAACGGATAGCCGACCAGCATCGCACCCAGGCCGGTGGCCGTGGCAATCATCAGGCCCGTGCCCATCCAGCGCAGCGGTCGCAGGCTCATTTGCGCCTCGACCCACTGCGTGCCGGCAACCATGTATTGCAGGATGAACGCCACCGACATCACCAGCCCGGCGACAAAGCCGCCGCCCGGCTGATTGTGCCCGCGCATGAACAGGTAGAACGACACCACCAGCGCCACCGGCAACAGCAGGCGCACCAGCACCGCCGGCACCATCATGAAGCCGAGCGCGGTGTCGCTGGCGTGACGCGGGTTGACCAGGTCGGTGACCACATCCGGTGCGAGCAAGCGTTGCTGGGCCGGCAGCTGCAGGCTTTCTTTCGGCGGACGGAAGCGGCGCAGCAGGGCGTAGACGGTCAGGGCCACGGCCACCAGTACGGTGATTTCACCGAGGGTGTCGAAACCGCGGAAGTCCACCAGCATCACGTTGACCACGTTGCTGCCGCCGCCTTCGGGCAAGGCGCGACTCAGGTAGAAGGAGGAAATGTCGTTGGGGGTCTGGCGCGTCAGCATGGCGTAGGACAGCAGCGCCATGCCGACACCGACCACGGTCGACAGCAGCAAGTCGCGGATCCGCCGCACCCGCGCCCGGCGCAGGCTGCCCGGCAACGGCGAGACTTCTTCGATCCGTCGTGGCAGCCAGCGCAGGCCCAGCAGGATCAGCACCGTGGTCACCACTTCGACCGCCAGTTGGGTCAGGGCCAGGTCCGGCGCCGAGAACCAGACGAAGGTGACGCAGGTCATCAGGCCGCAGACGCTGACCATGGTCAGGGCCGCCAGACGGTGATACTTGGCCTGATACGCCGCGCCAAGGGCACAGGCGATGGCCAGCAACCACAGGGTGACGAAGACGATCGACCCGGGGATCTTCGGCCGGTCGCCCCAGTGCAGGCTGCTGTGCAGCATGGGAATCAAGCCAGCCAGCACGGCGGCGAGCACCACCAGGAACAACTGCATCTGCAGGCGCCGGGTGCCAATCCGCGGCTCCAGGCGGCGGGCCAGGCGCATGCTTGCGACCAGTGCCCATTCGAACAGGTGCTTGCCGTCCAGGCGACCCAAGACGGGCGGACGGTTGAAGCGTCCGCGCTTGAATTGATTGCGCAGCAGCAGATAGAGCACGGTGCCGCAGGACAAGGCGATCAGGCTCATGATCATCGGCGCGTTCAGGCCGTGCCAGATCGCCAGGCTGTATTCGGGCAGGGCGCCGCCGACCACCGGTTGCGCCGCCGCGGCGAGCAGCGGGCCGACCACCTGCGCCGGGAAGATCCCCACCAGCAGGCAAGTGAACACCAGCAGCTCGACCGGCGCGCGCATCCAGCGTGGTGGCTCGTGGGGGGTGTGAGGCAAGTCGGTCGCGGGCGGACCGAAGAACACATCCACGGTGAAACGCAGGGAGTAAGCCACGCTGAAGGTACCGGCGATCGTTGCCACGATCGGCAGGCTCAGCTCGACCCAGCGCGTGGAATTGATGAACACGGTTTCGGCGAAGAACATCTCTTTGGAGAGGAAGCCGTTGAGCAACGGCACGCCGGCCATCGAGGCGCTGGCGACCATGGCCAGGGTGGCAGTGAACGGCATCAGTTTGTACAGGCCGCTGAGTTTGCGGATATCGCGGGTGCCGCTTTCGTGGTCGATGATGCCCGCGGCCATGAACAGCGAGGCCTTGAACGTCGCGTGGTTGAGGATGTGGAACACCGCGGCGACGGCGGCCAGCGGGCTGTTCAGGCCGAGCAGCAGGGTGATCAGGCCGAGGTGGCTGATGGTCGAGTAGGCCAGCAATCCCTTGAGGTCGTTCTGGAACATCGCGCAATACGCCCCGAGCAACAGGGTGCAGGCACCGGCGCCGCTGACGATGTAGAACCATTCTTCACTGCCCGAAAGCGACGGCCATAGCCGCGCAAGCAGAAACACCCCGGCCTTGACCATGGTCGCCGAGTGCAGGTACGCCGATACGGGCGTCGGCGCGGCCATGGCGTGGGGCAGCCAGAAGTGGAAGGGGAATTGCGCACTTTTGCTCAGGGCGCCGATCAGTATCAGGGGCAACAGGACGGGGTAGAGGTCATGGGCACGAATCAGGTCGCCGGCGGCCAGGACCTTGTCCAGGTCATAGCTGCCGACCACATGGCCGAGCAGCATGACCCCCGCCAGCAGGCACAAACCGCCCGCACCGGTGACCATCAGCGCCATGTAGGCACCGCGCCGGGCATCGGCGCGATGGTGCCAGTAGCCGATCAGAAGGAACGAGAAGAGGCTGGTCAGCTCCCAGAAAAACACGATCTGGATCAGGTTGCCGGAGATCACCAGCCCCAGCATGGCGCCCATGAAGGCCAGGAAAAACGCGAAGAAGCGCGGCACCGGATCGTTCGGCGACATGTAGTAGCGGGCGTACAGCGACACCAGGGTGCCGATGCCCAGCACCAGCAGGGAGAACAGCCAGGCGAAACCGTCCATGCGCAGGACGAAGTTCAGGCCCAGGCTGGGCAGCCAGGAAAACTCTTCGCGAATGACGCCGCCATGGGCGATCTGCGGGTACAGGAATGCGACCTGAACGCTGCCGATCAGGGCGATCAGGCCAGCCAGCAGGGATTCGGCGTTACGGGCATTGTGCGGCAACACGGCCGCCAAACAGCTGCCTATGAAAGGCAGAAGCAGTAGAACTATCAGGGACATAGGCTTCTAATCTGCGGAAGTTTGTGAAGCATCATACGTGCCAGCTCCCGGATCGCCAAACGCCAAGCTGTCGCAGAATCCTACACGGTAGACGGAAAAACCCTGTTTAACATTGTTTCAGAGAGGGGGTGTCTGGACCGGCCCCTTCGCGGGCAAGCCCGCTCCCACAGTGTCCGCGTCGTACACAAGTTATGTGAACGCCTCTGAACCTGTGGGAGCGGGCTTGCCCGCGAAGGCGATTCAACAAACAAAGCAGAGGCTACGGCTTAACCCTGTGTTTCCCGCTCCAGTTCTTCTTCGACCGCAGCTGCCTTACCCTTGGTCTTCAATTCGCTGACAATCACCGCCGCCACAATCAACCCGGCCCCGACCAGGGCAATCGCCGGCAGGCGTTCCCCGGCGATGCGCCCGACAATCCCGGCCCATACCGGCTCGCCGGCATAGATCAGCGTGGCGCGGGTCGGTGACACGCTTTTCTGTGCCCAGTTCATCGCCACCTGAATCGCCGCACTCGCCGCCCCAAGGCCCAGTGCGCTGCACAGCAGCAGCCAGGAGAAGTCCGCAATCGCCTCGTTGGTCGGCACCACCATCAGAAACGACAACACCGAAGTGACCGCCAGTTGCACCACCGTTACCCGGCGCACATCGACCTGGCCGGCATAGGTGCTGATCAGGATGATCTCGGCCGCAATGGCCACGGCGCTGATCAAGGTGGCGATTTCACCGGGGCTGAAGTTGAACGACGCACCGGCCGGCCCGGACAGCAGCATCAGCCCGGTAAAGGCCAGCATGATGCCGATGCTCGGCATCAACCCCGGACGCCGCCCCAGCACCAGCCATTGCAGCAATGGCACGAACGGCACATACAGCGCGGTAATGAATGCCGACTGGCTGCTGGGTATGCTCTGCAATCCGACTGTCTGCAAGCCGTAGCCGAGCATGATCGCCACGCCGATGAACGACCCGGCCTTGAGTTCGAACAGGGTCAGGTCGCGCAGGTGACGCCAGGAGAACAGGGCGACGATACTCGCGGCGGCGGCAAAGCGCAGGCCGACGAAAAACATCGGGCCGCTGACGGTCATCGCATGCTGAACCAGCAGAAAGGTTCCGCCCCAGACCATCGTGATCAGCACCAGCACGCATTCGGCCTTGCTGAACCTTGTGAAACGGGAGGAAGCCTTTGGGGAATTCACCGACGTCATGACCTTGCACGCTACTGGAGGGGGACGCACAATGCGCCGAATGTTGCGCAGTATACTGCCCAACCCCACTCAGTGAGCAATATAGTGCACAAAGATTCTACCCAACGGGCTTCGGTCCTCCAGCACGTCAGCCAAAATGTTCGTCGTTTGCGTCATGCCGCCGACCTGAGCCAGACCGCGCTGGCCGAAAAGTCCGGTGTCAGCCGCCGAATGCTGGTGGCAATCGAGGCGGGGGAAAAGAATGTCAGCCTGACCACCCTCGACCGCGTGGCCGAGGCCCTCGACGTTGCCTTCAGTGATCTGATCCAGGCTCCCGATGCCCGCGATCCCAGCCGTATCAATGAGCTGGCCTGGACCGGCACGATTCCCGGCAGTAAGGCGGTGTTGCTGTCCAAGGCCAGCGCCAGCCGCGAAGTCGAGCAGTGGGAGTGGTGCCTGCAACCGGGCGAGGTGTATCCCTCGGAGCCGGACGCCGATGGTTGGAGCGAGCAGATTTATGTCTTCGAAGGTTGCCTGACCGTTATGCTCGGCGACCGGCCACAGAATATTGCGGCGGGTGAATTCTTCATGTTCGCCAGCAACCAACCGCACTGTTATCGCAATGACGGCACGGTAGCGGCGCGGTTTGTGCGTAATGTGGTGATCTGAACAGGGAGAGCGGGATGGGCCAGACCTTGAACAATGACGCCGATGTCCTGATTGTCGGTGGCGGCCTCAGTGGTGCGATGCTGGCGGCGCAGTTGATGCGATTGCCGGGCCGGCGTCGGGTGTTGGTGATCGAACCACGGACCGAGTTGGGGCGGGGCGAAGCCTACAGCGCGGTGGAGTTGGGCCATACGCTCAACGGCAACGCGGCGCGGATGAGTGTCGACCCGGACAACCCCGACGACCTGACCCAATGGCTCACCGACTACATTGCCGGCGGTGGCTGGCCGGAATCGGATCAGCAACACGTGCCAATCAGCGAGCTGTTTCCCCCTCGGGGAATCTTCGGCCTGTACGCTCGGCAGCGCCTCGCAGAAGCCCAGGCGGTGGGTGCCTTGATCGGTTCGACGGTCGAGCATGTGCAGGCCGAGGTGGTCGATTTGCAAGCCGGTGCAGACGCGGTGCGTTTGACCTTGAGCGACGGCCGATGCTTGCAGGGCGCTTTTGCGGTGCTGGCCACCGGGATGTTCCCCGCTGCGCGCACGCCACAAACCCAATCCAGCGGATTGAATGCGGCCGCCCTCGATCCGTGGGACGTGGCAGCCATGCAGCAGCTCGATCCGCAATCGACGGTCATGATCATCGGCTCGGGCCTGACCATGGTCGACGCCGTGGTGTCCCTCGAACAGGCCGGACATCGCGGGCCGATCGAAGTGTTTTCCCGCCATGGACTGTTGCCCCATGTGCGCCGCCAGCCTCCGGCCTGGGTGGATTTTCTCGCCGAGGATCAGGACATCCGCACACCTCGCCAGTTGTTGCGCGAATTGCGTCGTCAATGCCGGGACGCCATCGCCCAGGGCATCGACTGGCAGGCGCCACTGGACACGGTTCGGGCACACATTGGCCGCTTGTGGCATCAGGCAACGGATGTGCAGCGTCAGCAGTTCGTGCGGCATGTGCGGCCCTGGTGGGAAAGCCATCACCACCGCTCGCCACCCTTGAGTGCCGAACTGGTAGCGCGCTTGTATAAAGAAGGACGGCTGCGTATTCACGCAGCGTCATACCAGGGCCTTGAGCCTTCGATCAATGGCGGGGTGAGCATCCGCCTTCGACGACGCGGCGAGGCGCAGGCCTGTGTGGTCAGCGGTGCTGCCCTGATCAACTCCAGCGGTATTGAATACGACTGGCGCCGGGTCGCGCGACCGCTGCCCCGGCAACTGCTCGCCCGTGGCCTGGTGCGGCCGGGGCCGTTGGCCCTGGGCATCGCGGCAGAGGTCGATGGCGCGGTGCTGAACGCGCAGGGGCTGCCCGCCAGCCGTCTGTTTGCCATGGGCCCGCCGTTGCGTGGCATGTGGTGGGAAAGCACGGCCGTCACTGATGTGGCGAGCCAGGCCAAGGCGCTGGCCGAGCGACTGGTGCGCTAAGGCAGGCGAGCTAACGTTCGGCCTGATGAGTGGTGAAGAGCGTTTGTGTACGCCGATCCTCTGTAGGAGCGAGCTTGCTCCGGGCGGCGTTCCGACGAAAAAACCGAGAGCACCGCGGGGTATCAGGCTCCCCGCATTATCGTTGACCTCCATCGCGAGCAGGCTCGCTCCTACAGGCCGGGCGGCGTTCCTTTTTTCAGAGTGAACCGCCGTACGGGCGGGACCAATAGTCGCCGTTACCTGTACACCTTCAAAAAATACCACCCGCACCGCAGATCTCCCCGATGAATATTTTTTGTCGGCCATCGCTTGCGTGTCGCGCTCGATAGTTGGGCAACGTGTCCGGGCTGAGCAAACCTGACCGGAGCCCAATAATGATAAAAAAAAGCTCGGCCACAGCCGGAGTCCGCCAACGACTTCACCGGCTTGGCCATACCCGCCCGCAACCGCTTGCGTTGGCGATTGTTGCCGTACTCACGGGGCCGGCCTGCGCCACCACTTTTGACCTCAACGAAGACTGGAGCCTGTCGACCAGGACCAGCCTGAGCCTGGGCAGCAGTTGGTCGACGCAAAACCCCGACAAAAGCCTGATGACCCGCGCCAATGCCTTGCAGGCCCAGGGCGTGAATGCCAATGGCAGCAGCGTCAGCGCCGATGACAACCGGCTGAACTTCGAGAAGGGGGATCCCATCTCGCAGCTGTTCAAGGGCCTCACCGATTTCAGTCTCGATGGCCAGGGCCAGGGTGCGTTCCTGCGTTTCAAATACTGGTACGACCACGCCTATGAAACCGGCAATGGCCGCTTCAAGGATTTCGACGATTCGGGCTGGGACGACTTGTCGAAGTTCAAGGGCTTCCAGGTCCTCGACGCCTACGTCTGGAAAGACTTCCAGGTGGCCGACCATCCGCTGAACGTGAAGGTCGGTAACCAGGTGTTGTCCTGGGGCGAGGCGCTGTTGATCCAGAACGGCATCAACGTGATCAACCCGCTGGACATCTCGGCGTTCAACCGTCCCGGCGTGGAAATCAAGGAAGGCCAGTTGCCGGTGGAGATGGTTTCCTTCAGCTTCGGCCTGACCGACACCACCAACCTCGAAGGCTTCTATCAGTACAACTGGCGGCCCAGTGTCCTCGACGGTTGCGGCACGTTCTTCGCCAGCAGCGACGTGATTCAGCCGGGGTGCGGGCCGTTGTACCTGAGCCAGGTGCAGACCGATGAACAGATGCAGGCCGCGGGGTTGTACGCCACCTCTCGGGGCAATGAGTCGCCGTCCGATTACGGCCAGTTCGGCTTCGCCCTGCGCCAGATGATCCCGGCGCTGAACGATGCTGAAGCGGCGATTTACTACATCAACTATCACTCGCGTTTGCCGTATTTCACCCTCGACGCCAGGAACACTTCCTTGCCCGGCACCTTCCCCGGTGGCACCCAGGCGCCGAGTTATGCGGCGGCCTTCCCGGAAAACATTCACCTGTACGGCATCAGCCTCAACGGCGTCGAACCGGTTACCGGGATTTCCCTGGCCGGTGAGCTGAGCTATCGGCCGAACATGCCACTGGCGATCAACGCACCTGACGTCAACGTCGCTGTGATTTCCGGGCCGGGGGGCAGCTCCTGGGTGCAATTGCCGCCCGGTTTCAGCACCACCAATGGCAGCCAGTTCGATGCCTGGGAGCGCAAGGGTGTCTGGCAGATGACCGGCTCGGCCACCCAGGCCATCGACAACGTGCTGGGCGCCACACGCCTGAGCCTGTTCGGTGAAGCCGGTGTCGTGCATATCGACGATCTGGGCGACGAGCGCCTTGGCCGTAGCGCCGCGTTCGGCCGCAGTGCGCCGCGCAACGGCACGCCGTGCAACACCGTGGCTTCCGGCGTCACCAACCAGTACTGCACCGACAAAGGCTTTGCCACCGAGTGGTCGTGGGGTTATCGCCTGCGCGCCAGCCTCGAATACAGCGATGTGTTGCCGGGCATCAACCTGATTCCGGCCGTCAACTGGCGGCATGACGTCGAGGGTTATTCCTACGATCCGCAAGGACCGTTCCAGGAAGGCCAGCAAGCGCTTGGCGTGAGCCTGACCGGCGTCTACATGAACGATTACAGCGTGGAACTGGCCTACAACGCCTTCTTCGGTTCCAACGACTACAGCACCCTCGACGACCGCGATTTCGCATCCGTCAGCTTCAAGGCAGACTTCTGAGGAGAACCGTTATGCGTATGCAATTGTGCGTGCTGGCCCTGGCCTGCACCGTCGGCCTGGCACAGGCCAAGGGCACCGATTCGGCAGCCCTGGGCAAGACCCTGACCCCCATGGGCTCGGAAATGGCAGCCAATGCCGACGGCAGCATTCCGGCCTGGACCGGTGGCCTGGCGAGCAACGCCGGCACCGTCGACAGCAAGGGCGGCTACAGCGACCCTTATGCGGCCGAGAAGCCCTTGTTCACTGTCACAGCAAAGAATGTGGCGCAGTACGAGAAGTATCTCAGCCCCGGGCAAATCGCCTTGTTCAAGCGCTTTCCCGACACCTACAAGATGAACATCTACCCGACCCATCGCAGCGCCAACCTGCCCAGGGATGTGCTGGCGGCAAGCCGCGACAACGTGGCCAAGACCAGCATGGCCGATGGCGGCAACGGTCTGCATGACTACGCCAGGGGCATTCCGTTCCCGTTGCCCACCGAAGGCCTGGAGGTGATGTGGAACCACATGACCCGTTATCGCGGCGGCAGCTACGAGCGCATCAGCAGCGCCGCACTGGTGCGTGAAAACGGCGCCACCAGCTACGTGCGCAACCAGTCGCTGATCAACTTCGCCGACACCGTCAGTGGCCTGGAGGCGGGCTCCAACGTGCTGTTCATGTTCAAGAGCCGGGTTCTGGAACCGGCGCGTCTGTCCGGCGAAGCGGTGCTGGTGCATGAGCCGATCGACCAGGTCGCCGAGCCGCGTTCGGCCTGGCAATACCTGCCGGGCCAGCGTCGCGTACGTCGTGCGCCGATGATCGCCTACGACAACAGCGCCCGTTACAGCAATGGCCTGATCACCGCCGACAACGTCGACGGCTACAACGGTGCGCCGGACCGTTTCGACTGGAAACTGGTGGGCAAGCAAGAGCTGTTCATTCCTTACAACAGCTACAGGATCGGCAGTCGCGACCTCAAGTACGACGCCGTGATCAAGCCCAATCACGTCAACCAGGACCTGGCCCGCTACGAGAAGCATCGGGTGTGGGTGGTGGAAGCGACCCTCAAGCCGGGTGCCCGGCACATCTACGCCAAGCGCCGCTTTTATGTGGACGAGGACAGCTGGCAGATCGCCCAGTCGGACCAGTACGACAGCCGCGGTGAACTGTGGCGCAGCGGTGAACTGCATGCGATCCAGCAGTACGACCACGGCTTCACCTACAACGTGCTGGAAACCTCGTACGACCTGATCTCCGGACGCTACTACGCCGGCGGCCTGGCCAACGAAGAGACCGAACCGATGCGCGTGGGCTTCGCCGCCAAGACCGACGACTACACCCCGTCGGACCTGCGGCGCTGGGCCAAGTAATTCGTATTGCAGCAACACTGCAACTCCCTGTGGGAGCGGGCTTGCCCGCGAAGAGGGTGTGTCAGTCGACTGCATTGCTATCTGACACACCGCCATCGCGGGCAAGCCCGCTCCCACAGGGACTTGCGGTGAATCGTTGATTCCACAAAGGAGATCTACCGTGCGCTACTGGATATCCGCTCTTGCCCTGGGCGCAAGCCTGGGTACCGTTCACGCTGCAACCCTCGATCAACCCCAGGCGAAGGCACTGGCCCAGGAGGCCTACGTATTCGCCTACGCCACCGTCGAGCACGACAAAGTGCTCAGCGCCATCGCCGCGAAGCTGCCGTTCAACCGGCTCTACAGCGAACCGCGCTTGCTCGGACCGCAGGACAACAAAGTGGTTTCGCCGAACAACGACACCTTCTATTCCCGAGCCTTGCTTGATTTGCGCAGCGAACCGATGGTGCTGGATGTGCCAGCCGTGCAGGGGCGCTACTACAGCTTTCAACTGGTCGACATGCGCACCGACAACCTCGACTACATCGGCACCCGTGCCACGGGTGATAAAGCGGGGCGCTACCTGATCGCCGGGCCGGACTGGAAGGGGGAGGTGCCATCGGGTTTCAGCGGCGTGATTCGCTCGCCGAGTCGCCTGGTGTTCCTGTTGGGGCGTACCGAGGTCAAGGGCGAAGCCGATCAGAAAGACGCCGCTCAAGTGCTCAAGGGCTACGCCTTGCAGCCACTGTCCACAGTGAGCGGCGGCGCGGCGCCTGAACCCTTGGCAACGCTGCAGCTTCCATCGTATACGGACACCAAGCAGGGGCCGGCGCAGGCGCTGTTCAGCACCTTCAACGCCTTGGCGCCGCTGCACCAGTGGAGCGCCAGCGAGCAGGGAAAACTGGCCCGTTTCGCCGCCATCGGTGTGAAGCCGGGCGCCACCTTCCAGGCGCCGGCGGATTTGCACGAAGCCGTCGCCCAAGGCGCCGAAGCCGGTCGCGAGCAAGTACGCGCCGCGTCCAGCCAGCTGTCGGTGGAACAGCAGGGCTGGTTGCCGTCGCCGTCCAACGTCGGCAAGTTCGGCGACGACGACCTGACCCGTGCCGCGGTTGCCTGGCGCTACATCTACGCCAACGATGCGGTGGAAGCGCTGTACCCGATGGCGCTGCACGATGCCCAGGGGCAGATGCTCAGCGGCCAGCACGCCTATCGCCTGCATTTCCCCGCCGGGCAATTGCCGCCGGTGAATGCGTTCTGGTCACTGACCTTGTACGACGGCAAAACCCAACTGCTCGCCGCCAACACGATCCAGCGTTATGCCCTGGGCGACCGCAGCCCTGGTCTACACTACGATGCCGACGGCGGCTTGACCCTGACCCTGCAAGCCGATGCGCCCAAGGATGCGCCGCAGGGCAACTGGCTGCCGACGCCGCAAGGTCCGTTCAACCTGCTGTTGCGCCTGTACCTGCCCAAGGGCGGGGCACTGGACGGGAGTTATCAGTTGCCGACGATTGCGAGGATCGAACCGTGAACCTGATGTTCAGTCGCCGCCGGGTGTTGGGCAGCATGGGGGTATTGGGAGGCAGCCTGATGTTTCCAGGCTGGTTGCTGGCCGCTGATCCCGATGACCTGCGCCAGATTGCCAAGGAGGCGTGGATTTACGCGTACCCCATGCTCATGCATTACCAGACCATGGAAAAACAGGCGCTCAACGCGTCTGCCCCGGAGTACGTCGGCGGCTTCAACCGCTTTCGTCACTACGGCGAGTTGTTCACCCCGAGCAATCGCGACGTCGTCACGCCGAACAACGACACGCCGTACTCCTGGGCCTGGCTCGACCTGCGCAGCGAACCGCAAGTGTTGAGTGTGCCGACCGTGCCTGACGACCGCTATTACGTGCTGCAACTGGTCGACCAGTACACCCACAACTTTGCCTATGTCGGCGTGCTCAGCACCGGGCGCGATGCGGGAAACTACCTGATCGCCGGACCCGACTGGCAAGGACAGATACCGGACGGCGTCACGGCCGTGCTGCGCAGCGAAACCGAAATCGTCATGGTGCTTGGCCGAACGGGCCTGAAAAACGCCGGGGACCTGCCGGCGGTGCGTGCCTTGCAGCAGCAATACGATTTGCGTTCGTTGCATGAATACATCGGCAGTGCAGCGCCCGTGGCTGCGCCAGTCATTGACTGGCAACCCTGGGACAGCAAGACCGGGTTGGGGCTTGAGTTTATCCCGGTGTTGAACCAGATCCTCAGCCTGTGTCCGACGCAACCTTCCGAGCAAGCCTTGCGCGCACGCTTTGCGCGGATCGGCATCGTGCCTGGCCAGGGCTTCGACCCGGCGACGTTGGCGCCAGCTACGCGCAAGGCACTGCTCGCCGGGATTCAGGACGCCCAGGCGCAACTGCAAACGGCGGTGAGCCAGGTACGCACCACCCTCGGCCTGTTCGGCACGCGCGAAACGCTGGACGGCAATTACCTCAACCGCGCTGTTGCGGCGAATGTCGGCATTTACGGCAACAGTGTGGAGGAGGCCTTCTACACCGGCACTCGCGTGGATAGTCAGGGGCAACCCTTGCAGGGCGGGCGAAGCTATCGCCTGCGTTTCGCACCGGGTCAATTGCCGCCCGCCAGCGAGTTCTGGTCGCTGACGTTGTATGACTTGCCGGACCGGCAACTGGTGGCCAATCCGATCAATCGTTATTGCCTGAGCAGTCGGGATCATATGCAGATGGACGCGGACGGCGGGTTGACGTTGATCCTGCAGAACACCACGCCGCCTGAGCAGAGCAATTGGTTGCCGACGCCGGCGAGCGGGGCGTTCACCCTGATCTTGCGCCTGTATGGGCCCGGGCAGCAGGTGGTCAATCAACGCTGGCAAATGCCGGTGGTTGAAGTGGTGTCTGCTTAAGCCGCACCGTCGCTCCTGCATTGGATCCCTGTGGGAGCAACTGTCTTCACCATGCCATTCGTCACCGCCATTCGGTGCCGTCCCGCAACATGGCCTTCAGCCTGATCAGCAGGATTCGCATGCAGGCAAGAGCGTTTGTGTACGCCAACCCAGGGAAACCGGCCCCATCAACCAGCGTGGCTGATGGGGCGCGGGCTCAGTTGGCGATCACCGGCACCGTGCGCACGGAGCCTTGGGACGAGCTGATCGTGGCGGTCGGGCTGGCCGACGGAACCACCGTGGTGGTGTTGTTCACCGTCAACTTCCAGCGTCCATTCACCGGTACGGAGGTGGTGCCCAGGGTGACCAGCCCGGCAGGAGTAGTGACCTTGACGGTGATGGTGTTGCCGGTGGTCACCGATGAGGTGCCGGCAAAGTCCCAGGTGAAGCGGTTGTTGGAGCGGGCTCTCACCGTTGCGGTGGTCACTGCGAAGGTTTCCGCAACAGGCCGTGGCGAAACCTGCACCGTGACCGTGGCCGGTGTCGTCGACACGGCGCCGAAGCTGTCCCGGGCGAAGTAGGTGAAGGTCGTGGTGAAGGCCGTGGGGACGGAGGCCGGTGGGGTGTAGGTGAGCACCGTGCCGTTGCTGCTGACGGTGCCGCGATCTGTCGGTGGTGGAGTGAAGCTGGCGACGGCCAGCGGCAGGTTGCCTTCCGGATCGGTGTCGTTGGCCAGCACGCTGATCGGGATCGCCACACCCAGTGTCGTGACGGCATCGGCGACCGCCACCGGAGGCCGGTTAGGCGCCACGGTAATGGTCACGGTTGCCGCAGTCGTCGAGGCCAGGCCTTTGACGTCCTGGGCCTTGTAGGTGAAGGTCGCGGTCAGCGGCGCGTTGACCACGGCGGGAGGTGTGTAGACCACCGCCGTGGTGCCGCTCAATGCCACGGTGCCCTGGCCGGCGGCCGGTGGGGTCAGCGCGGTAATGCTCAGCGGCGTGTTGCCATCAGGGTCACTGTCGTTCGCCAGCAGATTGACGGTGATCGGCACGCCGAAGCTGGTGCTGCCGGTATCGGCGACGCTGATCGGTGCCTGGTTCGCGCCGGTGTCCGGTGCAGTGCCGACGACTACGACCGGCTCGGTGTCACTGCCGCCGGCGGCGGATTTCACCGTGACGGTTGCAGGTGGTTGGGACAGGTCAGCCACCGTCAGGCGTTGCAGGGTGCCGGTTTTCGACAGCCGTCCGTAACCCTGGGCGACCATGTCCGGTACCACCACTTCGTCTGTGGAGGTGGCCTCGATCAGCAGGCTGTGATTGCTCCAGCTATAACTGGCGGTCTGGATTTTCACCAGGTCCGAGAGCTTGCTCGACACCGCGGTCGGGCGGGTGGTGCCGGCCGGGTTGGTGGCGGTGACCACCACGACCGGCGGCACGGTGCCGTTGGCCAGCAGATGCTGGGCGAAGAACGTGCCGTTGTCATCGCTCACCATGTTGGTCTGGCAAGGCGTCGGCGGCGGACCGGGCACCAGGGCGATGCTTTCGCGAAAGCACAGGGTCGAACCATTGTCGGCTTTGGCGAACACTTCGACCCGGGTGTTGTTGCCCCCCGTGCCGGCGGTGCGCCGGTAGGTGGCACGGCTCATGTCCACCGCGGTTTGCGCACGGCTGTCGAGCACCTTGCCGGCCACGGTGAAGAGGTTGGTCTGCAGGGTCCCGGCCGGGCCCTGGATGCGTACGAAGTTGGTGTTGTTGGGGCTGCCGGTCACGGCCTCGGTGAGGTTCGGGTCGCCGATGAAGGTTTCGATGGCGCCGGTGTCCGGATTCACCGCGGTGTAGGGGCCGTTGACGCTGCGCAGGAACGGCCCGATCGCGCCGTTGACCGCACCGCTGAAAACCCCCGGTGCACCGATGCCGACGTCCCTGGTGATGTTGATCGCACGACGTCCGGGAGTGGTGACGTTGACCGTTTCCACACCATAGGGGTGGGTAATGGTGTAGGTCCCGGCAGTGGGAACATTTATCCGCATGCGAATCCGCGCGAAGCTGATCTGGTCGCCGTCGACCGGGTTGCCGCCGGCAAATGCAGCCTCGATCCCGGCGACATAAGCGTCCATGCCATAGCCGGCGGCATTGTCGGGGATGCTGGTCTCGGCCAGGTACCAGAAGGCTTCGTCCGGCCAGTTGTCCGGGAACACCATCGGCTGGGTGTCGTCGAAAATCCCGGGTGTCGGCAGCAGGGTGCACATGTACGCCGGTGGCACACTGGCAGCGACCCGTGTGCTGACGGCGCGGGACTGGCACAGCTCCATCGACAGCTGATTGTTGTCCTGATACCAGATGGGGAATTTCCCGGTGGCAAAGGTGTAGGGGCCGGGATCGACGGCGGCGAGTTGCGCGAAAACAGTGCCGGACAGCGATAGAGTCAGTCCCAGGGCGTTGACCGCCAGGCGTGGCCAGTTGTTCATGATGCCTCCTGATGAGGATCCGGGCATGTGGGCGTTCATTGCACGATGACCACTTCTTCGGTATCGCTGCCGCCATTGGATGACGTCACGCGAACCTGGGCTGGCGGAATCGGCGTGATGCCGGTGGCCAGGCTTTTCACGGCGCCGTCGCCACTCAGGGCGCCGATGGCAAGACCGGAGCCGGTGGTAGCGGTGAGCACCGGTGGTGAGGTTTCGTCGCTGGTCGAGGCCGTGATGCTGATTTGCCCGGTGCTCAGGCTGTACTCGGCACGTGAGATCGTCACCAGGTCGGTCAGCGGCATGGGCAAGACGGTCGGCGTGCTGCTGGTGATCGCCAGGTGGTTGTCGGCGGTCACCTGCAAGGTGCTCGGCAGGGTCGGATTGTTCGGCGACTGCGCATACCAGTGGCCGGTGGTGTTCGCTTCGGAGAAGCTCAGGACCGGGTTGTTGCTGGTCAGGGTCACACTGGCCGGTGGCGGTGGGGCCAACACGAACACATCCTGCTGGGCCACCGGTGCGCTGGCGCCGGCATGTCGCGAGTAGGTGCTGCGTTCGGCGATCACCGGGGTCGGCCGGACCACCGACGACAACTTGCCGGAAACGGCGAAGAGAGTGGTGCGCAAGTCCAGGCCATTGGGGCCTTCGATACGCACGTAGTTGGTGTTGAACGGGCTGCCGGTCACGGCTTCGTTGAGGTTCGGATCGCCGACGAATATTTCCGCCTGGCCCGTGCTCGGGTTGGTCTCGGTGTAGGGGCCGTTGACGCTGCGCAGGAACGGCCCGACGTCACCCTTGAGCGCGCCGTCATAGGTCTTTGGCGCACCGATGCCGATGTCCCGGGTCATGTTGATCGCCCGCCGGCCGGGAGTGTCGATACTGAATACCTCGACGCCATAGGGGTGGGTGATGACATAGGTGCCGGCGACGGGCACGTCGACGCGGATACGGATACGGGCGAAGCTGATCTGATCGCCCTCTAGCGGATCACCCCCGCTGAAGGCGGCTTCGAGCGCCGAGACATAGGTCAGGTCGATGCCTCGGGCGGCGTCGACGATGGTCGTTTCGCCTGTCGCCCAGAACGCTTCGTCGGGGAAATTGGTCGGGAAGACCAACGGTTGGGTGTCGTCGAAAATCCCGGGGTTAGGGATCAAAGAGCACATGTAAGTCGGGGCGCCAGGCGCGCTGGCAACCCTGGAACTGACAGCCTTTGACAGACACAGGTCAAGTGTTCGGCCGTGGGCATCTTGATACCAGGCGGCGAAATTGCCATTGGCTGGCTGGTAGGGTCCGGGGTCGACGGCAAACAACGCTGCCTGGGCGATGCCTTGGGCTAGAGCGATCACGCCCAGCGCGGTCGCGGTTTTGCACAGAAAAGGGTGCATGGGTATTCCCTCTGTCGAAGTACCTGCCCTTTGGGGATGGGTCAGCTGACAGGGAGGGGCAACTTCCATACCAATCAGCGAAAACGCCCGGCAGAGGCCTGAACAAAGGCGTTGACGCAGTCGCGGCCGATAGACCGGGAAGTGATCAAACGGGCGGTTGTCCCCAACATTGGGGGTAAAGGGGGCGCAGGGACGCAGGGGAACCGCAGTCCCCAGGTTCGGGCAAACTGCCTTGGGTGGGCTATAAACCAATGGGGGGTTACCGGGAAGGTGTCCATGACCACAATCGCTAAAGTGCTTGCGAGCGAAAGCGAAGTCCGCTTGAGAACGCGCAAGCAGCCGTTCGATCTGCTGCGCTGGTTCTCGCTGATCAGCATGGCGGTGATCGGCACGGTGGTGGTGGCGCTGGGGGCGGTGTCCACGCGGTTCGTGATTACCGAAAGCGTGCAGCGCGATGCGCTGTTGACCTCACAGTTCGTTCAGTCGATTGCCTTGGCCGAGGTACGTCATGTATCGATTCCCAACGTGCGGACCATGGGCGAGTTGCTCGACCCACGAACAGACAAGGACTTTCCCGACGTCGACCCGCTGGCCCGGGCCAGTGCCCGTGGTGAATTCCTCGACCATATCGAAAAGCTGCCGGACGTGATCCTGGCCAATATCTATGCCCCCGACCGCATGGTGATCTGGTCCACCAATCCGTCCTTGATGGGCACCACGATTCATGACAATGAAGACCTCGAACGGGCATTCAACTCCAGGATTTCCGTGTCGGCCAGTTACCACGATGTGGACAAATCCCGCATGGAGCAGAAGTTCGTGGTGCCCCCCAAATTCATCTTCCTCGAGAATTACATTCCCCTGTTCGACGCCGATGGCACCACCGTCACGGCGATGGTCGAGATCTACAAGGAGCCGCAGGACCTGATCAACCGCATGGAGCGCGGTCTGGTGCTGATCTGGCTGGCGACCGCCCTGGGCGGCGCTCTGATTTACCTGGGCCTGTTCTGGATCGTGCGGCGTGCGGCGATCCTGCTGGTGACGCAGCAGAAGCAATTGATCACCAACGAAACCTTCGTCGCGCTGGGGGAGATGTCCTCGGCGGTCGCCCACAGTCTGCGCAATCCGTTGGCGAACATCCGTTCAAGCGCCGAGCTGGCGATAGAGTTCGACGACGGTCCGGCACACGGCAACATCAACGACATCATTGGACAGGTCGATCGCATGTCGAATTGGGTACGGGAGTTGCTCCAGTCCCTGCGACCGCTCAATGACGAGGCTGAACCGGTGAACCTGGTGGCTGCACTGCACGACAGCCTGCTGGCTTACGAGCAGCAGATCCGCAAGGCCAGGGTCAACGTGGTGTTCGAGCCGGACCAGACGCCCATGGTCCTGAGCGAGCACGTGCAACTGACCCAGATCCTCAACAGCCTGCTGTCCAACGCGGTGGAAGCCATGGACAACGGCGGAACACTGACCATCCGGATCGAGCCGCGCGAAGCCCAGCGTGTCAGCGTGACGGTCAGCGATACCGGCAAAGGCATGAGCGAAGAACAGCGCACCATGGCCTTCCGGCCGTTCTTCACAACCAAGCAGGGCGGGCTGGGCGTCGGGCTGGTGCTGGTCAAGCGGATCATGGAGCGTTTTGGCGGGGCAGTGACCCTCGATAGCCGTGAAGGCGAGGGCACCACCGTCCGCCTTTCATTTAATCTCGCCCCCTGAAAATGGGGATGAACTTTCCCCGTTATCGGGTCAAATCCCCAGTCATTTCCCCGGTCGTAGCGCATTGATGTTGATAAGCCATTGTTTATCAAATGTTAATGACTTTGCATAAAACAGTTACAGAACTGGCGAGATCCTTGCAAAACCATCATCACCCCCCTTCACGACATCAAGGCGGCTGGTGATGGAAAAAAAAGCGCAGTGCAGCGAAGAATTCTTCGATTTGCCTGACGGGGTCAAAGACTCACGCAACACCGCGCGGGTGCAGAACGCTCTGTTGCCTGCAGTGCAGGCCCGTTTTGATTACCCCACCACGCCAGCGGCGCCCTTGCCGTTTCCACCGACGGCCATTGGCCCGTTGCGCCGCACTGCCAACCTTCCTCAATCGCAACGGCTTCAGTCCTGAACTTGAACAGGGAGGGTGTCGACATGAACATGAAGACGCATTCACCACGCTCACGCGCTTTGGGCATGCACCTGGTGCTGATGTTGGTGACCGGTTTGCTGGCCAGCCAGTTGCTGGTCGCCAGCCAGCCATTGTCGACGCCCGCACCGGCTCCGGCAGCCGCTGCCGAACCTGCTGTCGTTGAGGACGCCACCCCGTGGGGCGGCGACTATTTCCCCAACACCCTGCTGACCGACCAGGACGGTAAGCAACTGCGTTTTTTCGATGACATGATCAAAGGCAAGGTGGTGGTGATCAATTTCATCTTCACCACGTGCAGCGACTCCTGCCCCCTGGAAACCGCGCGTCTGCGTCAGGTGCAGAAACTGCTGGGCGACAGGGTCGGCAAGGACATTTTCTTCTACTCCATCAGCATCGACCCCTTGAGCGATACCCCCGAGGTGCTCAAGGCCTATGCGCAACGCTTCCAGGTCGGGCCCGGGTGGAAATTCCTCACCGGGGAATTCGCCGACGTCACCGAGCTGCGGCAGAAACTGGGCCTGTTCATCGACGGCGTCGATAACGGGCGCAACAAGGACCACAACCTGAGCCTGATCGTCGGCAACCAGGAAACGGGCCGCTGGATGAAAGCCTCGCCGTTCGAAAATCCGTGGATTCTGGCCGACCAACTGGCCAACACCCTGCAGAACTGGAAGCAGCCCAGCGTGGAAGAAAGCTACGTCGATGCACCGCAAATCCGTCCCCCAAGCAATGGCGAAGAGCTGTTCCGCACCCGCTGCGCGTCTTGCCACAGCCTCGGCCCAACGGACGGGCAGGGCATCGGTGTGCGCAGCATCGGCCCGGACCTGATCGGCGTGACCCGTCAGCGCGATCCGGCCTGGCTCAACCGCTGGATCCGCGAACCGGATCGCATGCTGGCGGAAAAGGACCCGATAGCGATGCAGCTGTTCGAACGCTACAACAGGATCTCGATGCCCAACCTGCGGCTGGACAAGAAGTCCGCCCAGTCCATCATCGACTTCCTGCAAGAAGAAACCGACCGTCAGCATCCGCCAGTGGCGCCACTGGCCAGTGGTAGCGAGGAACCTGAACAGCATCACTCAGTCGCGCAACCGAACGTGCCCCAAATGCAATAGCGTCGAAATAGTTTCGTGGGCCGGTCAATTGCTATCAATGTTACCTACACTGACTGGATACATGGCTGCAAAGGCTGGTTTTCAAGAACTCAGGACAGACCCCATGCAGATACTGGAACAACAAAAAGTACCTGCGCCGCAGGCCCCGGCCGCTCCGCGCAAGGGGTGGCTGCCCCAGTTCAACTTGCTGCGCTGGTTCTCCCTGGCCAGTTTTTTCATCATTGGCGTGGTGGCGCTGGGGCTGGGTTACATCTCCACGCGCTTTGTGGTCGATGAAAGCATTGAGCGCGATTCGATGCTGACCGCGCAGTTCATCCACGCCATTGGCGAGGCCGAAGTCCGTCATGCCGGGATTTCGCCGGGCAGGACCATGGGCGAAATGCTCGACCCGCGACTGGACCATGCCTATGCCGACGTCCCTCCCGAATCCCGGGCCACCGTACGCTCCGAGTTTCTCGACCATGTGAAGCATCTGCCGGACATCCTGCTGGCGACGGTGTATGCCCAGGACCGCACCGTGGTCTGGTCGACCAACTCCGAGTTGATCGGCGTGCGCATCGAAGGCGACGATGAGCTGGATGAATCCTTCGAAATGAAATCGCCGGTGTCCACCAGCTACCACGAGATCGATGAAGAGCGTCCCGAGCAGCGCCTGTTGCGTGAACCGGAATACCTGTTCGTCGAGAACTACATCCCGATGTTCAACGCCGACAAAAGCAAAGTGATTGCCATGGTGGAGATCTACAAGGAACCGGTGGACCTGGTGGGCCGCATCCAGCGTGGCTTCAAGGCGATCTGGCTGGCGACCCTGATTGGCGGGGCGGCGATCTACCTGGGGTTATTCTGGATCGTGCGGCGTGCGGCGATGCTGTTGCAAAGCCAGCAAAAACAGCTGATCGCCAATGAAACCTTTGTCGCCCTGGGTGAGATGTCCTCGGCGGTCGCCCACAGCTTGCGCAATCCACTGGCCAATATCCGTTCCAGCGCCGAACTGGCCCAGGTCATCGCCAGCCAGCCGGCACAGAAAAACATTGGCGACATCATCAATCAGGTCGACCGCATGTCGCGTTGGGTGCGCGAGTTGCTGGTGTCGTTGCGGCCGATGAATGACGACTTTGAAACGGTCGACCTGGTGCTCGCCATCGAAGACACCCTGAGTGCCTTCGAGTCCCTGATCAAGCGTTCGAACGTCGAAGTGCGTTTCTCTCCCGCCAGCGTGCCACCGGTCGTCAGCCACCAGGTGCTGCTGACGCAAATACTCAATAGCCTGTTTGCTAACGCACTGGAAGCCATGCCCAAGGAGGGCATGCTGACGATCGAGATCGATTCCTCGGTGCCCGGCTACTTGAGCATGATCCTGACCGACACCGGCAAGGGGATGTCCAAACAACAACAACAAATGGTCTTCAAGCCGTTTTTCACCACCAAACAAGGTGGATTGGGTGTGGGCCTGGCCCTGGTCAAAAGAATAATGGAGCGGTTTGACGGCTCGGTCGAACTGACCAGCCGGGAGCAGGAGGGAACCCGCGTTTGTCTCAATTTCAAAGTGGCAACGGGAGGGGTATATGGAGCACAGCATTCTGCTGGTCGAGGATGACGAGATCCTCGCCGAGAATATTCAGACTTACCTGGAGCGCAAGGACTTCGAGGTGACCGTCTGCCACTCGGCTGAAGATGCACTGGAGCAATTGGGTTCTTTCGCACCTGACGTGGTACTGACCGACAACTCGTTGCCGGGCATGAGTGGTCACGACCTGATCCAGAAGCTGCGCATCAGCGCGCCGGATCTGAAAGTGATCATGATGACCGGTTACGGCAACGTCGAAGACGCCGTGGTGGCAATGAAAGAGGGCGCCTTTCACTACGTCACCAAACCGGTAGCCCTGCCAGAGCTCAAGCTGCTGCTGGACAAGGCCCTGGCGACCGACCGCATGGAGCGCACGCTGTCCTTTTATCAGGAGCGTGAGGCCCAGAAGTCGGGGGTGCAGGCACTGATTGGCGAGTCGGCGCCGATGGTGTATCTCAAGGGCACCATCAGCCAGTTGCTCGACGCCGAACGGCGGATGGCCAACAGCGATCTGCCGCCGGTCTTGGTGGAAGGCGAGACCGGTACCGGCAAGGAACTGGTGGCCAGGGCACTGCACTTCGACGGCCCGCGCAGCAAAGGCCCGTTCATTGAATTCAACTGTGCTTCGATCCCGTCCAACCTGGTGGAATCAGAGCTGTTCGGCCACGAGAAGGGCGCCTTCACCGACGCCAAGGACCGTCGCATGGGGCTGGTGGAAGCGGCCGATGGCGGCACGCTGTTCCTCGATGAAATCGGTGAAATGGACCTGCTGTTGCAGGCCAAGCTTCTCAAGCTGTTGGAAGACCGGACCGTTCGCCGGGTCGGTTCGGTGAAGGAGCGCAAGGTCGATCTGCGGGTGATCAGTGCCACCAACTGCAATCTCGAACAGATGGTCCAGCAAGGCAAATTCCGCCGCGACCTGTTTTTCCGCCTGCGCATCATTTCAATCAAGGTGCCGCGCCTGTACGCCCGTGGCGCCGATATCCTGCTGCTGGCCCGGCACTTCCTGGGGCTGCATGGCAAACGCTACGGCAAGCCGAACCTGAATTTCAGCAACCAGGCCGAAGAGTTGCTGCTCAGCTACAGCTGGCCAGGCAACGTACGCGAACTGCGCAACATGCTGGAGCAAACCGTGTTGCTGGCGCAAAGCGACACCATCGCTGCCCATCAATTGAACGTTTGCCTGAGCCTGGTGGATGAGCCACCGATGTTCCATCACGAGCCGCAACATTTCAGCGAACAGCGTCCGTCCTACAACGGCGGCGAATCCATGAACCTGCCGGAAGTGGAGCGCGACATGGTGCGCAAGATGCTCGACAAGACGGACTGGAACGTCACCAAATCGGCACGCCTGCTGGGTCTTAGCCGTGACATGTTGCGCTACCGGATCGAAAAGCTCGGTCTTGCCCGCCCGGACAAGCGCCAGTGGTAGAGAACGCCCCTGGTGTTCACTGCAATACCGGGCCCTGTCTCAGGCAAGACATCATGCAAGCGGGATTCTCGACTTCCTGGTTCACATACACGCCACGCTCCGGATCGTAGGAGCGAATAAACACCCGGACCGTGGCATCGGCCACCGTTGGCAGGCGCGAGTCGGAAAACACATGCTCGCTGGAAACCGGAATGAAATCCCCGGGCGCGGTCGGGATGTATGAGCCCGGCGGGATGAAGTTCATGGACGGTGGTGCGGGGTGGGCGAAGGGTTGGTCGGCGCCGTAATAGTTGAATTCACTGCTGTATTGAGTGGTGTTTGGAAAGTCGTCGGCGTGGGCAGCAGCGGACACGCTCAGGAAGAAGGCGAGCAGAAGCGTCAGGTCGGTCTTTTTCATGGCAACACCTGCTAAATCGGTTTAACCACATTTCCCCCATGGTCATTAACTATAGCTGGCGCCGTGAGCAGGCGTCGACGCTGCGCGAATTACAAGTTCGCAACAGCTGTTAGTATGGGCTTGATCTAGACTTCGGCCGGTCAATTCGACAACCCGAACCCTGGAGCGTGCAATGGAACTGCCGACAAAAGAACAAGCCATCGCCAGCAACCGCGAGGCCTGGAATGACTCCGCCCGTCACCACAAAGACTCCAGCGAATGGCAAGCCTTGTTGAAGGGCGTGGAACAGGCGGATTTTTCCTGCCTGGACGACACCCTGACCGCGTTGCTGGCCCAGACCGGTGTCGACGGCAAGGAGGTGCTGCAACTGGGCTGCAACAACGGCCGCGAAAGCCTGTCGCTGTTTGCCCTGGGTGCGCGCAGCGTGGTGGGCGTCGACCAGTCCGGCGCATTTCTCGAGCAGGCACGGGAGCTGGCTTGCCGCTCGCCCCATGCGCCGCAATTCATCGAAGCGGACATTCACCGCTTGCCTGCGCAACTGCAGGAGCGCTTCGACCTGGCGCTGATCACCATCGGGGTCCTGAACTGGATGCCGGACATCGGCGAATTCTTCAGCCATGTGGCGCGTACCCTGAAGCCGGGGGGCGCGCTGGTGGTGTACGAAACCCACCCGTTCCTGGAAATGTTCGACCCCGAGGCCGCCGATCCTTTTCGCCCGACCAGTTCATACTTCCGTCGCGAACCGTTCGTGCAGCACGAACCGATCGTCTACGAGGGCAAGATCGAACAGCCGGCCGCGCCGTCCTACTGGTTCGTCCACACCCTGGGCGACCTCTTCGGCGCCGCCATTGCCGCAGGCCTGCAGATCCGTCACTTCAAGGAATACCCGCACTCCAACCGCGAAGAACTCTATGACCGCTATCAGCAGCAGGTGGCGCAGTTGCCGTTGTGTTTTACCTGGGTGGTGGTGAAGCCAGTGACATAACGCGCGGAATCAAATCAGAGATTTGAGTGATTGACCGTGTGCCCTGGCTGCGCGCAGAGATCTATGCCCAGGGCATGAATGACCTTCAGGACCGTATCAAAACGTGGTTTTGCTCCGGGCGCGAAGGCTTTGTAGAGGCTTTCGCGACCCATTCCCGAGTCTTTGGCAATCTGTGTCATGCCACGGGCTTTCACCACATAGCCGATAGCGCGAAGAAACTCCTCGTTGTCACCGTCTGCGAGTACCTGAGACAGGTACTCGCTAATGGCTTCATCACTGTCGAGCAGCGCCGCCATGTCGAAATTCGCTGTCAGGATTGCGGACACTCAACCCACCCATCATTTGTAGCTGGATACCGGGGGGACGCAAAAAACCAAAGGCAGCCGTGACGCACAAGCCTGGTTTTTGTGGGAGCGAGTCTGCTCGTGAAGACGGCGGCACGTCCAGTATCGATGTGACTGACATACCGCTTTCGCGAGCAGGCTCGCTCCCACAGGGTTTTGCGCTTTACCTGGCTCCTGCAGTTTCCCGGGAATGAGTAAAGAACCTTTTTTATCGACCTTGCCGGGCTCGCCAGGCGCCCGGCGCGCACCCCAGCCACCGCAGGCAGGCACGGTTGAAGCTTTGTACATCGCTGTAGCCCAGGCGGTCGGAAATCTCCACCAGCTCCAGGTCTGTCCCCTGCAAAAAGTCTTCGGCCCGGTAGCGGCGGTACTCGTCGAGCAACTCGGAAAAACGCCAGCCCAACGCTTTCAAACGCCGGGCTGCGGTGCGCTCGAGCAGGTGCTGGGTGCTACACCATTGCTGCCAGTTGGCTTGTGCGAGGTCGACGATCAAGTGGTCGCAGACTTGCTCCAGCAAGGTCGGTTCGCTGTTGCGCCGGGTCTGTTCCAGCAGTTCGACCAGAGTCTGCTCCAGTTCATGATTGCCCGGCGTCAACGGGATGACGAACAGCTGTGGATCGAGGCGGATCGAGTGTTGCGCCTGTTGCCACTGCACCGGGGCGCGGAAGGCTTGCTCGTGATCCTGCGGGTTGGCGGTGCAGGTGCCGGTCAGCCCGATGCCCAGCACCGGATCGCGCTCCAGGCCGCTGGCGAGGAACTTGCGCCGCAACATGCTGCACAGGCTGATGAGGATGTAATCGGCGGTGGCTGCGCTGGCTTTCACGCTGCCGCAATCGAGCAGACGCAGTTCGACGTTGTCGCCGCCGCGCACGATCTGCGCCTGAAAGTGCCCGTTGAAAAACGGAAAGAAGCGCACGAAATACTGGCAGGCGCTGTCCAGTGAGTCGGCCACGTCGAACAGGTACGTCAGGCCATTGGTGGCGGTGGAAACGAAGCGCCGACCGGCCGCCAGGCCGATCAGCGGGTCGCCGGTCTGTTCCAGGGCGAACGCCCAGAAGCGCCGCGACATGAACAGCGGAATGCGCATGAAGGGTGTGCGCAACTCGAACAGACTGCGACGGAACAGGCCTTCGATGTGTTCGCAGTCCACCCCGCGGGCCAGCAACTCTTCGACGGCCGGCAGCAGGGTCGGCGCGTAGAACGCATTGGGTATGGATTGATCGTGCAGTGGCTGATCGCTTTTTGTCATGTAGGGCTCACAGCTTGTTCCGGAACACTGGTTAGGCTGCCCGACGTTAAGCGATTTGCCGGAGCAAGACCATGCTTGATTTACGCCAGCTCGATTTGAACCTGTTGCTCGCCTTCGATGCGATTTACCAGCAGCGCAGCGTCACCCGTGCCGCCGAGGTGATGTGCCTGTCGCAACCGGCCATGAGCAATGCGTTGCGTCGCCTGCGCGAGTTGTGCGGCGATCCGCTGTTCATCAAAAGTCGCCTGGGCGTGACGCCGACACTGGTCGCCCATCGTCTGGCCGACTACGTGCGTGCGGCGCTCGAGTCATTGCGCGATGGCTTGCGCATGATCCCCGCTGCGCGGCAGAACAATCCGCTGCTGCGCATCAGTTGTCTGGATTGCCTGCAACCGGTGCTGCTCGATGCCTTGCTCGAATCGCCCCATGCCGATTGGCAGGTGCGTTATTTCCAGCCCCGGCGCCGTGACGCCTTGCAGGACCTGGCCAGCGGCAAGCTGGATATCCTGATCGACCTCGACCAGCCGCTGGCCGGGCTTGCCGGCTTGCACAAGCAGGTTTTGCCCGCCGACCAATACGTGTTTGCCTATGGCGCCGCGCTCAAGGCGCCGCCGCGCACCCTGCAGGAATATCTGGAGCAACCGCAGATTCAGGTGTCGAGCCGCCGCGACGGACTCAGCCCGGTGGACTTGCAGCTTGGCTTGAAAGGCCTGCGCCGCCATGTCGCGATGAGCACCCAGAGCACCCTGGCCGCGAAGCTGATCGCCGACCGCCAGCCGCTGGGCATCAGCCTGCCGAGCCGGGTCGCCAGTGTGCTGGGCCTGCAACAGGTGCCGCTGCCCCTGGACGAACCCGTGGAGTTGAAACTGGCGCTGTACATCGAGTCCCGCTATCGCTTCGAGCGCAGCCGCGAGGAGGCGATGCATTGCCTGCTGCGCGCGCTCGGTGAGCCCCGGGCATTGCAGGCGCTGGCGCGGCGTGCGTGAAACCCTGTGGGAGCGGGCTTGCTCGCGAAAGCGGTGTATCAGACAACAATGTCGTCGACTGACACTCCCTCTTCGCGAGCAAGCCCGCTCCCACAGGGATCGCATGCAGTTCAGATGCACCTAATTCGACGCCAACAAACGCCGGTCAACCGTCAGCACCGCCTCGACCATCGCCAGCGCCGCCGGTGTCAGGGAGTGGCCGGCGCGGCTGACGATGCCGTAGTGCAATTGCAGGCCGGGGTCGTCCTTGGGCACATCGGCAAACTCCAGCAGGCGGATCAGGCCCTGGTCGGCGAGTTCGGCCAGGGCCTCGATGGTTGCGATGCCCACCGCGTCGGAGCGCATCACCACGCGGCGGATGGCATCGAACTGCGCGCATTCCACACTTGGGTTGAAGTCCGCCTCGCCCTGCGCGTCGGCCAGGATCTTGCGGATCATCGGCGGTATTCGCGTGCCGACCACCGCGTAGTCGAGCAGGGCGCGCAGGGACAGGTCCGGCTGTTGCGCCAGGGGATGACCGGCACGGCAAAAGAACCGCCCGCGCCGGGGGCGCAACAGCTGTACCTGGTATTGCGGGTCGCCGGTGAAGTACCGCGCGTCGGCCACGAGGAATTCGATCTGCTGTTCACGAAGCCAGACCGCCAGTTGTTCCCAGTCGCCCTGGTGGAAACTGATGCGGATCGCCGGGTGCGCCTGGATGAATTCCGCCAGCGCCTCGGGCACCAGCAACTGTGCCGGATACGGGCCACAGCCGAAGTGCAACTCGCCACCGGTCAGGCCGTTGTATTGCGTCAGTTCGTTGTGCAGGGCCTGGCTGCCGGCGAGCAGGCGCCGGGCATGTTGCAGCACCAGTTCACCCTGGCCCGTCAGGCGGAATTCGCGGCTGCTGCGCTCCACCAGCGCGCAGTCGAGGTCGCGCTCCAGGGTCTGGATGCTGCGACTGAAGGCCGGTTGGCTGAGGTTGATCGCCTCGGCCGCACGCCCGAAATTGCGGTAATCGGCCAGGGCGACAAGGTGGCGGAGTTGTCGTAGATCCATCATGCGTCTCCTGCATTTGGCGGATACTTTTAATGCATTGGATCGATAACACAGAGGCTGGCATAAGTACACGCCTGTCTTCTCGTCGTAACGTGCCATGACCTGCCAACCGTTCATTTCCAGCGCCTTCACCCGCACCATTCTCAGCCATGCCCGGCAGTCCGGCCTGTGTCAGGACCAACTGCTGCAACGGGCCGGCATCTGTCTTTCATTGCTCGAAGGGCAGGATCTGCACGTGCCTGCGCACCTGGTCGAGCGCTTGTGGAACGAATGCGAGCGTGCGGGCGCGGGGGTGTCGTTTGGCTGTGAACTGGTCAATGGTATGGCGACCACCACGTTGCGGGGGTTGAACATCCTGCTGGACTCCGCCGCCACCCTGCGCGCGAGCCTGGCGTGCTTCACTGATTTCCTGCCTCGGGTGACCAACTATGTGGTGGCGGAACTGGAGGAGGGTGACGGGCAAGCCCGCCTGCACTTGCGCAGTGCTGGCCGGCAGGCGCATTTTTTCGGCCTCGATGCGGCGACCCTGACGTTGGTGCGCAACATTGCCCGACGCTTGGGGCGGGCGCCGGCCGAGGTGTTTGTCAGTGTTCGCCTGACGCCGCAGCAGGCTGCCGGGCAGTGGTTGCGTAGCGTTGGCATCGAGGTGCTGGAGGGGGCGCATCCGTGTTTGAGCCTGCCAGCGGCTAGCCTTGATGAGCCGTTGCTGGGGGCCAATGCGTTTTTGCATCAGAGCATGTTGCGGCATTGGCAGACTGCTGCGCCGCAACATCGTCGTAGCGACAGTCTGGAGTTGGCGCGGCACTGGTTGACTGCCGGCGATCAGCCGATTGAGCGGATTGCCGAGCGGTTGGGGTATCGGCAGGCCAGTAATTTTATTCGGGCGTTTCGTAAGCGGTTTGGGGTTACGCCCAAGCAGTTTCGTCTGGGGGTGTAGTCTTTGTTGGGTACATATCCGTTTCTTCGGTAACGGCGGCTTATGGTTTCGCCCTTACGGCGAGTCACTTTTTTTACAAGCGCCTAAAAAAAGTAACCAAAAAAACGCTCGCCCCGAACGTACGGCCCCTCGCTGAGGCTCGGGGTTCCTTCGCTGCGGTATTCATCCGGGGGCATTGCCCTCCGGTCGGCTTCGCTTCGACCTACATGCAATGAGTTCGACTGCGTCGAACGGCGCTGCGCGCCCATCCCCGGATGAACACCTCCGCTCAGCCTGCCGAAGGGGCGGGCAGATCAAAAGCAGCCGAGGCGGCCTACCGGCCGGCCTGATTTTCCTGACCGTGCTCAATTCAAAACTGTGGGAGCGAGCCTACTCGCGAAAGCGGTCTGCCAGCCGACCGAAATCTTGCAGATGTACCGAATACCTGTGGGAGCGAGCTTGCTCGCGATGACGGCCTGCCAGCCGACCGAAATCTTGCAGATGTACCGAATACCTGTGAGAGCAAGCTTGTTCGCGAAAGCGGTCTGCCAGCCGACCGAAATCTTGTAGATGTACTGAATACCTGTGGGAGCGAGCCTGCTCGCGAAGGCGGTCTGGCAGTCGACCAGGTACATCACAGACGAACGAAACCCGCGACCAGGCCGGCCGGTAGGCCGCCTCGGGCGCTGTTGCGGTGTACGCCCCCTCGTGAGGCCGAGTGGAGGTTCTGCGCAGTGGGCAACCCGGCATGGATGCCGGGTTAGCCGCCCCCGGCCATGGATGGCCGATGGCGGCGGGCCCACGGAGCAGGACCGGAGCGAGGGCATGCCGAGCCTAGGCGAGGCACCGAACGTAAGGGGCAAAGCGCTTTGGTTACTTTCGCGCTTTTCGAAAGTGACCCGCCGTAAGGGCGGAACCGTAAGCGGCCGTTACCGCAAAAACGGATATGCACACGGAAAAATCCACAACGAATCAGCGAATAAAGTGAATCTTCCCGCTGTCATCATTGCCCATGTAAATGCCATAAACCCCGGCCTGCCGCTCCTCGATATAACGCTCGAGAATCTGCCGGATCGCCGGATAGTAGATGCTGTCCCAGGGAATCTCCTCAGGCGCGAAGAACTTGTAGTCGAGGGTTTCCGGCCCATACTGCCCGGTGATCTCCAGCGCGATGGCGCGGAAGATGATGTACACCTCGCTGATCTTGGGCACGCTGAAAATCGAGTAGGGCGAGACGATTTCCGCACGCACGCCACTTTCTTCCCAGACTTCGCGCAAGGCCGCCTGTTCGGTGGTCTCGCCGCTTTCCATGAAACCCGCGGGCAGGGTCCAGGTGCCGGGGCGCGGCGGGATGGCGCGCTGGCACAGCAGGTACTTGCCGTCCTGCTCGATGATGCAGCCGGCGATGATTTTCGGATTGATGTAATGGATGTAGCCGCAACCGCGGCACATCAGGCGCTCGTGCGTATCGCCCGGCGGCAGCTGCTGAGCGAGATCAGCGCTGCCGCACTTGGGGCAAAAGCTCGGGCTGAACATCTCAGCGACCTATGCGCGGTTCTTTGAGCGCGATGGGCAGGGTGATCGCCGGGACGTCGCCGGTTTCTTCCTGCTTGCGCTTGAGGTAGTCCAGGGCCACGGCAGCGGCCGCGCGCACGTGGTCGACGCAAGCCTGGTGAGCGGCCAGTGGATCGCCGCCCTTGATCGCCTCGACCATGCGTTCCATTTCCTGGTTGCTGGCGCCGCGACGGTTCTCCTGGGACACCGAGGTCGCGCGCAGGTAGCTGATGCGTGCCTGCAACTGGCGCAGCTGGGTGGCCGCGACATGGTTGCCCGAGCCTTCGAGCAGCACGTCGTAGAAACCCTGCACCGAATCGATGACCTGTTGCAGTTCGCCGTCCTTGAGCGCCTTGCGGTTTTCTTCGAGGGCTTTTTCCAGGGCCTTGATGTCCTTGGCCTTGGCGCGCAGGGTGAACAGTTGCACGATCAGCCCTTCGAGCACGCAGCGCAGCTCGTAGATGTCCACGGCGTCGGCCAGGGTAATGATCGCGACACGCGGGCCCTTGGCATCGGCGAATTCCACCAGGCCTTCGGATTCCAGGTGACGCAAGGCTTCGCGCACGGAAGTACGGCTGACGCCCAGGCGATCGCACAGATCGCGTTCGACCAGACGGTCTCCCGGCAGGAGCTGGAAGTTCATGATGGCGCTTCGCAGTTTATCCAGCACGATTTCGCGCAGGGTGACGGGGTTGCGATTGACCTTGAAGCTGTCGTCGAGTGGCAGGCGTTTCATGGGGTCCGCTCTGATTGTGGCTGTCCATGCAAAAAGAGCACTTCGATTACGGGAATCCCTGTGCTCGGTCGGATCAAACAGCCAAGGGTTAACTGGAGGCCTCGGCATCGGCTTCGGCGAAGGCTTCACGGGCGAGCCGGAAACTGTCTACGGCAGCGGGGACACCGCAATAAATGCCGACCTGAAGCAATATTTCGCGTATTTGCTCACGACTCAGGCCGTTACGCAAGGCGCCGCGCACATGCAGCTTGAGTTCATGGGGCCGGTTGAGGGCCGAGATCATCGCCAGGTTGATCATGCTGCGTTCCTTGAGGGACAACCCCTCACGGCCCCAGACATGACCCCAGCAATACTCGGTGACCATCTCCTGCAAGGGGCGGGTGAAGTCGTCGGCGTTCTCGATGGAGCGATTGACGTAGGCTTCGCCCAGCACCTGGGTGCGGATCTTCAGGCCTTTTTCGTATTTTTCGTTGTTCATTTGCGTCGCTCCCGTGGGCTCAAAGGCCGCCCATCAAGGTGTATTTGAGTTCCAGATAATCCTCGATGCCGTACTTGGAGCCTTCACGGCCCAGCCCCGAGGACTTGATGCCGCCGAAGGGGGCGACTTCGGTGGAAATCAGCCCTTCGTTGATCCCGACCATGCCGTACTCCAGCGCCTCGCTCATGCGCCAGGCGCGGCCCAGGTCGCGGGTGTAGCAGTAGGCGGCGAGGCCGAATTCGGTGTCGTTGGCCATCTCGATGGCCTGGGCCTCGGTGTCGAAACGGAACACCGCGGCCAGCGGACCGAAGGTTTCATCGCGGGCGACTTTCATCTGTGGGGTGACGCCTGTGACCACGGTCGGCTGGAAGAAACCGTTGCCCAGCGCATGACGCTCGCCGCCGCACAGCAGTCGTGCACCCTGGGCCAGGGCGTCTTGCACGTGCTCTTCGACCTTGGCCACGGCACGCTCGTTGATCAGCGGGCCCTGGGTGACGCCTTCTTCGAAACCGCTGCCGACCTTGAGCTGCGAAACCCGCTCGGCAAGGCGTGCGACAAAGGCATCGTGGATGCCGGCCTGCACCAGGAAGCGATTGACGCAGACGCAGGTCTGCCCGGCGTTGCGGAATTTGGCGATCAGCGCACCCTCGACTGCGCGCTCCAGATCGGCGTCGTCGAAGACAATGAATGGCGCGTTGCCGCCCAGCTCCAGCGAGACTTTTTTCAGCGTCGGCGCGCACTGGGCCATCAGCAGTTTGCCGATGGCGGTGGAGCCGGTGAACGACAATTTGCGCACCTGCGCACTGGCGGTCAGCTCGCCACCGATGGCGATGGCGTCGCCGGTGATCACGTTGAAAATACCCGCTGGAATGCCGGCCTGTTCCGCCAGTGCAGCCATGGCCAGTGCCGAGAAGGGTGTTTCCGGAGCCGGCTTGACGATGCACGGGCAGCCGGCGGCCAGCGCCGGGCCGGCCTTGCGGGTGATCATCGCCGCCGGGAAATTCCACGGCGTGATGGCCGCGACCACACCAATCGGCTCCTTGCTGACCACGATGCGCGCATCGCCCTTGTGGCTGGGAATGGTGTCGCCGTAGATGCGCTTGGCTTCCTCGGCGAACCACTCGATGAAGCTCGCGGCGTAGAGAATTTCACCCTTGGCTTCGGCCAGTGGCTTGCCTTGTTCGAGGGTGAGAATGTGTGCCAGGGCGTCGGCATTTTCCAGCATCAGGGCATGCCAGCGCTTGAGCGTATTGCTGCGCTCCTTGGCGGTCAGCGCGCGCCAGGCCGGCCAGGCCTTGTTGGCAGCGTCGATGGCCTGACGTGCGTGGTCGGCGCCGAGGTTCGGCACCTGGCCGATCAACTCGCCGGTGGCCGGGTTGAAGATGTCCTGACAGGCGCCATGCGGCGCGTCCAGCCATTGGCCGTTGATGTAGGCCTGCTGACGGAACAATTGCGAGGCTGCTGGGCTCATGCCGGCTCCTGAAAGAAAAGAGGGTTACCTGTAGGAGCGAGCTTGCTCGCGAAAAACCCGAGAACGCCAAGGGCTGTCAGGCAGCACGCGTTATCGTTCACGACCATCGCGAGCAGGCTCGCTCCTACAGGGTCTGTGTTAGGCCAGGGCCGGCAGCGGGCCCAGCTTGCCTTTGTGGTAGATCATCGGTGTCACCGGTTGCTCGGGCAGGATCAGGTTCTTCACCGCGCCGACGATGATCGCGTGATCACCGCCGTCGTATTCGCGCCATAGTTCGCACTCGATGATCGCTGTGGCCTTGGCCAGGATCGGGTTGCCCCGTTCGCTCAGGTGCCACTCGATGCCTTTGGCCTTGTCCTTGCCTTTGCCGGCGAAGGCATAGGCTTCGGCGGTCTGCTCGGCGGACAGCAAATGGATCGCGAACTGCTTGCTGTCGCGCAGCACCGGGTAGGTGTCGGAGCCGTAGTTGGGGCAGAACAGCACCAGTGCCGGGTCGATCGACAACGCACTGAAGGCGCTGGCGGTGATGCCGACGATGCCGCCGTCCGGGTCCAGGGTGGTGACCACCGTGACCCCCGACGGGAACGAGCTCATCACGTCTTTGTAAATGCCGGGTTCGATCATTTTCCAGGACTCCTAGCGCATCACGAAGGGATCAGGCATCGGTGCCTGGGACAGGTTGATCCACACCGTTTTCAGCTCGGTGTAGGCCAGCACCGAATCGATGCCGCTTTCGCGTCCATAGCCGCTGTTCTTGAAACCGCCGATCGGCGCCATGGCCGAGACCGCGCGGTAGGTGTTGACCCAGATGATCCCGGAGCGCACGTCCCGGGCAAGGCGGTGGGCACGGCCCAGGTCGCGGGTCCAGATGCCGGCGGCGAGGCCGAACTGCGAGTCGTTGGCGATCGCCAGGGCTTCGGCTTCGTCCTTGAAACGGATGACCGAAGCCACCGGGCCAAAGACTTCTTCCTGCATGATCTTCATCGAGTTGCGGTCGCACTCGAACAGCGTCGGTTCGTAGAACCAGCCGTCGCCCAGATTCTGCGCACGCTTGCCGCCCAGGCGCAGGCGCGCACCTTCGGCAATGGCATCGGCCACCAGGCCTTCGACCACCGCCAGTTGCTGCGCGGTGGCCATCGGGCCCATTTCGCTGCTGTCTTCCTGGGGGTTGCCGATGCGAATGCGCTGGGCGCGCTCCACCAGACGACCGACGAACTCGTCGTAGATTTCATCCTGCACCAGCAGGCGCGAACCGGAGACACAGCTCTGCCCGGAGGCGGCGTAGATCCCGGCGATGGCGCCGTTGATCGCGCTGTCGAGGTCGGCGTCGGCGAAGATGATGTTCGGCGATTTGCCGCCCAGTTCCAGCGACAGCTTGGCGAAGTTCTCCGCGCTGCTGCGCACTACATGCCGCGCCGTGGCCGCGCCGCCGGTGAAGGCGATCTTGCGCACCAGCGGATGGCGGGTGAGGGCGGCACCGGTGCTCGGGCCATAACCGGTGACGACGTTGACCACCCCCGGCGGAATCCCGGCTTCCAGGGCCAGGCGCGCCAGTTCGAGGATGGTCGCCGAGGCGTGCTCCGACGGCTTGATCACGATGGTGTTGCCCGCGGCGAGGGCCGGAGCGAGTTTGATCGCGGTCAGGTACAGCGGGCTGTTCCACGGGATGATCGCGGCAACCACACCCATGGCTTCGTGCACTGTGTAGGCAAACAGGTCCGGCTTGTCCAGCGGCAGGGTGCCGCCTTCGAGCTTGTCGGCCAGGCCTGCGGTGTAGTGGAAGAACTCCGGCAGATAACCGACCTGACCACGGGTCTCGCGGATCAGCTTGCCGTTGTCGCGGCTTTCCAGCTGCGCCAGTTGTTCCTTGTTTTCGGCGATCAGGTCGCCCAGGCGTCGCAGCAATTTGCCGCGTGCGGTGGCGGTCAAGCCGCGCCAGGCTGGGCTGTCGAAAGCGGTTTGCGCGGCTTGTACGGCGCGCTCGACATCGGCTTCGTCGGCATCGGGCAATTCGGCCCAAGGCTCGGCCAGCGCCGGGTTGAGGCTTTCGAAGGTCTTGCCGGACAGGGCATCGACCCATTCACCGCCGATGCACATCTGGAAGCGTGCGAGTGTCATGCAACGATCCCCTTGATCTGGTTTTGTTGGGAGTGCGCGGCCTGCAGAAACTCCAGCAACAGCTGGTTGACCAGGCGCGGCGATTCTACGGGCATCATATGCCGTTGCTCGGCGAGCACGGCAACGGTCGCGCCGGGAATGCGTTCGGCCAGTTGCCGGGCCATTTCCGGGGTCGAACCGGGGTCCAGCTCGCCGGTGGCGATCAGCGTCGGCACCCGGATGCTGCCCAGGTCGTCGGCGCGGTACATGTCCTGGGTGGCGAACAGTTCATAGGTGGTCAGGTAACCCTGCGGGTCATTGCCGGCCAGGGTCTGGCGGATCGCGGCGATCTGCGCCGGGTTCGCGGCCTGGTATTCGCGGCTGAACCAGCGCGACAGCGCCGCTTCGGCATTGGCGTCCGGCCCGTGTTCGGCAGCCTGGCTGGTACGGGCGATGACCCCCGCGCGCTGTTCGGCGCTGCGGTTGAAGACACTGTTGAGCACCACCAGGCCTTCCAGGCGTTGCGCGTAGTGCAGGGCAAACGCCCGCGCCACCAGCCCGCCCATGGAAAAGCCGATCACCGTTGCCTTGGGCAATTGCAGGTGGTCGAGCAGCTCCAGCAACTGGTCGGCATAGCCGAGCAGCGGTGTGCCACTCTCTGGCCGCGGACTGGCGCCATGGCCGAGCATGTCGTAGGCGATGACGCGGTACTTCGTGGCCAGGCCAACGATCTGGCCGCCCCACATTTCTTTGTTCAGGCCCACGCCGTGGATCAAGACCACGGGCTGGCCTTGGCCGGTCGCCAGGTAACTGGTGCCAGCCGGGGTGAGTTCAGCGGTGAGCCGAATCATGGAGCGCTCCTGCAATGCCTTCTTGTTGTCGTTCTGCTGGCCGGTTACTGGGCTTTTTCGGCGGCCAGTTCTTCCAGGTCGATGTAGCGGTTGCCGATGCGCGGGTGCAGGCGGCCGCCGTCGGCGCAACCCAGGACCACGACGATTTCGTCGGCACGCGGGGCGTCTTCGATCTGCATTTCCAGGGTGATGTAGTGCGAACGCAGGCCTTCGTCGTCCTTGTGCATCATCGGGATCTGGATCGAAGTGCCCGGGCCGCCGCGCTTGTTGGTGAAGCTCAGGTAGCTCTTGGCCTTGACCGCTTCGCGGTAGTGGTTGCCGAAGCGCAGGGTGTGGATCACCGCCGAAGCGTGCTCGATTTCGCCATCGGCACCGACCACCGCAGCCTTGCCGTAAGCCTCGATTTTTTCAGCGCCGCCAATGATGCCCACCAGACGCTCAACCATCAGTGCGCCGAGGTCGGAGCAATTGGCGCGGATCTGTGGTTTCAGGTCTTCGACGAAACCGTTGCCCAACCAGGGGTTTTTCATCACCACGGCCAGACCGACCATGGTCACGGGCTTATCGGTGGCTTTGCCGCCTTCAATAAAGGTTTCTTCGACATAGCTGACGATCTTGCGGATTTCGAAACTCATGAGCTGCTCCGTGGAGGTTTTGGGTGTCTGTGCGTCTGATGGTATACCATAATACCGATAGCACAAGTCCCCGAACGGAGTTTCTGGCTGGATGGCGTGCAAAAGTGTGCGCCACCGGTCGCAGCGGACAAACGGCAGGCACGGGGTTGCTTCGGGCACAGGCCCAACATCGAGAGAGAAAGGCAGCGTAAAGAAGGGGATCAGCGGTGAAGCGGCGTGTCGGTGCACCTGGAGGGGAAGATTGTGGCACCGGTTAGAACGATTATTTCTTTCCGCTATTTATATAGATGCAATCTGCATATCCATAACCGAATAATCAGCGTCATGGTTTTCATCTTGTCTGTGATCGAATCCGATTGTTTGTCACAGCAGAAACAATCGTCCTGCCTGCCTCGTTAAGCCTGCCCTGACATCGACTTTGGCTGTTCGATCGCCAGCTTGTTGCGCTCGGCCGATTCCCTAGAATCGGCCTCCATCAGCTTCGCCCAACTATCCAGTCCTTCAGGGAGCAACACCATGATGAATGCCATGCAGATGCAAATGCCGATGAACGCCACCATGCCAATGATGCCGATGATGGGCATGCCGATGATGATGGCGACCATGTCCTGCGACATGATGGACGACGGGATGATGTGCAAGATGATGCCGGCCGCTGGCATGGACATGGCCATGTTCAAGAACAGCGCTGAAATGATGCAGATGATGATGAACTGCGGCATGCCGATGATGATGCACTGCGGCAACATGAGCATGATGTGCATGTCCCGGGCGAGCATGGCCATGCCGATGATGAACATGATGATGCCAATGCCGATGATGGGCATGCCGATGCCGTCGATGAAGTGCGTGATGGAATGCACCATGATGGCTGACGGCATGATGTGCAAAATCATGCCGATGGCCGGCATGAACATGGACATGTTGAAAAACTGCTGCGAGCTGATGATGAAAATGATGAACGACTGCAGCATGCCGATGATGATGAGCTGCAACGGCATGCCGCTGATGTGCTGCACCTGCTGATCCCTGCACTGTACCTGTAACTGTAGGAGCGAGCTTGCTCGCGATGGACGTCAACGATGACGCGGGTTTTCTGAAAAAACGCGTCAGCCTTGAGCCCATCGCGAGCAGGCTCGCTCCTACAAGGTCGTTTCAGTCCAGGCGTTCCGGGTAGGTCACCACAAGATAAGCCACCGCTTCACTGTCGGCGGGGTTGCGATAGCGGTGGGGCTGGTCGGCATAAAACAGGATCGAATCCCCCGTGGACAGCAGGTAACGCTCGTCGTTGACGCTGATTTCCAGCACACCCTGCGCCACCACCAGGTTTTCCTGGACGCCTGGGCCATGGCCCTGCGAATGGTCCTCTCCCAACGGGCTCAGGCGCAGCTCGTAGAATTCCGATTGGCGCGCCACGTCAAAGGGGAACAGAGCGCGGCTGACAAAAGCGCCGTTGGCACTGACCAGGCGTTTGCTCTGGCTCGCCGACAGCACGGCCACACCTTCGAAGGCCCGATGCTCCAGAAACGCAGCCACCGATACCTTCAAGCCTTTGGCGATTTTGCACAGCACCTTGATGGACGGCACACTGCGCCCCGATTCGATTTGCGCCAGCATGGCACGGCTCACGCCGCACTGTCGGGCCAGGGCATCGAGGGACAGATGGCGCTTGCCCCGCAGGCGCAGCAGGTTTTGAGCTACCCGTTCGCAGATCGGGTCCTCTTCAGGGGCATCCGGATTGTTCAGGTCCAGCACAGGCTCGCCCGCGCTTATCAGAAAGCGCGAGGGTTCGTGCGCGTTCACGCCTGACGTGTCTCGGTAGACCGAGACGCCTGAACCCACTGGAATGCCTGAAATCCGGCGTTGCGTGCGTACATCTCCCACATGGCCCGTGCCCGTTGCTGAGCTTGTTTGCGTTTGCGGTAGCTGGCGAAATCGATGAGGTTGTCAGTCGGATTCATGGGGCACTTCACTGTGGTGATGAATGACGGGATGACTGGAGAGTACGCTTCTACTTTTATAACGATAAATACTTAATTTTTATTTGTTAATTCCTTTTTGTTCTTTGTGCGGGTGGTTTCACAAGGGGCCGTGCCCACGCGGAAACTGTAGGAGCCAGCCTGCTGGCGATGGACTCCAATGCGCCGCGTTCATCCAGTTCACCCGCGTTATCGTTAACGACCATCGCTGGCAAGCCAGCTCCCACAAGGGGCCATGCCCACCGGGAAATTGTAGGAGCCAGCTTGCTGGCGATGGACTCCAATGCGCCGCGTTCATCCAGTTCACCCGCGTTATCGTTAACGACCATCGCTGGCAAGCCAGCTCCCACAAGGGAACGTGCCCACGCGGAAACTGTAGGAGCCAGCCTGCTGGCGATGGACTCCAGTGCACCGCGTTTATCCAGTTCGCCCGCGTTATCGTTAACGACCATCGCCAGCAAGCTGGCTCCTACAAGGGGCCATGCCCACGCGGAAACTGTAGGAGCCAGCCTGCTGGCGATGGACTCCAGTGCACCGCGTTTATCCGGTTCACACGCGTTATCGTTAACGACCATCGCTGGCAGGCCAGCTCCCACAAGGGAACGTGCCCACGCAGAAAATGAAGTGACCTCCAAGCCAGTGAAAGCCTTCAAAACAACATGAAAAAACCCGGCTGATCAGGCCGGGTTTTTTGTTGGGCGTTGTGGTGCGGCGATTAGTTATGCCGCACGATTCTGGATCAGACGATCCGAACCACCTTCAGCAACGCGGTTCTGCAGCAGTTTGTCGGAGCCACCTTCAGCGACGCGGTTCTGCAGCAGTTTGTCGGAGCCACCTTCAGCAACGCGGTTCTGCAGCAGTTTGTCGGAGCCACCTTCAGCGACGCGGTTCTGCAGCAGTTTGTCGGAACCACCTTCAGCAACGCGGTTCTCCATCAACTTGTCGGAGCCATCGGCGGCGACGCGGTTTTCGATCAGACGATCCGAGCCGCCTTCAGCGACCACAGGTTGAGCAGAAGTTGCGGCGAAAGCGTTAACTGCGAAAACCGAGAAAGCGATGCTGAGGAGGGTCTGGCGTTTCATGATCGTGTGCTCCGGGGTGCTTATGGGTTGGTATGGAGCAGATGTTACGCCGTGGATTTTTTATGAGAACTTCATTGAGTTGATGGTGACTATTGATGCAGTCAATGGATGATTCGGTGCCCCCTTGTGGGAGCGGGCAAGCCCGCTCCCACAGGTTTTTGCAGTGGCCACAGTGGGCGGGGGGTTAGCGGGAAATGAGGCCATGATCGATGGCGTATTTGACCAGCGCCGCCGGTTTGTCGATGTTGAGCTTGCGCCGGATGCTCAGGCGGTGTGTCTCCACCGTGCGCACGCTGATGTCCAGCTCCCGGGCCATTTCCTTGTTGTTCAGCCCTTGCGCCATCTTCGACAGCACCTGGCTTTCCCTCGGGGTCAGTTCGTTGTCGGTGTTCCTGTCGGCGATCAGTCGTTGGGCGATGTCGGCGCTGTAGAAGGTCCCGCCGCTGGTGATGGCTTCGATGGCGGCGATGATTTCCCGTGACGGGGCGTTTTTCAGCACGTAGCCGCTGGCGCCGGAGCGCACCGATTCACTGACGTATTCGTAATTGTCGTACATGCTCAGCACCAGCACCTTGAGCGACGGGTACTGGCTGCGCAGCACGCGGGTCAGTTCCAGGCCGTTCATGTCCGGCAGGCTGATGTCGACCAGCAGCAGGTCCGGCTGGCAGCGCCCGACCATGTCGATGGCGTCGGCGCCGTTTTCCGCTTCGCCGACCATTTCCAGGGGCGACATCACGGCCAGCAGCGCCTTGATGCCGTCACGCACCAGGGAGTGATCGTCGACCAGGGCGATGCGGATCGGGGAGGGCAGGTTCATCGCAGCTATTCACTCTTGTAGTGGTGGGGCCGGCTCAGCGTTTTGCGCCGGGTTTCATCGGCAGTCGTACGTCCAGCTCACTTCTGCCCGGCATCGAGATCAAATCGAAGCGCCCGCCATAATGTTCGACGCGCTCGCGGATGTTACGCAAGCCAATGCCGGCATGACGACGTTCGACCTGGGCGACATTGAAACCGATGCCGTCATCGACCAGCGTCAGCCGCACGGACTCGTCGCAGCCGCGCAGTGTAATGGACACGTGCTTCGCCTGGGCGTGGCGTTCGATATTGGTCAGGCCTTCCTGGACGATGCGAAACAGCGACACCGCCGCGCCGTCGACCAGTTGGCAGTCGAATTCATTTTCGTTGTAGGTCACGGTCAGCCCGCTGCGCTGCTCGAATTCCGCGGCCAATTGACCGATGGCCGCCGGCAGGCCGAGGGTGTCGAGCAAGGATGAGCGCAGGTCATGGGAGAGGCTGCGGACTTCACCGATGGCATCGCCCAGGCGTTCGGTGGCGTCCTTCAGGGTGTTCAGGCCCTTGTCCTGGGCTTGTCCGCTTTCCAGCAGATGGCTGGCCAGTTCGAACTGGAACTTGATCGAGACCAACACCTGGCTGACGCCGTCGTGCAACTCGCGGGACACCCGGGATCGCTCCTCTTCCTGCAGGCTGACGATGCGCTGGGTCAGGCGCTGCAGTTTCTTGTCCGCCAGGCGATGCTCGCTGACGTTGAGGGTCATGCCCGTGGCGAAGACAAACAGCACCGCGACCAGTGCGACCACGGCAATCGCCATCATGGTCTTGCGGATGCCCATGGCCACTTCGGCACGGGCCTGCTGGGTGGCGCGCTCGACGTCTTCGAGGTAGATGCCGGTGCCGAGCATCCAGCCCCAGCGGTCGAGCATCACCACGTAGGCGAGCTTGTCGGTCACCTGGCCGGAGGAGGGCTTGTTCCAGGCATAGCGTTGAAAGCCTTCACCCGATTGCGCGCTTTTGAGCAACTCCTGAATCACCGGCAGGCCATGGGGATCCTTCATGTCCCACAGGTACTGGCCCACCAGGTCCGACTGGCGCGCATGCATCAGGCTGCGGCCTTCGTGGTCGTAGACGAAGAAGTAGCCGTTGATGCCGAAGCTGAGCTTGCGCAGTTCCTCCAGCACTTGCTGCTGGGCACGGGCGTCGCCATGGCCGTCGTCGTACAGCGGGGCGATCAGGCTCTGGGCCATTTCCACGTAGTTTTTCAGTTCCGCGCGTTTGCTCGCCAGAATGCTGTCTTCGATCAGTTGCGCCTGTTGATCGCCCAATTGGCGGTTGAGGGAAATCACCAGCGCGCAGATGACGGCAATGGCCAGCACCAGCGGCAGAATCCCGAGGGCGACGATCTTGTGTTTGAGCTGCATGTTGACTCCTGCCCGCGCGAAGGCTGGGGATCATATGCCAAAGATACACAGCATTGTTGGACGCAATGACCATTGGCGGGTGAGGTCATTCAGTTGGAATATTGAACCTGTGGGAGCGGGCTTGCCCGCGATGAGGCCATAACATTCAACATCTATGTCGACCGTCAGGCCGCCATCGCGGGCAAGCCCGCTCCCACAGGGGATCTATGGCGTCTACGTAGAACTACGTAGACGCCACGTACGTAGTAACGCGGATTTATTTGTGGACGGCATGCGCAGATATTGGGCCAGCTCCGCACCGCGGACACAATTATAAAAATTACCGCCGCAGTCACTGGCTGTCGGCAGGAGACACGCTATGCCCCGTCTGGCTAAACACCTCGCCTGGTTTGCCGTGGCTGTCCTGGGAGCGATTGCGCTGAGTGTCGTGGCCCTGCGCCGCGGCGAAGCGATCAACGCCCTGTGGATCGTAGTCGCAGCCGTCGCCATCTACCTCGTTGCCTACCGCTACTACAGCCTGTTCATCGCCAACAAAGTGATGCAGCTCGACCCCACTCGGGCCACGCCGGCTGTGCTCAATAACGATGGTCTGGACTATGTTCCGACCAACAAACACGTGCTGTTCGGTCACCACTTCGCGGCCATTGCCGGTGCCGGTCCGCTGGTCGGTCCGGTACTGGCGGCGCAGATGGGCTACCTGCCCGGCACCCTGTGGCTGATCGCCGGCGTGGTGCTGGCCGGTGCCGTGCAGGACTTCATGGTCCTGTTCATGTCCACCCGCCGCAACGGCCGCTCCCTGGGCGACATGGTCCGTGAAGAAATGGGCCGCATCCCCGGCACCATCGCGCTGTTCGGTTGCTTCCTGATCATGATCATCATCCTCGCGGTGCTGGCGCTGATCGTGGTCAAGGCCCTGGCCGAGAGCCCTTGGGGGATCTTCACGGTGATGGCGACCATCCCGATCGCGATGTTCATGGGCATCTACATGCGCTACATCCGCCCGGGCCGCATCGGTGAGATCTCGGTGATCGGCGTGCTGTTGCTGCTCGGTTCGATCTGGCTCGGCGGGCAGATTGCCGCGGATCCGGTGTGGGCCAAGGCCTTTACCTTCACCGGTATCCAGATCACCTGGATGCTGATCGGCTACGGTTTCGTTGCCGCGGTGTTGCCGGTGTGGCTGATCCTGGCACCCCGTGACTACCTGTCGACCTTCCTGAAAATCGGCACCATCGTGGCCCTGGCCATCGGCATCCTGGTGACCATGCCCGAGCTGAAAATGCCGGCCCTGACCCAGTTCATCGACGGCACTGGCCCGGTCTGGAAGGGCGGCCTGTTCCCGTTCCTGTTCATCACCATCGCCTGTGGCGCGGTCTCGGGTTTCCATGCGCTGATCGCTTCGGGCACCACGCCGAAGTTGCTCGCCAATGAGGGGCATGCCCGTTACATCGGTTACGGCGGCATGCTGATGGAATCCTTCGTGGCGATCATGGCCATGGTCGCGGCGTCGGTAATCGATCCGGGCGTGTACTTCGCCATGAACAGCCCGGCGGCCGTGGTCGGCGCCGATGCAGTGGCCGTTGCGCAAACTGTCAGCAGCTGGGGCTTTGCGATCACGCCGGAAGCCCTGCAAGCGGTGGCCCATGACATTGGTGAAACCACCATCCTGGCCCGTGCCGGTGGTGCGCCGACCCTGGCGGTGGGGATCGCGCAGATCCTGCACCAGCTGTTGCCGGGCGAGAACACCATGGCGTTCTGGTACCACTTCGCGATCCTGTTCGAAGCGCTGTTCATCCTGACCGCAGTCGACGCCGGCACCCGGGCCGGGCGCTTCATGCTTCAGGATCTGCTCGGTTCGTTCGTGCCGGCCCTGCGCCGCACCGAATCCTGGACCGCCAACCTGATCGCCACCGCCGGTTGCGTGGCCATGTGGGGGTATCTGCTGTACCAGGGCGTGATCGATCCGCTGGGTGGCATCAACACCTTGTGGCCGTTGTTCGGTATCTCCAACCAGATGCTGGCCGGTATCGCGCTGATGCTCGGCACCGTGGTGCTGATCAAGATGAAGCGCCAGCGTTATGCCTGGGTCACCTTGCTGCCGGCTGTGTGGTTGCTGATCTGCACCACCACCGCCGGCTTCATCAAACTGTTCGATGCCAACCCGGCGATCGGCTTCCTCGCCCTGGCGAAGAAATACAGCGATGCCCTGGCCAATGGTCAGGTACTGGCCCCGGCCAAGAGCATCGAGCAGATGCAGCACGTGATCTTCAACGCCTACACCAACGCCACGCTGACCGCGCTGTTCCTGTTCGTGGTGTTCAGCATCCTGTTCTTCGCGCTCAAGGTCGGTATTGCCGCCTGGGGCAACAAAGAGCGTACGGATAAAGAAGCGCCATTCCAGGCGTTGCCGAATGCATAGGCGAGGAGGGCAGCATGTTCAATGACCTGAGTCGCCTGGGCAAATACCTCGGTCAGGCCGCGCGCCTGATGGTCGGCATGCCCGACTACGACAACTACGTCGAGCACATGCAGACCAAGCACCCGGACAAACCGCTGATGGACTACGAGGCGTTCTTCCGCGAGCGCCAGGAAGCCCGTTACGGCAGTAAAGCCGGACCCAAGTGCTGTTGAGTGAACAATAAAAAACCGGCTGAAAGGCCGGTTTTTTATTGCCTGGAGCAAAGTCTCGAGTGATTGAGGCCGCGCGGCGATCCGAATCGTCGCCGCCCCTCTTGCCCCGGGTCAGTCATGGGGCCTTGTCATTCTTTCGCCCGTGAGGCTGATGATCCGGCTTGGCGATCTTGAGCGCCCGGTCGGCGACCTTGGCGTTATGCACCAGGCGACCGAGCACGGCGACAACGATGATCGCCAGCAATACCCAGATGACAATGGCTTTGAGGTACATGGCGAAACCTCTCGCGGCAAACAATCCTTCCAGTTGCCAACGTCCTTGTAGCAAATGGTGTTAATCCATTGTGGCAGGTGTTGATGATCTTGCATCGCGTGACTGATTTGCACTGTTTGTCAGTTATCTCCCCTGGATGAAGCGACAGTTTCCCGGACCGGTACTTTAATGGATGGTCTGGAGCGACTGATCGCGGGGCTGTCATAGCCTTAAGGCTATGGATCCCATACCGAAAAGCTATTTCATCAATCGGTGATCCGGATCCACGCTCAAGGATGGTTAGCTGAAAACAAAATCAAGAGGAGATGCCATGTCAACTGAATCGAAATGCCCGTTCAATCACGCCGCTGGCGGTGGCACGACGAACCGCGACTGGTGGCCGAACCAACTGAATCTGAAGATCCTGAGTCAACACTCGCCCAAGTCTGACCCGTTGGGGGGCGACTTCAACTACGCCGAAGCCTTCAAGAGCCTTGACTTCCAGGCGCTGAAAAAAGACCTGACTGCGCTGATGACCGACTCCCAGGACTGGTGGCCGGCGGACTTCGGTCACTATGGGCCTCTCTTTATCCGCATGTCCTGGCACGCCGCAGGCACCTATCGCACCGGTGACGGCCGGGGCGGCGCCGGTTCCGGCCAGCAACGCTTTGCACCGCTCAACAGCTGGCCGGACAACGTCAGCCTCGACAAGGCCCGCCGGCTGCTCTGGCCGATCAAGCAAAAGTACGGCAACAAGATCTCCTGGGCCGACCTGATCGTCCTCACCGGTAACGTCGCCCTGGAATCCATGGGCTTCAAGACGTTTGGTTTTTCCGGTGGACGCGCGGATGTCTGGGAACCGGACGAAGACGTTTACTGGGGTTCTGAAAGCAAATGGCTGGGCGGTGACACGCGTTACGGAAAAGAAGACAAACCGGCGCAGAAACCCGGCGATGTGCCCTTGGTGGCTGAGCCCGGAAGAAACGAGGACAGCCGTACCGACAATGGCCGCAATCTGGAAAACCCCCTCGCCGCGGTGCAGATGGGCCTGATCTATGTGAACCCGGAAGGCCCGGAAGGCGAACCGGACCCGGTCGCCTCGGCCAAGGACATCCGCGAAACCTTCGGCCGCATGGCGATGAACGACGAGGAAACCGTGGCGTTGATCGCCGGTGGCCACGCCTTCGGCAAGACCCACGGCGCCGGGCCTGCCGACAACGTCGGGGCGGAACCGGAAGCCGCCGGCCTTGAGCTGCAAGGCCTGGGCTGGAAGAGCACATTCGGCACCGGCAAAGGGGCCGATGCCATCACCAGCGGCCTGGAAGTGACCTGGACCACTACGCCCACCAAATGGAGCAACAACTACCTGGAAAACCTGTTCGGTTTCGACTGGGAACTGACCAAGAGCCCGGCCGGCGCCCATCAGTGGAAACCGAAGAACGGTGCCGGTGCCGGGATCATTCCGGATGCCTTTGATCCGTCCAAACGTCGTGATCCGACCATGCTGACCTCGGACCTGGCCCTGCGTTTCGACCCGATCTACGAACCGATCGCGCGGCGCTTCCTGGCCAACCCCGATCAACTGGCCGATGCCTTCGCGCGCGCCTGGTACAAACTCATTCACCGTGACATGGGCCCGCTCTCGCGCTACCTCGGCCCGGAAATGCCGGGCGAGGAACTGCTGTGGCAAGACCCGATCCCTGCTGTCGATCATCCGCTGGTCAATGACAGCGATGTGGCGGGCCTGAAAAGCAAGGTGCTGGCGTCCGGCCTGTCGGTCTCGCAGCTGGTATCGACGGCGTGGGCCGCCGCGTCCAGCTTCCGTGGCTCCGACAAACGTGGCGGTGCCAACGGCGGGCGCCTACGTCTGGCGCCGCAGAAGTCCTGGCCGGCCAACCAGCCGGAGCAACTGGCCAATGTGCTGGCCAAACTTGAAGGCATCCAGAAGGAGTTCAACAGCGGCGGCAAGAAAATCTCCCTGGCCGACCTGATCGTGCTCGCCGGTGGCGCGGGTGTCGAACAGGCGGCAAAAAACGCCGGCCACAGTGTGACGGTGCCGTTCAGCCCGGGTCGCACGGACGCCAGCCAGGAACAGACCGATGTCGAGTCTTTCGGTTTCCTTGAACCGATTGCCGACGGCTTCCGTAACTACCTGAAAACCCAGTACCGCGTGCCCGCCGAATCCTTGCTGATCGACAAGGCACAACTGCTGACGCTCAGCGCACCGGAAATGACGGTACTGCTGGGCGGCCTGCGGGTGTTGAACACCAACGTCGGCCAGAGTAAACACGGTGTGTTCACCCAACGGCCGGAAGCGCTGACCAATGACTTCTTCACCAACCTGCTGGACATGGGCGTGGAGTGGAAGCCGGTGTCGGATGCCCAGCAGGCGTTCGAAGGGCGTGACCGCAAAACCGGTGCGGTGAAGTGGACGGGCACCCGGGTTGACCTGGTCTTCGGTTCGAACGCGCAGCTGCGTGCGCTGGCCGAAGTCTATGCCAGCGCCGATGCGCAGCAGAAGTTCGTCAAGGACTTCGTGGCTGCGTGGACCAAAGTGATGAACCTGGATCGTTTCGACTTAAACCGCACTGTCTAGAGGAGATGTTGTCATAACGCTGGCATTACCGGCAAAAAGTGCCTCGGCTCGCCCTCCGGCTCCGACATCAGCGGAGGGCATCCAGCGACCATAAACCTTGGCGATCATGGTCCAGTCTTTGTGGCCAAGTTGCTTGGCTACCCACATTGGATTCTCGCCGGCAGATAGCATCATCGAGGCATAGGTGTGGCGACTCTGATAGGGTCGCCGCCACCTAACACCTGACTTCTTCATCGCCGGCATCCAGATGACCCGGTAAATGTATCCGGCATGCTTCCAGGGCTCTCCGGTGATTGTATTGAGAAACACCCTGCCGCCAGCCAGGAAGGTCAACTCTTTCTGCTTGAGCAACGCTTCTCGCGCCGGAGCCAGTAACTTCACGGTGCGCCTTCCTGCTAACGTCTTGGTCGACTCTGGCTCTTTCGCAGCCCGCGTCTTGGCCCTGACGATCCTTATCTCCCCCGCGATCCAGTCGATATCCCCCCATTCCAAGGCGATCAGTTCGCTGGGTCGAAGACCTGTCCAGAAAGAGAACTGCAATTGCGGCTACGTATCGCCCCTGGCTGCAGCTAATATCGCCAATTGCTCCTCGCGGTTGAATGGGTCAACGTCATCTTCCTCCTTTAGCTGTTCACGATTCTTGTATGCCCACCCAGAAAGCGGGTTGCTCTCCAAAATTTCATCCTCAACTGCGTCGTTAAGTGCAGAGCGAAAGCAGCTCTGAACATTCATCAGCGTCTTGTTGACCACCTTATAGGTCGACATCTTTTCTCTGATGATCTTTTTTGACAGCTCATTAAGAGGCAGGTCGCCGAACATCGGTTTGAGGGTTGCGCGGATTGTCGTTTCGTAGAACGCGACCGTGCTTGATTTGAGTGTCGGAGTTTTCCGCTCCAGCCATTCTGTCAGGTAATCCCCAATGGTTTGTCTGGCATCGGTGCGCTTGAATGCGTCGGCGCGCTTCGACTTCGGGAACGTTGCGGCATAATCGAAAGTCCCGTTCGCGATCGAATACTCAATCGCAGTCTTGTGCTGCTCGGCCTTTTTCAGGTTAGCGGCGGTGGGCTTGAGCGCGATGCGCTCACGGCACCTGACGCCCTGGTATTGGAAAGTGATTTCGATACTACTTGCAGATGCGGCGCGGACGCCTCCCCCATCTCGACCCATGAGTAATATCCCTCTACGTCTATTAAAATTCTGCCGTCTGGCGCTTTCCGCCAAACAAGATGTTTCGGCCATTTGCCGTCGCGGATTTTGGTTCTGATGGCGTCGGGGGTATAGCCCGACTCCCGAGAGAACTGCTCTACGGTCTTGTATCTGACCATGTGCATGCTCCATGCCGCGTATGGCGACAGAAGGTGGTGGATTAGATGGCCATCTCGGCCTGAGTTTCTCGCTGCCAGATCGGCGAACTGTTGTGTGATTCGATGCGTTCGGCGATGACGTTGGCGCGCTGGCCGGCGGTGGGCGGGGCATACATGCCGAAGCGGCTGATGCTGCCGCCATTCACCGCGGCGTTCGTGGAGTCAGCCGAGGCGAATGGCAAGTGCTGGAAGATCGCTGGGTCAAGCATTCGTAGGCCGTGCAGGCGACACGCGGGGCGGCCCTGGTCGTCGCATATTGCGTCCATTGCTGAGCTAATCCGTTTCCACCATGCTGGCGTTCCCGGGCTTGCCCACTGACCTGAACTGCCGATAGCCACCGTCTGCCAGTCGTCAGCCAGGCGCGTCAGGCGCTCAAGCGATTCGTGCAGATGCCAGACCGGCACGCCGCGCAATTCCGTCGGCCAGACTGCCAGAAGTGCATCGTTCGCTATTTCATCTCCGTCAATAACATCGGGGATCAGCGCCCAGTCAAAGCCCGGGTGTCGATGCCACTGTTCGACCCAGCGGGTGTACCCATCGACATCCAGCGTGCCGCCTTTCTTCCAGACCGAAAACGCGCCGTTGTCGAAGACGAACGACTGGCAGACATCGGCGACAATGCCCATGTCGTCCTGGCGCGGGAACGGTACAAGCGCATGCCGGCCAGCAAGGAACCGGGCGCCGTCTTGCCGCGTGCCGCCAATTGGCGTGCCGTGATAAGCGATCATCCGCTGAGCCTCACTGTCTCAATCTCGACGCCCTGATGCGTGGCAATGATCGTTTGATCGCCGCCGATGTCCTCGGCCAGGCGGTCGGCGATCTGTTCGTGCCAGCCTTTCTTGAAGACCGCGGTTGCGGCCTTGATGTGTTCGACTCGGATCATCGCCGGAGACCTAACTTCCAGCCGGTAGATGATCAATTCGCCGTCCGACGGGCAGACAGCTGCGAACGAATGTCTGTAAATATTCACGCGCAGTCCTCGCCCGCCGTTCACCGGCAGGCTGTATGTGGATTAGTGGGTTACGCTGGAATGCAGGCAACGTGAGAACGCAAACGGTCTCTCATCATGGATGGATCAAGATGAAACTGATTTTGATAGTGCTTGTTGTTGGTCTGTTGGCTTGGAAGTTTTCCCCTGAATTACAGTCCTGGGCTGAGGCTCGGCTATCGAGTACCCAAAGAACCTCTACGGTCGTGACTGCGCCGAAGTCTGTTTCGGCTCCAGTCAAATGCGATGGGCGCAAATATTGCTCGCAGATGACCTCGTGCGCAGAGGCCAAAAACTTTCTGCAAAATTGCCCAGGAATGGAAATGGACGGAGACAACGATGGGATACCGTGTGAGTCGCAATGGTGTCGATGACCGTTCACCGGCAGGCTGGTAGGTGGAAGAGGGGTTAGGCTTTCTCTCCGCGCCCGGTAAACCACTCACAGGCCTCCACCATCCGAGGATCGTCGTACCAGTGCTCAATGATTCTGTTGCAGTCGCGGTCGCGGAAGAATGTCGGGCCGAGGTAGTGATGCCACTCCATGAACACATGAGTGCCGTCACGTAGTGGCAGGCGATAGAACGGACTTACGCACACAATGGCGTCGCCAAACCTAATACAGGTCATCACCGCGGCCCCTTGTAGCAGTACACGTAGGCGAACCAGGCGAAGGCGATCACGCCGCCACCTCCTTTTTCATCCACTCCTTGTAATCGCCGGCGTACTCCCAGCAATACGTCGCCGGCCATGCGCCGCGTGTTCTGGGCTCGACGAAGTGATACCAAGAGCCGCCCGGACGCGGCGTTGTCTTGCACCAGACGTGCTCGGCGCCGCCGAGGAACCAAACTGGGTACTGCTTCACGGCCTCGGTCATAAACTCGGTCAGGTCGTGATGGCCTTTGCTCATGACGATGTAGGTGTCAGAGCCGACGCTTTCGACCTCGAGCGGATACCTTTCTTCAGGCATGACGATTCCTTGCCGCTATAGCGGCTGACGTTTGAGAGAGACATAAAGGAAGAGGGTATGATTGAATTGAGTATTCGGTACCAGATTATAATTTCCCATAAAGGTTTTTTATGAGCTGCAAGGATGAGTCTCTTTTTCACTATAGCGACATAGGCGCCATCGCCTCGATAATAAAAAATAAAAAGCTATGGCTGACGAATATTGGGTTTTTGAATGATTATGAGGAAATGGTCGAGGGCGTTCGGTGCATTCTTAATCAATCTAAAAAATACGATTTTTCAGAATGTTCATATATCGCTGAAAACTTTTCTAAAGGTTTCTTAATGGGGGTGCTTGGGTCGCTCAGCGCAGATATGGATAGCTTTATATTTACCTGCTCTTTCAGTAGGGCTTCAAATCTTTTAAGTCAATGGAGAGGCTACGGGAATTTTGCCGTAGAATTTTCTAGAAAATCTATCGAAATAGAGCACTCATTGGTTGAGTGCGTTTATACGCAAGTTAAGAAGAATAGAGTGGCGAAACAATTGATAGGTGAGGTTGTTGGTGAATTTCGCAACTGGAATCAAGAAAGTTATGGTGAGTATCAATATGATCCCGCTATTGCAAAGTTAAGAATTGGTGCAGCGGCGTTCAAAAATAGGCACTTTGAAGCAGAGCACGAGGTTCGACTAATAGTCTCAGGGGCAGATGTGAAGTCTTCAGTGCTTCATAGGTCTCGCGGGAATTATCTTGTTCCGTACATTGAGCTTCCTATTGGCTCTGAAAGTATATCTGCGATTCATATTGGTCCCATTGCGGATCAGTCATTAGCAGAGCGATCTTTGAAATCGTTGTTGAGATCTTGCGACATGGGACACATACCAATATACAAATCTAATATTCCATATCGCGCCTAATGATATACACCCGAGGTGAGACAGTTAGGGCCGGATTTTTTCTGTGGGCATGGGGCGTCCTATGCCGGGTCATGCCCGGGTGGTGGAGGGGGGGGAAGTGACGAGCGGTCTGCCACAACTAATTACGCATCTTGCCTTTCAAGCTTCTTTGCCGGAGTAGCATTAGCAATCGCCGGAGTTCCCGGCTTCCAGAAATTGGTGGGGTGGCACTGATGTATCGATTACTCGAAGACTTGCTCTTGCAACTGCTAGTCGACCAAGTAATAACGCAACTGAGCCATCTAATCGCATGGCTCAACACGATGTCGTGGCAGCTGTGGTTTGTGTAAATCAGGCAGCTTCTGCTTCGCAATCAGTGACACGCCAAGGGTCATTGGCCTGGGCCAGAGCAGCCATTGGCGGCGGGCTAACGCTGTTCCCGCACATGTGCACCTGCTGGGTCTTGGTGAATGGCTTGCCGTCGGCGCCGTGGCTGATGATGTAGTCGGCAGGGAAGCCCTGAGCCTTGTACAGCTCGGCTGGTTGCAGCATTCGCAAGCAGATGTCGACGATAACGTAGGGCGTGCCCTTTATCGTGACGGTGACCAGACCCAGCCGATCCTTGGTCGTGATCGTCGGTGCTGGCTCGCCGGCGCCGCTCACGTTCTCGGTGCCGTAGTAGCTGATCAAAAATGCCGCGACGCGCAGGGCTCCGGCTTCAACCTCTGGCGAAAGCTGGAACTCGACCAGCGAACTCTTGCCGCCACCACCGGCGGTGATGGTTGGCGCGGGTTCGTTCATAGCTTGGCCAACGCTGGCTCCGAACTGGCGTTCCATGAATGCTGTGACGACTCCGTGGTGGGTTCCTCCGGCACTGATCGTATGCAGTGGATCGGTGGTGTCGCGGGCATCACAGTTGCCGCGCATGTGCACCAGGTTGGCGGTCACCAGCTGCTGCTGGCTGCCGGTATTGGTCACAGTGGTCATCGGGTCACTGATGCTCTTGGCGTCGGTGGTGTTGAAGCCGCCGTTCATCTGGGCCATGAACACCGTCGAGATACCCATCGCGTGTGCGGCCCCGGCCGGACGCTGGTAGTTGCCGCCGCTGGTGATGGTTGGCAGCGGCTCGTCGAGCGACTTGCCTTCGTCAGCAAATCGGAATTTTACCAGGTGTGCCGCGGCGATCGCAGTGTCTGCCTTCGTCGTGATCGTGTAGAAAGGCTCGCTGCCTGGCCGAGGTTCTGTTTGTCCTGCTCGTCCACCGACACCAACCATCACCGGGCTGATGAGCGTCAGCTCGCCGCGATTGGCGCAGGTTACCGTCGGCAGCGGGGCGTCCGGGTCGTTGATGCGATCGCTACCCTGATGCGTTGCTGGCGCGATGATCGGGCTGGCCATGGCGAACGAGCCGCCGCGTGGCCAAGAGGTCACGGTGCGCAACGGGTCATGTGCTGACAGCACACTTTCGCCGGACCAGTTTGCGATCGGCACAATGAACGGGTCAGCGGCATCGATGACGAACTTCTTCATCCCCTTTGCGATCCGGCGCAGCGTGGCAGGTGCCAGCGGTTTTGGCCGGTCGAAGATGCTTTTGCTCGGGATCGTCCAGTCGATGCACTCGGCGGCAGTGCGCCACTTCTGCTGGCCCTTCACGGGGTGCTTCGCGTGAGTGGGTGCTGGCCAGACTATCGGCTGACCGTCGCAGCGGGCAATCATGAACAGACGTTCGCGGCTGGTAGGTGCGCCGTAGTCGCAGGCCCTCAGCACTCGCCATTCAACGACGTAGCCCAGGTGCTGCAGCTCGGCAACGAAAACGGCCCAGGTCTGCACGCGGCGTTTCGGGTCAGGCACCAGGAACTGCTGGTGGACCGGTACCACTTCGCCTGGTGCAGCAACACCGCCGCCCAATTTCACGACGCGGCCGGTGGTCTTACAGCGCTTGGCGATGAGCGGCCCCCACTGAAGGGTCTGTTTCACGTTTTCCAGGCTGATGACGCGGGGCTTTTTCTTTCCTGCCCACTTCAGGCCGATCCACGATAGATTTCGAATCTCACGCTTGCGCGGCTGACCACCGGCGGCCTGGCTGTGATGCGTGCAGTCCGGCGACATGTGGAACCAGCCAACGGCCTGTCCGTCACACTCGGTGTCCGGGTCACCATCGAACACGTCGGTCGTGAAATGCACTGCGCCCGGGTGATTCACAGTGTGCATGCTGATCGCGCTGGCGCTGTGGTTCTTGGCGATATTCACCGCGCGACCTAGGCCCATTTCTAGTCCGATACCGGCACCGCCACCTCCGCAGAAGAAATCGACTACGATTTCATCATCCTGAGTGCTTAAGCCAAGTCCATATTGAGTTTTGAAATCGAAGGGGTGTTTCTTCTGTTGTGCGGACATAGACTTATCCTCGCGTTGTATTGCAACGTGATTTTTTGAAAAGGAGATTCGTAAATGGGTGTATTCAGCGATGCACAGGCGCAGCTTTCCGAATTGCTCGGAGTGGCTCAGCCACTGGATAGCGGAAATGGGGTTCGATTCAGGACAGGATCGACAGGGTTCGCCACCCTTTACTCTCGCAACCTCGCTTCAGGAAATTTGGCAGAGATTGCGTTCGAAGTTAAAAATCTAGCCGCAAAAGCTGAGCAGTCAGAAAACTCAATGGCTTCACTTGTTGAAAGGCTGCGTCTTGAAACCGGTCAACCGGTAAACATTGATCCTCAACACAAATGGCCGAGAGTCGGGCTATCGAAGAAGGAGCATGTGGATATCGTGATCTCTGCTATTTCTTCCATCCTCCACAAAGAACGCTAAAGGACCAGACGTTTCGCCGGCTGGCGTAATTCGTTGAAGTGGGGTATTTGTAGGAAAAACCGAAGGCGGCAGGTATGGCGGGTGTTGCGGGTTTAAAGATGGTGGATTGTCATAACAACACAATTGATTTCCAGTCTTCCGGCTTCGAAACCGGAATAGACATGAAGGATAGTCATGGCAATATTTTCGTAGGCGAGACGGTTCTCGATACGCGCCAGACGTCCAATAAAAAAACAGGAAGAAATAGTCCTTGCCCATGCGGGTCAGGGATTAAATTCAAACGCTGCCACGGCTACGGGGGTAATATGTCTACTGGAATTCGATCCGACAACAGCACATTTACAGTAGGAAAAGCCACCATTGTTGCCGATACCGGAGTCGACTTAAAAAACGGTAGTAATGGGCATATCAATGAACTGAATCACATATCGCCAACAACCCAAAATCTTGCTGAGGTGTTAAAAAACCTACCTGCACAGCCCCCCGTCGAACTTGTGCAAGATGCTATTACCCGTCAAAAATCGACTGGAACAATTGAAGGCTCAGAACTCAGAACTTGGTTTGATAAACAGGGCATAAACCTGGCTTTCTGGTCCCAATTAGCGGTTGCTATTGCTGCAATGGTCTAAATATTGCCATTTTGGGTGACCGGCATGGAGCCGGATCAAGGAGAGCGATGTGGATTCTGCAGTAGCAGGGCTGATAGGTGCGGCGATCGGCGCAGGCGGCTCAGTGGTAACGGTTTGGATTCAAGCGCATTACCAAGCCAAGAGAGAGCGCGCCAAAGCTGTTTTGGACTTCGCTATACGCCATAGAAGTGAGGCTTTTGAGTACGCAGACAAAATTGCCGGACCGGTGGCTGTCACACCATTGGCGGCCCACGTGCATTACCAACAGGGGCTCCTCAATCTGATCGAGACAAACTCTCTCACAGCTGAGTCGCTGGAGAAGCTGCATCTTGAAAATGATGCGATCTCCCAGTCTATTCAGGATGCGAAACAGGCACGGGTAGTGAAAAAAGTCATGGATAAACACAACAACCGTTAATTGGTCCCACTCTCCGTGACCGGATGCGGCAGCGGGCAGTGATTATTCGTCGTTACAGATGCGCAGGGCTTCGCGGTTGTAGGCTAGCTCCAACTTTCGCGACACGTTTTCGGGGATCTCATAAACGTGTCGCGACATGCTGGCGAAGCGGGCGGACTCATCGGCAGACGCTGCAGCAAGATTGATCAGGAGTGTCGACATCGTCTCCTGCCATTCCTCGAAGTCGTGGCGCTCGCCCAGTGCCTGGTAGCCACAACTCAGCAATCTGGCGCCGCCCTCCGTCACCGGATGCGAAAATGGGTTTGAAATTTGGTGATGCGGCAGAGTGATGGCTCTATGATCGCCATCCCCTTATGCATGGAGCGCAACAGATGCGGCTTTTGCTGGTTTCAACGATTGCTTTACTCATCGCCGGCTGCTCCGGCCTGGGAGTCGTGCCCATGGGTCGAGACACCTACATGATCGCGAAGGAGGGGAGCTTCACGACCTTTAGCGGAGGAGCTGTAAAGGCTGAGCTATATCAAGAGGCCAATGCTTTTTGTGAGAGTAAAGACAAGCAGCTGATGCCTGTAAAAGATGCATTCAGGGATTCTGGTTACGGTCGCTATACCAATGCCGAGTTGCAGTTTCGGTGCCTTAATGAAAACGATCCAGAGTTGCGCCGATCGACCATCAATCAAGATGGAGTAGTCCTCCGCGGCCGGATGCAACAAATATAGGCGAGCCATCCGGTTGAAGGGGTAACCCGCTGTATCGAACGGGTTACCTATTTTTCATTTTGGATCGAAGGTGCCGAGTGTCAGCATTGGCGAGATTGTGTTGAAAAAGTCGACCATGGTTTGCGCATCCGAAAAGTACGCGTCCGAGATTGAAATCTTTACTTTTGGCAGAGGCTTCCGGACTCGGATTTCACGTAGCAGCGTGCGAAAAAGGCGTTTTCACGAGTAAATGATCAGGCAGTTTGGGTAGACCGACTTTTTCAACAGAATCGCGATGCGCCGCCGTTCAGTTCTTCAAGGAACTCGACGGTATCTGTTGCAATTGGCATTGCGGTTACCTCGGTTGGGCGCCGCCCTCCGTGGCCGGATGCGACAGTGGGGTAGTTGAAAGTGCGTCACAAAACTGGTTTGGTTCGTTGAAGTGGGGTATTTGTGTTCGGCCCGGCATGGAGCCGGACCAAGGAGGCCTATCAGGCTTTGGACACTCTTCGTGCTGCAGCGCCCCGAGAACTACCCTCCGAGTACTACCGGTTGCTGGAATACAGCAATGGTGGGGAGGGCCCGCTTCCCGACCCTCTCTTTAATTTTTGTCTTGATCCAGCTGAAACAGCCTCGGATTTTGAGCAAATAGGCATGTTTGCGAAAACTGCTCCTGGTCTATTTGTTTTTGGAGGCGATGGCGGTGGTCAGCTGTTTGCTTTGAACCTGCGGGTGGCCGCTCCTTGGCCGATAGTTACCTTCGATGGTGTAGACCCAGACGGGAGCATGCAGACGGTGGCAAACAGCTTTGCTGAATTCATGGCGTTGATCGGTTAGGCGCCGCCCTCCGTGACCGGATGCGACAGTGGCAATTTGGGTTGTGGTGGGGTATTACGAGTGACCGGCATGGAGCCGGATCAAGGAGAAGCAGATGGCAGAAGACACGAAGAACTTCGCAGCATGGATGAGGGCAGCCGACATCCAGTCCTCAGTCACGCGTTGTGCGGATGTATTCAACTCCGGAGTTTTCAACGCGGGCAGCAGCGCGGGAGTAATGTTCGAGTCAGCGGTAACGCTTGTGTTGGTCCATCTCAATGACCTGTTGCAGAAAGCCAAACTAGATGGACAAAGAATAAATTTCGATGACGACATGGAAGTCACTGAAAGCATGACCGATGTCACTGATCTCGTTAGAGCGTGTAGAAATGCTGCGTGTCACGTTACGAGTGGGGAACACAAGATTGACGCGGGGAAATTTACTTTCTGCGTAGCTTCAGGGTATGGGCCTCGGGCCTTTGTTATCAATGATCAAGAAATGGGATGCGATTACGCTGATGACATCGCCGTTTATTACGGAAAAAACCGCGTATATCTGAAAAGGCATTTGCTGCGGAGCTTTGAGTTGGTCGCGCAAATTTACCGAAATGAGGGCAGCTGGTAGCAGTGCACTTTCTTCGCCTGCCACGATAGCGGTCGGCATTAACCTCGAGGCGCCACCCTCCATGACTGGATGCGACAGTTGGGGGGGGGTATTCGTCGTGACAAATGCGCAGGGCTTCGCGGTTGTAGGCGAGCTCAAGTTTGCGCGACACGTTTTCGCTGATCGTGATTTCGTGTCGCGGCGGGGTCAGCAGAGGCGCGGACTTTTGAGGCCCTAATGCATGAAGATGATGAATCATCAGCGTGATGGCCTCGCCCTGTTCCTCGATGCCGCTCCAGGCCATCAGTTCAGCCAGGGCTTGGCGCGTGCCAGGCAGGCAGTGCAGCCTTAGTTCCTCTTCGCCGCGACTCTTCTTCTTTGCCGCGGCTTTCGCTGACCGTTCCGCGTTGCTCTTGGCCATGGCCTGCCTCTTCAATTCCGTGGGCCGGTAGATCCAGCCATGTCTGTCGTCGGCGCTGGCGCACCTGGTTGTTGATTCGTTTCATGCTGCGACCTTCACCTGATGCCAGGCGCCGGCGGCGTAGAACAGCTTGGCGGCCTGAGCCTCTTCGAGCGAAACCTCTGCAGGGATGGCGACCCATCCGGATGCAACCAGGTGATTCGGGTTGCAGCTGTTTCGCAGCTCCAGGTAGTAATGCTCGATGGCATCCGTTAGGCGCGCCACTTTGTAGGTTCCCTCCGGCGATATCTCCACTGACTTCACGTACTCGACGCCGCGCTCGTCTCGACACATGGCGCTGATGTAGATCGTCCAGCGATAGGCGAAGTCGAAAATCGCGTTGGCGATCGCCAGACTCCGGATCTGTCGGCAGCTCTTCCAGTTCGCCATGATCTGCGCGCCGCTGGGGTCGATGTTCACCACAGCGACGTGATTGGTTCGCAGAAGTGCCCGGCAGCTTCGTTCAGCCCGGGCAAAACCGTTGTTGGGATTGCGCTTGCTCATAGAGAGTCCGCCATTTTGCGAAGAGCCTGGCGCTCGGTCCGACTCGGAGACCCGCCTGCACTTCGGTGCGGTGTGGTCGGCCAATCCAGCCGAAGAGGATTCAATCTACGGCAAGTACACCCCGTGCGGCGAATACGTCGTGAGCGTGGCTGCCGATCGCGCCGAGCATTTCGAGGAAGGGAAGGACTACTACTTCGATATCTCACCAGCTTTTTGAGTCCACTGTAGCCAGGGCAGCCTCACGGAAGGCCTGGACACTGATAAGCCGGCAAGTGCAGTGCTACGGATCAACACCGGCAGCCCGCGCACCCTGACCTCACATGCTTGCAGGGTGGCTTGAGAGTGGATCAGCGAGATCGATGCAATGGGGCGTCGACGCTGGGAAGGTCTTTGGCGGACAGCTCGGAAAGATCACGCACCTTTTCAAGGCCTCAACATTCGTTGGGCTTTTGTATTCCCCTGATTTGTTGTTTAGTAGTTCCTCACCCAATGAGGAGATTTGAGTGTCAAATGCCAACGGCTACACCATCAGCCAGAAAGAAGACGGTAAGTGGTATGTTTACGACCAGAGTGGAAATGAGAAAGGTGGTCCTCACAATTCCTTCGACGAGGCAAATGACGAAGCCCTCAAACTTCCAAAGTGCCCGGAGCTGCCTGTAACCCCTCCGAACCAAGTACCTCCCGAGAAGCCTCAGCAACCGGTCAAGCCAAAAAGGCCGCGGCCAGCCCCGTCTTACGACGGCCCAGGCAGTTAAAGCTAGCAATTAAGCCTCTGCTTACTTAAGCGGAGGCGGAATAAAAAAGCCTCGACTAGCTCGGGGCTTTCTCATTTTCGGCTCCACCACACCCATCGCTCTGAGCTGGGAGTGATGCTGGGGCCGGATATACTTCGCTCCCCGAAAGGGAGGGACATCCGGATGCCAAACATGCCAGACAAACCAGAAACCTGGCTCATCGTGCTTGCATCGCTGAGTCAGCATTCGCCAACTCTTTATGCTGCTGGTCTTTCTGCCCTAATGGCCGGCATCAGGATCATCTACGGCGGGGGGACTCGTCGTCAGGACACTGCTCGAGGCGGCGATCTGCACACTGATCACCATTGGGCTGATCCCGGTCCTCGAATACTTCGGGCTACCTCAGAACCTTGCGACAGCCGCCGGTGTGTTCATTGGCTTCCAGGGAGTAAAGAAGCTGGCCGACATTGCAGATCGGATTGCCGAGATTAGATTCCCCACCCGTGGGGCTGGTCAGTAGTCCGCTGCCGGCCTGCCTCAGGGCTTGGTCGTATCTCTCCTGCACGGGCACGCTCAGGTGCAGACCAACATCATGGTGAAGTGAACTGTTCAATGCTGTGGATTCATCTTTCAGTACCAGCTACTTTGAGATTTCACGCAAGGAGTTCGAACATGGCAGATAAATATGTTGGGAGAATAGTTGGGGTTGGCACGGATAACTTGGACTACGTGATTAACATCTATCAGGACGAGACCATTGAGCGCTCTTCAAGCGGCATGGTTCGACATGAGGGTCTGAAGCATTTCGAAATGCAATCTGGTGGTGACGTGAAAAAGATTTCTGAGACTGAGTACGAGATTGTGGCTACGGGAGTGAGGGTGACCGTGCATGATGCTCAAAGCTAAGAAAGTCGGTCTGTCATGTGAGCACTTAAATGAGAGTGCCGCATGAACGGCGCGGTCGGGTATGACGTGGAGTGGCGCAAGGACAACGGCAACTGGATCAAGCTGCAGCGCACCGGGATGACCAGTGTCGACGTGGTCGGTATCTATGCTGGCGCCTATGTGGCCCGCGTTCGTGCCGTGAGTGCTTTCGACATTTCGTCGATCTGGCGCAACTCAATCCTGACCAACCTCAAGGGCAAAGCGGGTCTGCCGCCGGCGGTGTCCTTTCTGACCGCGACACCGTTGTTATTCGGCATTGGCCTCAAGTGGGGTTTCCCGGCTGGCGGCGTATGGAAGGTGCAGGACTGGCGTTACGGCAAGCAGCTCGCCGAGCAGGCGGGCCTGTATCAGGACGACCTCATTACCATCAGCAACGCGGCCGCGACCCAGATTCGCGCCGATCAGGACAAGCGGCTGGTACTCGAGCAGCGCCTGTCGGCCAGTGAACAAATCCACTACAAGGAACTGAGCGATGCTCAAACGAAACAGGCTCGCCTGCGCGAACACCTTGCCACTGCTGATCTGCGGTTGTCAGGCCTCCTCGATACCACGGATTCAGCCAGTGGCAGTTCAGTGCCAGCCGCTACCGGCGCCGGCGGCGTGGTTCATGGAGGAACGCGGCCCGACTTGACCCAGCGCATGCTCAACGAGTTATCGGAATCACCGGCACCGGTGACCAAGGACTGATAGCGCTGGCGGCATGTCAAGCCTATGTACGAGAAGTATCACGCAGATAGGGTGGGGAAGGGGTTGAGAACCAGAAATGCAAAGCCCCGAAGATTCTCGGCTTCGGGGCTTCTAGTTTCGTCGCGACTTCGTGACTACTATCTTTTTTTGACAGGCTTTTTCTTCGGCGCGGGAGCTGGTTCTGGGCGCTTTTGGATCAAGCTTTCTAGCGCTGCATGTCTTGGACTTGTTCATTGCGGATTGTCATGTTCATGCTGATTTTCATCCTGACTCTGAACAACTCAATGTTTGATCCCGATGTCCAAGCCCTCTCCTGTAAACGGGAGAGGGTCCAAGGCCTGATGCCTAGACGTGCAAGCGACCGATCAGACTGACCAGGTCGGCCTGGCGGCTAGTGTCGGTTTTGCGAAACAGAGCGCGCAGTTGCGTGCGCACGGTGTTGATGGACACGCTCAAACGAGCTGCACAGTTTTCCGGAGTGAGTCCCTGAGCCAGTAGTTCAGCCAGGCGCTGTTCGGCCGGCGTGAGTTGGAAGAGCTCGGACAGCAGCTGAGATTGTGGCTGGTTTTCCAGCAGTGCCAGCAGCACCAACGGTATTTGAAAGTGGCGGTTGAAAGCCACTTCGGCCGGGACCGGCGTGACCAGCAGCTCCTGCGGCTGGGTGGGGTTGAGGCACAGCCAGCCGGCGCGGCGCCTACCGTCCTTGCCGGCGGCGCGGCGGATCAGCGCTAGCAGGTGGGTGTCCTGACTCTTGCTGTGCAGGCGATTGAAATGTTCATAGAGCGGGAAAGTGCTCTGGCCCATGTGTCGCGCCGCCATCTGGTTGCAATAGAGTACATGACCGTCGCCGTCCAGCAGCCAGAGCGGGGCGCGATGGTGGTCCAGCAGCAGGTCGCGTGTGGCCAACTCCAGTTCCAGGCGGTTGACCTTGTTGGACAGTTTGGCGGCCTTGAGCAGGTGCGGGCTAACACGCAGCAGCAAGGCCTGCTGTTGGGCGGTTGGCAAGGGCGCGCCGACCTCGTTGAGCACGGTCAGGTAGATGCCCGCATCGGCCTGTTCTTCTAGCTTAACGCAGGAGAGATTATGCAGCCCGAAGGGGATGTAGAACTCCTGATAATAAGGGTCGCGCCGAATGCGTTCGGGACCGAAATCCATGAGGTCGTTGTACCAGTCACCCACTTTGTGGGAGCGGATGAGGACAAGGCCCGGATCCAGATTGCAGTAGTGGCGGTTGTAGACGTCGATCGCGGCGGGGTCGCACAGGTTGAGCGTGGTGGAGGCGTGAGTGCCGCTCTTGCGGTAATCGGTGAAGAGCAACAAGCCCTGCTGTCGCCCGCTGGCCGCGACCAGTCGTTCGAGCAGTGGCCGCCAGGCGGAGTTGTCCAGCACGCACTCATAACAAAGGACGACCAATTCGTCGTAGGCCTTCTGTTCATCCAGTCGTGGCAAGGGCAAGCCTCCCTGCTAGCGGTTGGCGTAGCGCCGTCGAACTTGCGGGCGCTACGTCTTCATATGGCGCATGGTCGAGCTTTCTGCAATACCGGTGGTCGGGAAAGGGGCTTGTGCGTGGTTCGATTATCAGACGAAAGGTTTGTCTGATCATTCAAACGGATGAGGGAGAAGTGGGGGGCTGCGAACTAAAGTCATGACACCGTAAAAATCTCGGATGTATAAGGGGTTAGGTCATGGCAATCATAAATGGTAATGAAAGCGCCAATACGCTGACGGGCGGCTCTGCGGCCGACACCCTCAATGGTCTGGGCGGCAATGACACACTCTTGGGCAACGGTGATAACGACACTTTGGATGGTGGTACCGGCAATGACCTGCTCATAGGCGGACGCGGCAGCGATACTTACCGTTTCGGTCAGGGTTATGGCTTCGATGTGATCGACAATTCCGGTGGCGCCAACAGCGACGTCGACACCATTCGGTTGACCAATCTCAACGCCAACCAGATCCGCCTGACCCGGATCGGTAGCGACCTGGTGCTCAGTGTCCTGACCACTGGTGAAACCCTCACCGTGAGCCAGCACTTCCTCGATGCAGACCACGCGATCGACCGAATTCAGTTCGCAGACGGCAGCCGCTGGAGCGCCAGCGATATCCTGGCCAATCTTTTTTACCCGCCCGTCGTGCCAACCAATGGCGCTGACGTGATCAACGGCAATCCCGGTGATGACATCCTCCTGGGCTTGGGTGGCAACGATACATTGTTGGGTAATGGCGGCAACGACACGCTTGATGGTGGCAGCGGCAATGACCGTATGGAAGGCGGCGTGGGCGATGACACCTACATGGTCGATGCCGCCGCCGATGTGGTGGTGGAAGCGAACAACGCCGGCGATGATCTGGTGCAGGCCAGCATCAACTACAACTTGGGCAGCAATGTCGAGCGCCTTACCCTGACCGGCAGCGCCAACATCAATGGCACCGGCAATGGGCTGGATAACACCCTCAATGGCAATACGGGCAATAACATCCTCGATGGTGGAAGCGGTAACGATCTGATCCAGGGCGGCGATGGTGACGATACGCTGCAAGGCGGGGCAGGGAATGACAACCTCTCGGGTGATGCAGGCAACGACCTGCTCGACGGCGGGAGCGGCAACGACAGCATGGCAGGTGGCAGCGGCAACGATATTTACATCGTCGCGCAGGCCGCAGACGTGGTGTCCGAACAACCCGGAGACGGCACGGATACCGTCCGGTCCTCGGTAAACTACAGTCTGGGCGCCAACCTGGAAAATCTGGAGCTCACTGGAAGCAGTAACCTCAACGGCACCGGCAATACCCTGGCCAACCGCCTGACGGGGAACACCGGCAACAACCGCCTCGATGGCGGCGCGGGGGATGACGTGCTGGCTGGCCGTCGTGGTAACGACACTTACCTGTATGGCAGCAATTATGGTAACGACGTGATAGATAATAGCGGCGGTGCCGCCGCCGATATCGATACGGTGCAACTGGTTGGGCTCAATAGCGGCAACGTGCGTTTTGTGCACATCGGCAATGACCTGCAGATGGTCGTGCTCGCCACCTCACAGACCCTGACCGTGAAAAACTTTTATCTGGGCGCCGATTACGAAATCGACCGGGTGCGCTTCGACAACAACGTTGTCTGGAACACAGCCACGCTCAAGGCGGCGGCCACCAGCCCGGTCAACGTTGCCCCGACCTCAACCGATGACAGCCAGGTCACACTGGAGGACACGCCGGTCATCCTGGGCAGCGCCGACTTCGGCACCTACAGCGACCCGGAAAACAGCCCGCTTGCAGCGGTGAAAATCACCGGCCTGCCAACGCTCGGCAGCCTGCAGTACAACAATGGCAGTGCCTGGATCGCAGTCGTTCAGGACCAGGTCATCAGCAAGGCCGACCTAGACGCCGGCAAACTGCAATTCGTGCCGGCCCCCGATGGCAATGGCAGCGGCTATGTCAGCATCGGCTTCAAGGTGAGCGACGGCACGGCGTTTTCGATCAATGCCAATACCTTGAGTGTCAATGTCACTCCGGTCAACGATGCACCAACGGTCAGTGGCCCGGTCAGTTTGCCCGGTGGCACGGAAGATACGGTCTATACGATCACAGCCGCACAATTGCTGGCCAATGCCAGCGACGTGGATGTCGGTGAGAGTCTGAGTGTGCAGAGTATCAGCGTCGACCCGGCTGACGGCTCGATCACGGCCACCCCAAACGGCAGTTGGACCTTCACCCCGGCGCTGGATCGCAATGGCCTGGTGAATTTTGCGCTTGTGATTGCCGACAGTGCTGGCGCGACGGTCGCCACTTCGGCCATCTTGAGTCTCGCAGCGGTTGATGATGCTCCCGCCGCAGTGGCCACGGTGACTGCACTGAGCGATGACAGTGGCATCGCTGGCGACTTCATCACCAACATCGAAACCCAGACCTTGAGCGGTACTTACACTGGCACCTTGAACAGCGGCGAGATCATCCAGGTTTCCGCCGATGGTGGCACCACCTGGGTAAATGCGGTGGCCGATAATGCCACCCATAACTGGAGCGCCAGCGGCGTCACCCTCATCAGCAGCGGCACCGGCTTGCTGGTCCAGACCATCAATGCCGCCGGCAACAGCCGCGCCGGCACCGGCCACAGCTACACCTTCGATACCAGCGCCGATGTCGGTAACGACCTGAGAGTCGTTCTCGCCGACAGACTGATCAACAACGTCGAGAAGACCGCAGTCGCCTACAGCGTGACGGGACTCGACGCGGACGCCAGCGCCGTCGTCACCTTCAGCGACTCGACCAATAACCACGTGTTCGGCGTCAATGGCAGTGCCGACCTGTCCAGCCTGAACGATGGCCCGATCAACGTATCGATCGTCGCCACTGATGGCGCTGGCAACAGCGCCAGCGGCCTGACCAGTACGGGCAGCAGCCTGAGTTTCGATGAGTTTTTATCTGATTCGGAACTGACGACGCAGTACCAGAGTCTCGGCGTCACCGTGTCTGGCGGCGTAACTATTCTTAATGAGTTCAACTCCCCATGGCCTGCTCAGTCGGGGGTAAATCTTGTCTACGCTGGATCGGGTCTGATGATCTTCACCTTCGACTCGGCCATTACCGGCAATATCCAAACGGTGTCGGCCTATGTCTCAGGTGCCGCCAATACCGGCCTCTTTGCTTACGACGCCGCGGGCGTGCTGGTAGGGCAAGCGTTGTTGCCGCCTGGGGCTCCAGCAAATACCCGGCTGACCGTGAATTCCTCGGGAGGCCCGGTCGCGCGGCTGGAGATCCACGACGGGGGCGCGACCTTCGGGGTGGATAGCCTTACCTTCAGCACCGCCGGCAGCCTGACGCTGGACACCATCGCCGACACGGGCGGCGACCTGACGGTGTCGCTGGCCGATACCCTTATCACCAATACCGAGAAATCGGCGGTCGCCTACACGGTTACCGGTCTCGATGTAGATGCCAGCGCCATCGTCAGCTTCAGCGATGGCAGCCAAAGCGTCGTCGGCGTCAACGGCAGCGCCGATCTTTCCAGCCTGGGCGATGGCCCGATCAGTGTGTCGGTAACGGCCAGCGACACGGCTGGCAACACCGCCAGCGGCACCGGCAGCACCTTCACCCTCGACACTACCGCGCCGTTGGTGAGCGGTCCGGTGACCCTGGCCGATGGCAGTGAAGATTCCGCCTATATCTTCAGCGCCGAGCAACTGTTGGCCAATACCAGCGACATCGGCAACACGCCGAGCGTGAAGAGCGTCAGCGTCAATCCGAACGATGGCACGCTCACCGACCATGGCGACGGAAGCTGGACCTTTACACCGGTCGCCAACCGCAATGGTGCAGTGGCGTTCAATGTGGTAGTCACCGACGGCGGCAACGACGTGGCGACCTCTGCCAACCTCAACCTGGCAGCGGTTAATGATGCACCCGCCGGTGACGTCATCATCAGCGGCAACGCCACCGAAACCCAGACGCTGACCGCCAGCAACACGCTGGCCGACGTCGACGGCCTGGGTACGGTGTCGTATCAATGGCAGTTGTCGGCCGACGGCAGCAGCAACTGGACCGACATCGCCGGCACCACCAGTAATACACTGGTGCTGAGCAACGCCTTACTCGGCCAACACGTGCGCGTGGTTGCGAGCTACACCGACGGCGGTGGTACGGTCGAGTCGGAGGCGAGCGCAGCCACCGCCGCGGTCGCGCAGCTGGTCAATCAGTTCGAGGGCGACGCCGACAACAACGTGCTCGACGGCACCGCCTACAGCGACATCCTGCGCGGCTTCGGCGGTGCCGACATCCTGAACGGGCAAGCAGAGGCCGATACGCTCGACGGCGGTGACGGTGATGACACGTTGAGCGGCGGTGAAGGTGATGACACGCTGAACGGCGGTAACGGCAACGACACATTGCTTGGCGACAACGGAGCCGACACGTTGGATGGTGGTAATGGCAACGACACGCTGAGAGGCGGTGTCGGCAATGACGTGCTGACAGGCGGCATGGATGGCAGTTTCGATCAGTTGAACGGCGATGACGGCGATGACCAGTTGATGTTGGCTCGGGGCTATGCGTCCGGCGGCAATGGTAACGACATCCTCGATGTGCGCACGGCGCTGGTCGGTGCTGCTGTGAACTTGAGCGGTGACGCGGGCAGCGACATCT
>NZ_JAVAJJ010000017.1:0-172320 GCF_052112305.1 Pseudomonas sp. QLc11A
GATGGTCGTCAACGATAACGCGGGGTTGGCAGGTTCCCCGCGGCGCTCTCGGGTTTATCGCGAGCAAGCTCGCTCCTACAGATGGCATTGGCCGCCGGCGAAAACACAAACCCTGTAGGAGCGAGCTCGCTCGCGATGGTCGTCAACGATAACGCGGGGTTGGCAGGTTCCCCGCGGCGCTCTCGGGTTTATCGCGAGCAAGCTCGCTCCTACAGATGGCATTGGCCGCCGGCGAAAACACAAACCCTGTAGGAGCGAGCTTGCTCGCGATGGTCGTCAACGATAACGGGGGTTGGCAGGTGCTCCGCGGCGCTCTCGGGTTTATCGCGAGCAAGCTCGCTCCTACAGATGGCATTGGCCGCCGGCGAAAACACAAACCCTGTAGGAGCGAGCTCGCTCGCGATGGTCGTCAACGATAACGCGGGTTGCCGGGTACCCCGCGGCGCTCTCGGGTTTATCGCGAGCAAGCTCGCTCCTACAGATGGCATTGGCCGCCGGCGAAAACACAAACCCTGTAGGAGCGAGCTTGCTCGCGATGGTCGTCAACGATAACGCGGGTTGCCGGGTACCCCGCGGCGCTCTCGGGTTTATCGCGAGCAAGCTCGCTCCTACATCCCCATACATGGGTTATTACACCCACCTGACCGGGCCTTTTTCACCAAATTTGCGTCTCGCCTGGCACACCGTCAAACAGCTTGTTCATTAATTTGGACTTTTTCTTGGTCCCGTAGTGATGGCTCATTCGTTGCTTAACCCCTTGGTACCCGCAACAGTTTTCGTCCCATGACGCGAGGGGTGAAAAAATGAAGCTAGCGACGCCAGCATGCAACGCCATCGCCTTACCGCTCAGGTCAAGCCCGCCCTGCACGATGCTCTTTCCCGGAACACGTCACGGGCTGACAGCGCGCTTGCACCCAACGTGCAGACATCATTCAGATCGCCACCGACGGCCAGCCCAGGCAATTGTTCGCGGGAGCTATTACATGTGCGGCGGGAAAGGGAGAATTGGTGATGGCTTCCACGACTAAATCCATTGCTCTGATCACGAAACGATCGACACACCTATATAAGCAGCTCGCTCAGTTGAGTCTGATGTTTGTTGCGTTGCTAATGATGCTGGCGTTGTCCGGCGTACTGGCGATGGCGTTGACCCTTTGAGCGCGCTGACCTGCCGGCGCCTATTACGGTCAGGTCGAATGCAAAGGGTGGGCAAGCCTATGAATTACCCGGCCTATGGAACTGCACACCATTCGGGTGATCGAATCCTTTACGGGTGAGACGCGCATCGTAATGGTTACGCATTCGCATTGAACGCCCCGTATGGCTGTAAAGCCGGGAGGGCTGCATGGGCAACAGCGCGATGTTCAAGTTCTTTGCGGGCTACCTGTTCGTGTGCGCACTGCTGGCATGGGCGGTGACCCAGGCGTCGCCCTGGATTGCCTCGCACCTGCTGCTCAACTGGATTCTCTAGCGCCGTACCCCCTCAATGCCACGCCCGATACTTCAAGCACCGCGATCCGCAGCCTGCTCGATCAGTCGTTGCAACTGCGCGACCAGGCCGGTTCGCTGAACCGGCAACTGACCCAATTCAAGGATTGAGTCAGTTGCCGACGCTAGCGGGTTAGTGGAACGGAAAGATGTAGTTCATCCAGGCAGCCATGCGCAGGAGGATCTTGCGCATCATCGCGATGTGATGGAAATGCTGGCTGTACAACGCCGCCTGGCCGTAGGCACCGCCGGGCATCAGCTCGGCGTACTGGGCATAGTCGGGGTCGGTGATTTCAATGATCACCGGTACCCGGCCGGCCGGTGGTGAACCGGTGAAACCGATCAGCGTGCCCGACGGTTGGATCTGGCCTTCGGCGATGACCGAAATCACGGTTTTGACCTTGCCTTCGAACACCTTCCCGGGAATGCCGTCAAATGCGACTTCGGCCTCATCGCCCTCGGTCAGGCGCAACAGGCTGTTCTGGCGCATCCACGCCGAGAAGTAATGCCCTTCGGCGGGAATGAACACCATCGACGGGCGCAGCGGCAGCTTGGTCGCCATCATGCCCGGACGCAGCGAAACATGGGTGACGAAGCCTTTGCTGGGCGCACGCACCGTGGTGTTGTCGAGTTCGTACTGCGCGTTGTCCAGTTGTGCCTTCAGGTCGTCGGTCCGGGCGACCACCATATCCAGTTCCCGTTGAGTGCTGAAATTACGCTTGATCAACTCGGTGATCCGCACACGATCGGCCTGGGCGGCAATCAGCTGTGCCTTGAGGGATTTCACCCGGTAGTCGAAAGGCGCGGGGTCGATGCGAAACAGCACATCGCCTTTTTCCAGGGGCTGGTTGGTCTTGACCGGCACGTCGATCACCTGGCCACTGACCACGGGAATCACCGGAACCGATACGAAATAGGAACGCGCCACCTCGGAGTAGGGGTGGTTGTAGTTCATGGTGAAAATCAGCGCGCCGATAATCACGATCCCGCCCAGCACCGCCGTGGGCACCGTCCATTTGTTCAGGGGGATGCGGAAGATCTTGAAGATGGCAACGCAGAGTGCCGCATACGTCAGTATGAGTAAGAGATCCATGGCTCAAATGCCCTCGCCGAGATTGTCCGTTGGCCGTCTGCTCTGTGCCGTACCCGTTGCTGCCTCGAGGCGCTCGATCCGGCCTTGCAGTTCGGCGACCTGTTGTTCGAGGTGAACCACATGGCTCTTGGGTGAGTGTCCGTCACTGAAACCCCAGCCCCGGTCCTCCCGATAGGCCATCGCCCAGATCCACAGGAACGGCCAGAGCGCGTGCAGGGTGAACAGGCTGACCCAGCCGGTGGCGTGGATTGCATCCTGGTGAGGGTGGTTGCGGTGGACGGCAATTTCATAGGGGATGTCGTGGAGCAGGATGATCCCGTAGAACAAGACGAGCCCGACAAAAATCAGCAGGCCCAACGCGAAGTAATCAAGCATGAACCACTCCTCTTGAAGCAGATAACGTGTGCGCATGAGTGTAGCCGTTCAATCTACACTTGACGGGGATGCGGATATCCAGCCCGGGCAACCGGTGCCTGGCCGAAGCGTCGACCGGTACCGTGCAGGCAGCCCAAGGGGAGGTGAATTCATGCCAGGCAATGATCAATTCGAAAGGGCGCCTGTACTTGACCCTGTCGAGCGCATTACCGAGGTGATCTTCGGCCTGCTGATGGCCATGACGTTCACCGGCACCATCAGCGTGGCCACGGCAGACCAGGCCGCCGAGCGCACGATGATGCTGGCCGCGCTCGGTTGCAATCTCGCCTGGGGACTGGCCGATGCGGTCATGTACCTGTTGCGCGCACTGGTCGAGCGCACGCGCAGGATCAAGCTGTACCTGGCCCTGCGCAATGGCGCGGACGCCACGGCCGGTCAGGCGCTCATTGCGCAAGTACTGCCGTTGCAATTCGCGACGGCAGCCGGCAGCGAGGGCCTGGAGCTGTTGCGCCGTCGGCTGCTCGAACAGCCGCCCTTGCCGATCAGGGCCGGCCTCGGCTGGAACGACTTCAGGGGCGCGTTCGGTGTTTTCCTGCTGGTGGTGGGCTCGACCTTTCCACTGGTGGTGCCGTTCATACTGCTCGACCAGACGGCGCTCGCCATCCGCTTGTCCAACCTGATCGGCCTCGTGGTGCTGTTCATCGCAGGCTGGATGCTCGCCAGATACGCTGGCGCCACGCAGTGGCAGGGTGGGGTGATCATGGCCGCTACGGGAGGTGTGTTGATCCTTGCGATCATTGCGCTGGGCGGCTGACAACTGGACATAATTCAGCACACTAAAGACTCATTCTCATTTACAATCGCCCTTCCATTTACGTCGGGCAGTCCGGTATGGATGTTCTTGCCGCAATCCATCTTTATTTATCCCAGTGGGTCATCGAGCCGGTCACCCGGCAGTTCCTGGGCATTTTCGACTTCAACGGCAGACTCGGTCTATCCTTTCTCTGCATGTCTTACAGCGTCGCTTATTGCCTGTTCCGGTACCGTAAATCCCGGGGTTTGACCGACGCGCGCTCCTTCGTTCAGTTCATCGGCGGCCGCCGGGTTTACCTGCACCGCTCGGCGTTGCTCGACTACCGCTATTACTTCGTACTCGCCATCCTCAAGGTTGCCCTGGTACTCCCCATCGTCGCTCTGGTCGATCCGTACGTGCTGCGCTCGGCGGACTACATCGCCTTCTTCACCCGGCTGTGGGGCGCGCGCACGCAAGTGGAGGAGCACCTGGCGCTGACCCTGCTCTATGGGCTGGGCGTTTTTCTGGTCAAGGATTTCAGCCATTACTGGGGCCATCGCGCGTTTCATTCGCGGTATCTGTGGGCCTTCCACAAAGTCCATCATTCGGCGCCCGTGCTGGTGCCGGCGACGGCCAGTCGCGTGCACTTCCTGGAAGAGGTGGTCGAAAAACTCACGGACATCATCTGTATCGGCGCCTTTGCCGGTGTCTTCTGGTACGCCTGCGGGGGAGAGATCAGCCGCTATACATTGTTTGGCGTGACCTACATGGTGTTCATCTTCAATTGCCTCGCGGCCAACCTGCGTCACAGCCATGTCTGGTTGTCCTTCGGGCCGGTGCTCGAACGGGTATTGAGCAGCCCGGCGCAACACCAGATTCATCACAGTGACGCACCACGACACTTCAACAAGAACTTTGGCATCAACCTGTCGCTGTGGGACTGGATGTTCGGCACGCTGTACGTCACCCGGTCCACACCCGAGGTCATCCAGTTCGGCACCGGGGAGCAGGATCACGAACGTTACCTGACGATGAAGGGTTTGATCGTCACGCCCTTTGTGGACATCGCCCGCAAACTTCTCTGTGCAAAACGCCCTGAAGCACAGCCTGAAAACGCATCTGATCCGTATTTTTCAGTGCAATCTGCCTCTGTAACGGATACAGCCACCAGCCCACAATAAATCTCCGGTACGGCAGCACTCGGCGCCCGCTGTACCGCCAATTCATAGTGTGGGAGGCCGCATGGCCAAGATGACGATTTTTCTCGGCGGTTTTCTGCTGTTGACCATTCTGATCGGTATGTTGGCGACGATTCCTCCGGCGTGATCATTCCGGGGCCCCGTTTCATTGCACCTCTGGATGCGCGGTCGAGCCATTGGTACATGCTCCACAGCCCGTCCAGTCCTCGCGCGTTTTGTGCGTGTTCATCGCTGTACGCTCCTGGTGAAAGGTCGTGAATTAGACTAAACCCGGGTATCGAACGGTGGGAGTGACAAGCGTGGCGGGATTTCGATGGACTCGATGATCACGGCCGCCGCCCAGGCGCTGGCGGCGGGTAATCCGCTGGGGGCACTGGACCGCGTGGCCTTGCGCGACGATGCACCGGCGCTGGCCCTGCGCGGTATCGCCATGGCGCAACTGGGCGATCTGGTGCGCGCCCGGGCGCTGGTCAAGCGTGCGCAACGGGCCTTTTCGCCCAGGGAGGTGCTGGCCCGTGCCCGATGCGTGGTGGCCGAGGCCGAAATCGCCCTGGCGTCGCGGGATCTCGGCTGGCCGGTCAAGGCGCTCGAAACGGCGCGGGTCACCCTTGAACAGCACGGTGACCGGGTCAATGCCGCTCATGCGCGGTATCTGCACATCCGCCGTTTGCTGTTGATCGGACAGCTCGATGAGGCGCAGCAGTTGCTGGCCAGTCTCGACCCCGGCCCTTTGCCGCCGGCCTTGCGCACCACCCATGAACTGGTGCTGGCGGGGATCGCCATTCGCCGCCTGCAATCGCACGCGGCACGGGAGGCGTTGACGCGAGCCGGGCAGGCTGCCGGTCAGTCGGGGATTGCTGCGCTGATCGCTGAAGTCGAACAGGTTGCGCGCTTGCTCGACGCACCCGCGGCACGCCTGATTGCCCGGGGTGAGGAGCGAGCGCTGCTGCTCGATGAAGTCGAAGCCTTGCTCGGTTCAACGGCGTTGGTGGTGGATGCCTGCCGGTACGTTGTGCGGGGTTGCGGCATGTCGGTGTCGCTCGCGACGCGGCCGATCCTGTTCGTGCTCGCCCGCACCCTGGCCGAAGCCTGGCCCGCCGATGTTGCGCGGGAAACGCTGATCGCCCGGGCGTTCCGTCTGAAGCTCTCGGATGAGTCCCATCGTGCCCGGCTTCGCGTGGAGATTGGCCGGCTGCGTAAAGCGCTCAAGCCGTTGGCCGGCGTCATCGCGACGCCCCGGGGTTTTGCCCTGCAAACGTCCGTGTGCACGGGGGTGGTGACACTGGCGCATCCGGTCGAGGAAAAATTTGCTGCGGTATTTGCCTGCCTCGCCGATGGCGAGTCGTGGTCGAGTTCCGCCCTGGCCCTGGCGCTGGGGACCAGCCAGCGCACGGTGCAGCGTGCGCTCGATACGCTGGCGGAGCAGGGCAAGGTGCAGTGGTTTGGCCGAGGCCGCGCGCGGCGCTGGATGACGCCGCCGGTGCCGGGATTCGCGACGACCTTGTTACTCCCGGCGCCGCTGCCCGGTGGCTAGGATGAACGCCACCAACCCCCATTGAGGATTGCCAGATGAAACACGCAACTGCTGAAGTCATTCGTGAATATGGCCCGTTTGCCGAGGTCGATCATGTGTGCGGCGTCACTTGGGACGGCGAAAAGGTCTGGTTCGCCAGCAACAGCAAAATCAACGCCCTGGACCCGGAAAGCGGCAAGGTGCTGGGCTCGATCGATGTCGCTGCCCATGCCGGCACCGCATTCGATGGCGAGCACCTGTTCCAGATCGCCGACGACCGCATCCACAAGATCGACCCCCGCACCGGCCGCATCCTCTCGACGATTCCGGCCCCCGGCGCCGGCACCGATTCGGGGCTGACCTGGGCCGAAGGGACGTTGTGGGTGGGCCAGTACCGCGAACGCAAGATCCACCAGATCGACCCCGAGACCGGAAAGATCCTGCGCACCCTCGAATCCAACCGTTTCGTTACCGGCGTGACCTGGGTGCAAGGTTCGCTGTGGCATGGCACCTGGGAGGGCGACGAGAGTGAGTTGCGGCGCATCGACGCGCAAACCGGTGAAGTACTCGAGAGCCTCAGGATGCCCGAAGGCGTCGGCGTGTCGGGGCTGGAGTCCGATGGCGGCGAGCGGTTGTTCTGCGGTGGCGGCGAAAGCGGCAAGGTGAGGGTGGTGCGTCGGCCTTCGTGAAGCACTGCAGCCAGGTCACCAGCTACAACCTTTGTGGGAGCGAGCCTGCTCGCGAATGCAGGGTGTCAGGCAACATCAATGTTGACTGATTTGACGCAATCGCGAGCAGGTCGGATCGCCGCACCGTCGCTCCCACAGTCGATCTTCAGTGACCACACTCCCACCACTCAGTCCGCTTGTGGATGCTGATCGCTGATCTCGTACCAATCTGCTTTCGAGCCGACGCAAACATGTTTTTGCTTGCGTGTCCGTAGCGGCGTATCCAGCGAACCGAGGGCAATCGAAACCCACTCGGAAAACGCGCCTGTCGAGTCAGTCCAGAACAGCGAAGATCCGCAGCGGCAACAGAACTGCCGCGTGACACCTTTGGACGATTGATACGCCATCAGCGAGTCAGTGCCGGTCATGATCGACAGCGCCGAGGCGGGCGCGCTCACGTAGCTCGCAAACGCAGCTCCATGGCTCTTTCGGCACTGGCTGCAATGGCAATGGGTGACGGCTTTCAACTCGCTCGACACGCGATATTTGACCGCACCGCAAAGGCAGCTGCCCCGGTGAAACTCATCCATGAAATGCCATCTCCTTATCGATAGTATTTTTCCGTCCTGCCATGTTTTCTGCTGGTCGAAATCGGTCTAAAAGCCCGGTTGGCAATCGTCCCTGTTTTGCTATCCTCAACCTTGTAGGTGAAGACGCAGACTGATGCGCAAAAGGATAGCAAGGAGACGTGGGGCGCGTTCCGAAGGGTACACGGTTAGAAAGATCCCCGCGCTGGGATCCAGCCCTTATGCCGTGTGAAGCAGAAGAGTTCCATTACGGTTTCACGACTCTTTTGTGGGAGGCCTGATAAACCTTGTAAGCCGGAGACCAGCACCGGCCACCTACTTGTACTCACCCACGAAGCCCGCCCAGTGCGGGCTTTTTAATGCCTTGGTTTTTTCACGGTGTAGGAGCCAGCTTGCTGGCGATGGTCGTTAACGATTACGCGGGTGAGCTGGATGAACGCGGCGCACTTGAGTCCATCGCCAGCAGGCTGGCTCCTACAGTTTCAGCGTGGGCATGGCTCCTACAGTTTCCCGTCGAGAACCTTTTCTATGCCCCCAAAGTGAGTCTGGCCGGCGGATCAAGGCGCGCCGAACAGCATCGTCCAGTAAACACCGTTGTCGCTGCGGGCGTTGGCGGCGTACGCGGCACCGACCTGGGTGAACATCGGGTTCATCAGGTTGGCGCAGTGCCCGGGACTGGCGAGCCAACCGGCCATGGCCTTGCTCGGCGAACCTTGCCCGGCGGCGATGTTTTCGCCGATCTGGCGGCCACGGTAGCCGGCAGCCCTGGCGCGGTCGGCGGGCATGTCACCGTCGCGGTCCTGGTGGGCGAAATAGTTGCCGTAGGCCATGTCCTTGCTGTGATTTTGTGCTGCGGAACCCAAGGCCGCACTCCAGGACAGCGGCCGCGCGGCGGCGAAGCGCTGGCGACCACACAGGCGCGGCTTGGCCCGGGCAGCGTTGACCTGCGTCAGCAACGCCTGGGCGGCGCTGCGAGGATCGGCGGTTTGCCGGTCGAGCACTGGCCGCGCCAGCACCACTTGCCACTCGCTCCCGGCGCGGCTGACGCCGATATCGGCATATTGGTTGTCCAGCAGTGCGGCGCAGTGCTCGTCCTGGAACATCTCGAAGGCTTCTTCGGCGTCCCGTGCACCCACCACGCGGATAGAACGCACCATGGTGGCCTGATAGCCGGAAGCCTTTAACCGGTCCCGCAACCCACCGCCATAGCCAACGGGCAAGGCCAGGTTCGATTTGAGCGTCAGGGGTGACAAGCGTTGCGCGGGGCGCCGGTCGCAACGTTGCGGATGGGCGCGGTAGTCGTTGATGGCGTCGACCAGTTGCCGTTGCCCATCGGCGTGGGCGGGGCTGGCAAAAACGGGGAGCAGGGAAAACAGGCACAGCGAAGAAAAGCGCAAGGCAACGACGGTTTGGCGCATGAACGGACAACTCGGATGAGATGACGACGAAAGGAGTGGGGAAAAACGCAGGGTATGACTGGTGACTCGACACAAGGTTCACGGCGGACAAGCTGCTGCCTGTGATCCAGCCGAGGCGTCCGACGAAGGGTAGGGCGTAGTGCGCCGTTTAAACGGGATCCTGCTTCTCGCTCGGTCGCAGCCTGAAGCGACAGACATGCCCGCCACGCACCATGCACTCGCTGTGCTCGACTTCACCGCCGCCCAGCGCGCCGATCAAGGCCAGGTCCAGTTCGCAGACCACCGGGTGCTCGGCGGCCAGGCGATGGAACACGCAGTTATGCGCGACGATTTCCGGCGTGCCGCCTGAGCGAAAAAACACCTCGGCTTCGTAGCCCGCCTGGTTCATGTGCTGGACGATCCTGGTTTCGTCGACGACCTGCTGCTCACGGTCCAGCGCCAGTTTGCGGCCCATGCTGCGCATCAGCGAGGCCAGGGCTTCGGGGCCAATGATGGTGGCGACTTCATCGATCAGGACGCTGGCCAGTAGCTGATAGTGGCGAGGGAATTGCTCCCGTGCGTGGTCGGTGAGCCGGTACAGCTGCTCCGGACGACGCCCCGTCGGGCGGGTGTCGCCGCGCAGCACCAGGCCGTCACGCTCCAGCGCCGCCAGGTGTTGGCGGATCGCCGTGCGCGTAACGGCCAAGTGTTCAGCCAACTCGTCAATGCTCATGCCGCCGGCATGGTGCAGCAGCGCATTGAGCAGGTCTTGCTGTGTTCGGCCCAGTCCTTCCAGCATGGGATACCCTCGCGCGATATCAGAATCAGAACTTGTCCGGGAATTGCTTGACCAGCGCACCGGTCAACGCATCGGCCAGGGCCAGGATGTGCGTGCGCATCATCGCCCAGGTACGGGCTTCGCCGGCGTAATCATGTGCCGCGAATTCATCGATCTGGGTGATGTGGTGACCGCCATGGGCTGACAACATCGTCACCAGTGTCGCCTCAGGCAGATTGGGGTTCGCCGTGGCCAGGAACGCCGCAATCGCCTTGGCATTGCTGGTCAGTTCGGTGACGGCGGCCTGTTTGCCCTTGGTGTCCTTGGCCACCGTGGCATCGCTGTAGTGTTTCACCGCGCCCCAATGGCCGGCAAGCAGCTTGAGCAATTGATCCGCCGCCGGTTGGCCGTAGAGCGGGGCGATGCTGTTGGCGATTTTCGTGGCGTTGTCGACCACCTGATCGGCCGCGACTTTGGCTTGTTTCTGGTCGGCGAATTGATTGGCCAGTGCGTAGTTTCTGATCCAGAAAATGTGCTCGACCCAAAGATCCCGCTCGGCCAGGCGCGTGGTCAACGCGGGGCTGTCGGCAGCGGCGGGTGAGGCGGCAGGCGTCTGGCTCCAGACCGGTTGGGCACAGAAAGCCAGCAGGAGCAAAGCCAGGGTTTTGATATTCATGACGGCACCCTCAGAGAGTGGGAACGTTCGACAATATCAATATAGGCATGAAAATATGTTTTTATTGGCCGGAGGCAGAGTCTCGGACCAATGGTCACGACTGAAGGGCTTTCTGTGGTGAGGGGGCTTGTCGGAGCGCCGCATCGCCCCGTTGGGTCGCGAAGCGGCCCCAAACCCTGCAATCGCGGTTACTCAGGCAAATGCATTGTTCGGGTTTGCGACTGCTGCGCAGCCGAACGGGGGCGAGCCCCCTCGCCACAAATACGGGTGTTGCCGTTACAGCCCTTCACGAAGAAGTTTGAGGTATTCAGGGCTTTCACTGATCGAGTTATGCCCCGTCCCCGGTATCACCTGCAGTGACGCCACGCCTTTGGCGAAGTGTGTGTACAAACGCTCGGTGCTCGAGCGCGCAATCACTTCATCATGCTCGGCGGCAATCAGGCGAGTCGGCACCGTGATGCGGGCGGCGTACTGCCAGGACGGGTATTTGTCCTTCAGCAACCAGCGCACCGGAAACCAGCGGAACTGACGGGCGGCCAGCCCTTCGAGGCTGTTGTAGGGCGTGATCAGCACCAGGCGCGCCGCCGGGCGCTGGCTGGCAAGGCGCACGGCGACACCCGAGCCCAGGCTGCGTCCGACCACCGCCACATGCGAGTGGCTGGCATACACCTGGTCGAACAAGGTCAAGGCGTCGCGGGCGATGGCCTCTTCGGAAGGCGAGCCGGAACTGCCGCCAAAGCCTCGGTAATGCAGCAGATACAGCGCGTAATCAGGGAACGCCTGAGTGAACCCGGGTAAGTTGCGCGAGACGTCTTCGGCGTTGCCGCCAAAGTAGATCAGCGCCTTCGGGCCTTGGTGCGGCCGGATGGACACCAGCACCCGTGCGTCGGCGACCGGCAGGGTGAGCAGCGTCCCGGCTGCGCCGACAGCGCGCGGTTGCGGGTAATAGATCAGTGCCCGCTGAAACACGAACAGCGTCACGCACAGCGTCAGGTAAAACGCAGCGACGATGACGACGAGTAACACCAGGGTGCGCGACATTCGACTAACGTTAGTGGGCGGCATTGACGGCTCGGGGTTTGAAAGTGGCTGGCGTCGCAGGGCCTTGTGAGTGTAGTCAATCGACCCTGGGCGCGGGTTATCCGCCGTGTCGGTGCAACAGGCCGGACCCGAACGACTGGTGAGAAGCGTTTTATGAGCCATCCTGAGGGTTACACCCGTAGAGCAATACTCACGCTGGCTGCCGGCGCTTCGGCGGTCTTCACGTTCGGTCCGGCGAGTGCGCAACCCGCGCCGTCGACGGGAACAGGAGGCAAGACCATGCAGACTCGCGCCATTCCTTCCAGCAACGAGTCCTTGCCGATCGTAGGCTTGGGCACTTATCGCGGATTCGACGTCGAGCCTTCGCAACCGGCCTACAAGGACTTGCCCGCGGTACTGGATGCGTTGTTCGACAAGGGTGGCAAGCTGATCGACAGCTCGCCGATGTACGGTCGCGCCGAACAGACCACCGGCGAATTGCTGTCGATCCATGAGCCGCGCTCGCCGGCGTTCCTGGCCACCAAGGTGTGGACCCGCGGGCGCGAGGAAGGCATCGCGCAGATGGAACAATCCTTCGCCCTGTTGCAGACCGACCGGATCGACCTGATGCAGATCCACAACCTGCTGGACTGGCAGACGCACTTGCCGACCCTGCGCCACTGGAAAGAACAGGGGCGCATCCGCTACATCGGCATCACCCATTACACGGCGTCGGCCTACGACGAAGTGGAAGCGGTACTCAAGGCCGAGCCTGTCGATTTCCTGCAGATCAACTACGCCCTGGATGATCGCGGTGCCGAGAAACGCTTGCTGCCGTTGTGCCGTGAACGGGGCGTGGCGGTGATCTGCAATCGGCCGTTCGGCGGTGGCGGCCTGCTGGCCAGACTGAAAGACAAACCGCTGCCAGGCTGGGCGGCGCAAGTCGGGGTCAAGAGCTGGCCGCAACTGGCACTGAAGTTCCTGTTGTCGCATTCGGCGGTGACCTGCGTGATTCCGGGCACCGGCAACCCGCGCTACATGGCGGAAAATACCCGGGCCGGATTCGGCCCGATGCTGACCGATGCCCAGCGTCAGCAGCTGATTGCGCTGGTGGACTAGCGCAGCCCGGCGAGTTGCGCAACCTCTCCTATACTGTCCGCGTCCATGCCGTTGAAAGCGCATACGTTGCCCTGACGGCGTCCCTGTCCATCACTGCAAGGAGATCGAACATGGCTATCCGCATTGGCGATGAAGCACCGGATTTCACTGCCGAAACCACCGAAGGCACGCTCAATTTTCACCAATGGATCGGCGACGGGTGGGCCATCCTGTTTTCCCACCCCAAGGATTTCACCCCGGTGTGCACCACTGAACTGGGCTACCTGGCCAAACTCAAGCCCGAATTCGACAAGCGCAACACCAAGGTCATCGGCCTCAGCGTCGACCCGGTCAGCGACCACAACCGTTGGGTCGGCGACATCGCCGAGACTCAGGGCTGCGCCGTCAACTACCCGCTGATCGGCGATGAAAACCTGGTGGTGGCCAAGCTTTACGACATGATCCACCCCAATGCCAGCGGGGGCGCGCGCACAGCCGTGGACAACGCCACGGTGCGTTCGGTGTTCATCGTCGGCCCGGACAAGAAGGTCAAGGCCATGCTGATCTACCCGATGAGCGCCGGGCGCAATTTCGATGAAGTGCTGCGTCTGCTCGACTCCCTGCAACTGAATGCCAGGCACACCGTTGCCACGCCGGTGAACTGGCGGCCGGGCGAGGATGTGATCATCCCGACTTCAGTGTCTGATGAAGATGCGAAGAAGAAATACCCGGATGGCTTCAAGACACTGAAGCCGTATTTGCGGACGGTGGCTCAGCCGAAGTAACTGCTGCGACCCTGAAACCGCCTTCGCGAGCAAGCTCGCTCCCACAGGGATCTCCGGTGAACACAAGATCTGTGTACGACAGAGATCCCCTGTGGGAGCGGGCTTGCCCGCGAAGGGGCCGGAATTGCTGGCCGAGAAACTTCTGTCAAACCAGATACTTTCTAAACCACCCCAACGTCCGCTCCCACGCCAACTTCGCCGCCGCCTCGTCATAACGCGGCGTCGAGTCGTTGTGGAAACCATGATTGGCGCCCGGATAAATGTAGGCCTCATAGGTCTTGCCCCCGGCCTTCAACGCTTTCTCATAGGCCGGCCAGCCCTCGTTGATCCGCGTATCCAGCTCGCCGTAGTGCAGCATCACCGGTGCCTTGATCCGGGGCACTTCCTCGGCCGTAGGCTGACGACCATAAAACGACACGGCGGCGCCCAGTTCCGGATAGGCCACGGCGGCGGCATTGGTCACGCCACCGCCGTAGCAGAACCCGGTGATGCCGACTTTTCCGGTGGCGGCAGGGTGTTTCATCATCCACTCGACGGCGGCGAAAAAGTCGTTCATCAGCTTTTCCGGGTCGACCGTGGCCTGAAGCTCGCGACCCTTGTCGTCATTGCCGGGATAACCGCCGACCGAGGTCAGGCCGTCCGGGGCCAGGGCGATGAAACCGGCCTTGGCCACACGCCGGGCCACGTCTTCGATGTACGGGTTGAGCCCGCGGTTTTCATGCACGACCACCACCGCCGGCACCTTGCCGGTGGCCTTGGCCGGACGCACCAGATAAGCCCGTACCTGGCCGTTACCCTTGGGCGAAGGGTAGGTGACGTACTCGGCAATGATGTCCGGGTCGGTGAACTCGACTTGCTCGGCCAGCGCGTAGTTGGGGCTTAGTGCAGCGAGCAGGGCGCCGGCGGTCATGCTGCCGAAGGTGAACAACGCCGCGCGGTCGAGAAACTCCCGGCGGTTGATCTTGCCGTGGGCGTAGTAGTCATATAACTCAAGCAGTTGCGGGGAAAAGTCTTTGGCAGTTAGACGGGTCATCGGCGGAGTTCCTTTCGTCTGGTTGAACACGGACCCTGTGGGAGCGGGCTTGCCCGCGATGAGGCCAGCACATCCAACATTTATGTTGACTGTTCCTCCGCCATCGCGGGCAAGCCCGCTCCCACAGGGATCCAGGGTGATACCAAAATCTCATTTCACGCACTGCGCACCGGCCTTGGCCACTTGCGCATCTTGCTCAGGCTTGACGCCCGACACCCCGACAGCCCCAATCACCTGGCCATCGAACACAATCGGCACGCCACCCTCGAGCGAAGTCAGCACGGGTGCTGACAGAAAAGCGTAGCGCCCCCCGTTGACCATGTCCTCATAGCTTTTCGATTCGCGCCGCCCGAGGGCTGAGGTGCGGGCCTTTTCGGTGGCGATATAGGCACTGCTTGGTGCGCAACCGTCGAGGCGTTCGAGGGCCAGCGGGTGACCGCCGTCATCGACCACCACTATGGTCACCGCCCATTGATTGGCCTGTGCTTCGGCACGGGCGGCTTTGATGATCTGCTGGACTTCGGTCTGGCTCAGGACGGCTTTGCGGTTCATGGGCGTCTCCGGGGTTCGGTTAAGGCAGGGCGGCTTCGACCAGTTCGATCCAGTGCCGCACCGGGGTCCGGCCCGCGCCGTCGAGGTGCGACTGGCAGCCGATGTTGGCCGTGACGATGACCTCGGGATGGCCGCTTTCCAGGGCGTTGAGCTTGTTGTCGCGCAGTTGTCGCGACAGTGCGGGCTGGGTCAGTGAATAGGTGCCTGCCGAGCCGCAGCACAGGTGCCCGTCGGGCACGGACGTCAGGTTGAAACCGAATCCGCTCAGCAGCGCTTCCACGGCGCCACCGAGTTTCTGCCCGTGCTGCAAGGTGCAGGGGCAATGGAAGGCCAGGCGCTGCGAGGCGTGGATCCCGAGTTTTTCCAGTGGTTCGTCGCGCAACACCTCCACCAGGTCCCGGGCCAGTTCGCTGACCTTTTTCGCCTTGTCGGCATAGGCCGGGTCGCTGGCGAGCAGATGGCCGTAGTCCTTGATGAAGGCGCCGCAACCGCTGGCGGTCTGCACAATCGCCTCGGCGCCTTTTTCGATGCCTGGCCACCACGCGTCGATGTTGCGCCGGGCGCGATCGAGGCCGGCGGCCTGGGCGTCCAGGTGGTAGTCCACGGCACCGCAGCAACCGGCTTCGCGGGTCGCGATGACGCTGATTCCCAACCGGTCCAGCACCCGCGCCGCCGCGGCATTGGTGTTGGGTGACAGGGCGGGTTGCACGCAGCCTTCGAGCATCAGCACCTGACGCTCGCGCAGGGTCATGGGGCGCGGCTTGGCCGGTGGTGCATGGCGCGGCAATTTGCTTTGCAGCGTGCCCGGCAGCAGTGCGCGGAACACCTGGCCGCCATTGACCAGACTCTTGAACAGGTCCGGATGCGGCACGGTCTGGCGCAACCCCTCGCGCAACAGGCGCTGCCCGAGCGGGCGCGGCACCGCCGCATCGACCACCGCGCGACCGATGTCCAGCAGGTTGTGGTAGTCGACGCCCGACGGGCAGGTGGTTTCACAGTTGCGGCACGACAGGCAGCGATCCAGGTGTTGCTGGGTCTTTTGCGTGACGTCATTGCCTTCCAGCACTTGCTTGATCAGGTAGATGCGGCCCCGCGGTCCGTCCAGTTCATCGCCGAGCAATTGATAGGTCGGGCAGGTGGCATTGCAGAAGCCGCAGTGCACGCAGGTGCGCAGGATGCTTTCGGCTTCTGCGGCGCGGGGCAGTTGGCTGGCGCGTTCACTCAGGGTCGTCTGCATGGTTCAAAGCTCCGCGTACAGGCGTCCGGGGTTGAAGATGCCCCGTGGATCGAGCTGTTGTTTCAGGTTGCGGTGATAGCGCATTAGGGCCGGGGGCAGCGGCTGAAACGGGGTGTCGGTCAGGCCGTGGCTGAAGCAGGTGACATGGCCGCCGACTTCATCGACGACCTGGCGGATGAACGCCGCTTCGGCATCGGATTTCAACCAGCGCTGGGCGCCGCCCCAGTCGATCAACTGACGCCCCGGCAGCGACAGGCGCGGTGTGTTGTGCGGCAGTGACAGGCGCCAAAGCGGCTGGTCCTCGTCGAAGAAACTCAAGCGCTGTTCGTTGAGATCTTCCCAGTACGAAGTGTCCAGCCGTTCGCCACCGAGGCGCTCGTGGGCCGCCGCCACTGAACCTTCACCGCCCTCGAGCCGCAGGTGCAGGCGTGAGCCGTCGTGACAGGCCGCGCTGATCGGCAACGGTTGCTGGCCCCATTGTGCCAGACGCAGCAAGGCGCGTTCAGGGTCCATTTCCAGGCTGATACTTAGGATTTTCCGGGGTTTTGGCAGCACTTTGAGCGAGACTTCGGTGATCAGCCCGAGGCAGCCGTAACTGCCGGTCATGAGGCGTGACAGGTCGTAGCCGGCGACGTTTTTCATCACCTCGCCACCGAAGCGCAACAGCTTGCCTTGCCCGGTGATGACCCGCGTGCCGAGGACGAAATCGCGCACCGAGCCGGACCACGGGCGCCGTGGGCCGGACAGTCCGCAGGCGATCATGCCGCCGACCGTGGCGCCGTCGCCAAAGGACGGCGGCTCGCAAGGCAGCATCTGTTGCGCGGCGTCCAGCGCCTGTGCCAGCTCCGACAGCGGCGTGCCGCAACGGGCGGTGATCACCAGTTCAGTCGGGTCGTAACTGACGATGCCCCGGTGCGCGCGGGTATCGAGAATTTCCCCGGCCGTGGTGCGGCCAAGAAAACCTTTGCTGTTGGAACCCTGTATGCGCAAAGGCGTAGCGTTTTCCAGCGCCTGATTGACCTGTTCCAGCAGTGACTGGCTGTCATCGAAATCTTCAGGGCCGTGCATCAGAAACGCTCCAGCTCGGGGAAGGGCAATTGACCGCCATGTATGTGCATGGCGCCGAATTCGGCGCAGCGGTGCAGGGTCGGAATGTTCTTGCCGGGGTTGAGCAGGCCGCTTGGGTCGAAGGCGGCTTTGATGGCATGGAACAGGGTCAGCTCATCGCTGTTGAATTGCGCGCACATCTGGTTGATCTTCTCGCGGCCCACACCGTGCTCACCGGTGATGCTGCCGCCGACCTTCACGCACAGCTCCAGAATCTTGCCGCCCAGGTTTTCCGCGCGCTCGAGTTCACCGGGTTGATTGGCGTCGAACAGGATCAACGGATGCATGTTGCCGTCGCCGGCGTGGAAGACGTTGGCCACCCGCAGGCCGTATTCGTTCGAGAGTTCGGTGATGGCGTGCAGCACGCCGGGCAGTTCGCGACGGGGGATGGTGCCGTCCATGCAGTAGTAATCCGGCGAGAGGCGGCCCACTGCCGGGAAGGCGTTCTTGCGCCCGGCCCAGAAACGCACGCGCTCGGCTTCGTCTTTGGCCTGGCGCACCTCGGTCGCACCGGCCTGTTGCAGGACCTGGCGCACCCGGTCGCAGTCATCCGAGACATCGGCTTCAACACCATCGAGCTCGCACAGCAGAATGGCCTGAGCCTCCACCGGGTAACCGGCGTGGATGAAGTCCTCGGCGGCGCGGATGGCCAGGTTGTCCATCATTTCCAGGCCACCGGGGATGATGCCGGCGGCAATGATGTCGCCGACGGCGCGCCCGGCTTTTTCCACGGAGTCGAACGCCGCCAGCAATACCTTGGCGGTCTGCGGTTTAGGCAGCAGCTTGACCGTGACCTCGGTGATCACCCCGAGCAGGCCTTCGGAGCCGGTGAACAGTGCCAGCAGATCGAAACCGGGGGCGTCGAGGGCGTTGGAGCCCAGGCTCAAATGCTCGCCATCGACCGTGAGGATGTCGACCTTGAGCACGTTGTGCACGGTCAGGCCGTACTTCAGGCAATGCACGCCACCGGCATTTTCCGCGACGTTGCCGCCGATGGAACAGGCAATTTGCGAGGACGGATCCGGCGCGTAATACAGGCCGAACGCTGCCGCCGCCTGGGAAATCGCCAGATTGCGCACGCCCGGCTGAACCCGCGCGGTACGGGCGGCGGGGTCGATGCCCAGGATGTTGTTGAAGCGCGCCATCACCAGCAACACGCCTTTCTCAAGGGGCAGCGCACCGCCGGACAAACCGGTGCCGGCGCCACGGGCGACGACGGGGACGTGCAGCTCATGACAGACGCGCAGTATCCCTTGCACTTCGTCGATGTGCCGGGGCAGCACCACCAGCATCGGCGTGGTGCGATAGGCCGACAGTCCGTCGCATTCGTAGGGCCTGAGTTCCTCCTGCTGATGCAGGATTTCCAGGCCCGGCAAGCGGCTCTGCAGGGCCTGCAACAGTGCGTGTCTGTCGACGTCGGGCAAGGCGCCGTCAACGCGTTCATCGTAGAGAATGTTCATGGGATCACGATTCTCGCTGGAGACCTGCGACCTTTATCATTGGCCTGATACGGCCGGCTGTCCATGGGATGTTTGTCCGCACGACGGACCATTCATTCAATAAAAACCACCGTCCCCTGTGGGAGCGAGCTTGCTCGCGATAGCGGTGTCACGTCCGACAGAGATGTCGGCTGTGCCACCCTCTTCGCGAGCAGGCTCGCTCCCACAGGTATGCGGCTTAAGCATAATTAAGTAGCGTTCGATTCAATGCCCGCCCACCACCATATGGCTGAACGGCGCGACGTAGGCCTGCAACGTCACCAGCCCGCCGACCAGAATCGCCAGTACAATCGAGTGGAAGAACACGTAGCGCAGGATTTCCCCTTCATGGCCGTACCAGCGGGTGGCGGTGGAGGCGACCACGATCGACTGGGCGTCGACCATCTTGCCCATGACCCCGCCGGAACTGTTGGCGGCGGCCATCAACACCGGGCTGATGCCCAGTTGCTCGGACGTCACCCGTTGCAGGCCGCCGAACAGCACGTTGGACGCGGTGTCCGAGCCGGTCAGCGCCACGCCGAGCCAGCCGAGCAGGGTGCCGAACATCGGGTAGAAAATGCCCGTCGCGGCGAAGGCCAGGCCCATGGTCGCATCCAGGCCCGAGTAGCGCGTGAGAAAGCCCAGGGCGAGCATCGCCACAATGGTGATCAGCGAGTAACGCACCACCCACAGGGTGCGCAGGTACTGGTGAATCAGTTGCGGGATCGAGTACCCCATCAGCAAGCCGCCGACAATTGCCGCCAGCAGAATGCCGCTGCCGGTGGAGGTGAACCAGGTGAACTTGTACACCGCCTCCTCGGTTTTCGGCGCGGCCACCACGGGCGGGACTTTCTCGATCTGCAAGTGCAGGGTGTTGAAGGTCACGACCGGCGCAAACAGCGGGTTGGCTTCGCGCATCGGCTTGCCCTGCGGATCGAGCTTGACGGCACTGGTTTGCGGGTCGATGGCAGGGCGGGTGTCGAAGGTGTTCTTGAAACCCTGGGTGCCCCAGATGAACACGAAGACCGTCAGGATGATCCACGGCATCCAGGCCCGCATCACCGCCGGTTTCGCCTCGCTGGCAAAGGTTGCAGTGGGTACGGGCTTTTCGTCGTGCTCGACATCGATCTTCGAGTTGTCGACCCGGCCGGACAGGGCGGCGGAGGTGTGCACGGTGGCCGGTTTCCAGACCTTGAGGAAACCGGTCAGGCAGGCCATGGAAATCAGCGCGGCGATCACATCCACCAGCATGGGCCCGTGATAGTTCGACACGAGGAACTGCGGAATGGCAAAACTGACCCCGGCCACCAGGATCGCCGGCCAGATCTCCAGCATCTTGCGCCAGCCGGCGAAGGCCCAGATCAGCCAGAACGGCACCAGCACCGAGAAGAAGGGCAACTGCCGACCGACCATCATCGACAGCTCCATCTCATCCAGCCCGGTGACCTTGGCCAGGGTGATGATCGGCGTGCCGAGGGCGCCGAATGCCACTGGCGCGGTGTTGGCGATCAGCGCCAGCCCCGAGGCGGCAAGCGGAGAGAAGCCGAGCCCGATGAGAATCGCCCCGGTCACCGCCACCGGCGTACCGAAGCCGGCCGCGCCTTCGAAAAACGCACCGAAGCAGAAGGCGATCAGGAGCAATTGCAGGCGCCGGTCATCGGTGATGCGCGCCAGGGAGTCTTGCAGCACCTTGAACGAACCGTTCTCGGTGGTCAGGCGGTGCAGGAAGATGATGTTCAACACGATCCAGCCAATCGGCAGCAAACCGTTGGCTGCACCGAACAGCGCCGCGGAACCGGCCATGTTCGCCGGCATGCCGAAGGCGAAGATCGAGATCAGCAAGGCCGAGACCAGGGCGAGCAGCGCCGCCAGGTGCGCCTTGATGTGGAAAAACGCGAGGGACGCCAGCATCACCACCACCGGCACAGCCGCCATGAGCGTTGAAAGCACCGGGTTACCGAACGGATCGTAGACTTGCTGCCAGACCATGTTCCACCTCTGCTTTTTATTGTTGGACGTGCAGATCCCCTGGAGGGGAGGTGGCCTTGAGTATAGGAGGCATTGCGCCGCTGTCAGGGCCGGCCTTCGGTCCTGCCAATCGGCGAACTCCAGAGGGCTGGGCTAGCATGGCCAGTAGGGTTTGAATCCACTCAGGGGAGCAATGCAGTCATGACCGAGCGCCATATAGAGCACAAGGAGACTTTATCGAACGGATGCAAAATCAAAGTCACAGCCGAGATATTGAAAGACGGTTCGTTGGGCATGTTTATCGGTGTCTACAAGCCGGACGGCTCGGTCATCGACGAAAACCACGACCCACGGCCGCACATGCTGGACATGGAGGCGGCGATGGATTGGGGAATCGATATTGCGAGGGGCACTGGCAATAGCCAGCGAACGTTGTGAGCGGTTTGCATCCGTGCCCGGGTGACCCGCGGTCGCCGTCAGAACCCGAACGAACGGACCGAGGCTTTTGCCAGCTCGACGTCCAATAGATGCTCGGCCAGCACGTCATTCAAAAAGCGGAACTGATCATTGAGCCCGACCACTTCGTTACTGAAGTGATGATCGGCTGAAGGGATCAACAGCGCTTCGAACTTCTCGTCGAACAGCAGAGTCAATTCTTTACGTGATTCGAATTTCTGCGCGTAGAAATTGTTGCCGAACAGCGGAAAACGCACGGCGAGGGAGACGGTGTGCATCATGATGTTTGCTCCTCGCTCAGGACGTACCAGGCAAACACACTCAATGTGAACGCCGTCAGGGCCAGGCAGGTCAGCAGATGGATCAGCATGAGGTTTCCCTCCGATTCGGGATTTCGTGTTGGCTTGGGATCGATCCTACGCTGACGGCGTTCAAGCGGAAGGCAATCGCGGCGATGGTGAATATCGACGCCAGTGATGGTGGTTTTCGTGCTGTCTGCTCTGGCCCCTTCGCGGGCAAGCCCGCTCCCACAATGTTTTGTGCTTGCCACATGATCCGGGCACGACACGCAACCTGTGGGAGCGGGCTTGCCCGCGAAGAGGCCCTCAAAAGTGCCGCCGGTTGTCGGCCATGCACATGCCGCGACCTATACTTGAATCATGGTTTTCGAGTGCTGGACATCCCGCCCGGTGCACACTTCAGGAAGCCGCCATCTTGAACCTGCGTTCGCTGATCATTGCCGTGCTGGTGGTGCTGGCAGGGTGCGCCACGCCGCCCCGTGCGCCAGTGGAAGTGGCGCCGGTCATCGTTCCCGTCAGCACCTGGCAACAGGTGGACCGGGAGATCGTCGCCGCGTCGCAGTCGGCCACCGAGCAGACCCGAATCTACGCCCGTGGCGCCATGGAATACTGGCGTACGCGGGTCTATGAACTGACCGAAGAAAATTTCATTCCGTGGTTCAGCAGCTACTGGACCCAGGAATGGATGTCGATGAAGGTCAGCTGGTACACCATCAGCGCCAAGGGTGAGCAGGATGCCTCGGCCAAGCGCCTGGCGGCGTACCTGCTCGAAGCCTACCAGGAGAAGGTCCTGGCCCCGGTGGCGGCGGAAATCGATCCCGATGCGATTCTTGGCCTGGCAGCGGCATTCTACGTCGACATCCTCAAGGAAGAACTGCAGAAAATCTCCACCCGCCACGGCGTGCCTATGGCCCAGCTCAACGGGCGCATCCAGAAAATCCCGGCCATTGCCCTCGGGCCACCGCCGGCGCGGGACGCCTCGTTGTACCAGATCGTGCACACCGAATCGTTGACCACATTGCCGGCTTACGCTGCGTTGCTCGACAAAATCCACAAGGCCGGCGGTGACAAGGGCGTGGGTTCGACCGACACCGCGATGGCGCCGGTGGCCAAGCGCGCCAGCCAGCGCATGGAAGCCGAGATGGCCCCGCGCGGGGCCGCCAGTGCCGTGGCCGCCGCGGCCGGGAGACTCGCCGGCGGCTTGATTACCGTCGGTGTGGCGGCCATTCGCGCGATGATCCAGGCCAATGACAGGCCCGACAGCGAAGCGCTGATCCGCAGCAGTCTGGGCAATACCTTCGACAAGGCCTGGATCAAGCTGGTGCAGAACCCGACCACCGGCGTCATGGCTGGCACGCTTTACATGGCGGGGCAGATCGAAGGGAGTCTGGGCGGCGGTGCACAACCGCCGGTCGGTTTGAGTGCCGGCACTGTCGATTGGACGCCGGCGCAAACGACTACCCGGCAGAACACCCCATGATCCAAGGAGAAACACTCATGTCTTATGTCGATGGTTTTATCGCTGCCGTACCCACCGCCAACCGTGGGCAATACCTCAAGCACGCGGAAATCGCCGCCTCGATCTTCAAGAAAAACGGTGCCTTGAGCGTGGTCGAATGCTGGGGCGAGGATGTGCCGGAAGGCAAGGTCACCTCGTTCCCGATGTCGGTGAAGCTCAAGGAGGGCGAAACCGTTGCCTTTGGCTGGATCATCTGGCCGGACAAGGCCACCCGCAATGCCGGGATGGACAAGATGATGCAGGACCCGCGCATGAAGCCGGACGTCAATCCGATGCCCTTCGATGGCCAGCGCATGGTGTACGGCGGGTTTGAAGTACTCCTCACGGCTTGATGCCGGACGCGGGATCACTCCGGCGTCGGGGTGATCCTGCAACTCTTGCGCTCGCGGATCTCGTCATCCGTCGGCCGCTCGCGGATGAACTCGAAGCGCGGCTCACCTTCGCTGTAATGCACCAGCCAGCCCCACTCCAGCTGGAGTTCATCCTGGCCTGGCGCGGGCGGTCTGGCCCACCATGGCTCTTTGCTGACGATCTGTCGCATGGTCCCCCCTCCGGTTTTGGGATGCCAGAACTATATATAACGCGCCTGGAGCACGTTGCCAGAAATCCGCTGGCCGGCAGGCGGGTGTTGAGTACACTCAAACAGTCTTCCCACAAGGAGTGCGGCATGAACGACGAAACCCGCGAGCCGATCAAGCGTCTGTTCTTTGCGCTGGACTGCGCCCCGGCCCAGCGCCGGGAAATCGCCCAATGGCGCAGTGCGCTGCAGCTGCGCAACGGACGACCGGTGCCGGCGGACAACTTTCACCTGACGTTGAAGTTTTTGGGCGCGGTGGGTGTGGCGCAGATCGCCGAGCTCTGCACCGCTGCGGCGTCCATCCGCACGCCGGGCGAGCGCTTGACGGTGGAGCTTGACCGGCTGGACGTATGGCGCAGGGCGGGGGCGTTGGTGCTCGCACCGCAGCAGGCGCCCCCGGCTTTGCTGCGTCTGGTCTATGCCCTGGAACAGGCGATGTTGCCGTTCGGGCTGGAGGAGGCCCCAAGGGAATATCGCCCACACCTGACCCTGGCGCGCGATTATCGGGCGCCGGTGCCGGAGTCCCCGACCGCGCCGCAATTCTTCCTGCATGCCGAGCGCTTCACCCTGTTCGAATCCCACAAGGGCCGTTATCGGGCGCTGGCTGAATGGCCGTTGATTGATCCATAAAAAAAGGCGCCCGAGGGCGCCAAATTCACCTGAACCGAGGGAGCCAGGTGAGGCCGTTCTACTTGCAGGAGAGGCAGCGGTGGTAAGGCGCTGCGTGAACGGAAATTGGTAGAGCTGAAATGTGTGCTGGATGTTCTGGCCTCATCGCGAGCAAGCTCGCTCCCACAGGGATAGCATGCCGTACCTGTGGGAGCGAGCTTGCTCGCGATGGCTATGTCAGGCTCAGCAAATCAATTGAGTGTATTACTGGCCGAGTTTCACCTTGGTCCAGCCTCGGGTCATGATCCGCTGGGTGGCGATCGGCTGGTCCGGTACGGCATAGAGCGTGGCCATCACCGCTTCCGACGGGTAGGAACCTGGTTCGTTGCGGATCGCTTCATCGACCAGTGGCGTGGCCGCCGCGTTGGCGTTGCTGTAGCCGATGTTGTTGGTGATGTCGGCGATCACGTCGGGGCGCATCAGGAAGTTCATGAACAGGTAAGCGTTCTCGACGTTGGCGGCATCGCGCGGGATCGCGAGCATGTCGTAGAAACTGGCGGCGCCTTCTTTCGGGATGCTGTAGTCGATCTTCACCTTGTCCCCGGCTTCCTGGGCGCGGGCCTTGGCCTGCAGCACGTCGCCGGAGTAACCGACGGCCACGCAGATGTTGCCGTTGGCCAGGTCCGAGATGTATTTCGACGAATGGAAGTACGCCACGTTCGGGCGAATCTTCATGAACAGCGCCTGGGCTTGGGCGATGTGTTGTTTGTCCTGATCGTTCACCGGGTAGCCCAGGTAGTGCAGGGCGGTCGGGATCATTTCGGTCGGCGAGTCGAGGAAGCTGATGCCGCAGGCCTTGAGCTTCTCGGCGTTTTCCGGTTTGAACAGCAGGTCCCAGGAGTTGGTCGGGGCGTTGGCGCCGAGCACTTCCTTGACCTTGGCCGGGTTGAAACCGATGCCGATCGAGCCCCACATGTACGGGATGGCGTGAGCGTTGTCGGGATCGCTCGCGGAGGCGTTTTTCAGCAGCACCGGATTGAGGTTGTTCCAGTTCGGCAGCTTCGACTTGTCCAGCGTCTGGTAGACGCCGGCCTTGATCTGCTTGGCCAGGAAACTGTTGGACGGCACGACGATGTCGTAGCCGGATTTGCCCGCCAGCAGGCGAGCTTCGAGGGTTTCGTTGCTGTCGAACACATCGTAGGTCACCTGGATGCCGGTCTCGTCTTCGAACTTCTTGACGGTGTCCGGGCCAATGTAATCCGACCAGTTGTAGACGCGCAGAACCTTGTCATTGGCCTGGGCGCCAGTGGCGATCGCGCCCAATAAGGACAGTGTCAGCAGAGTCCTGCCAAACATTTTCATCGGTACAACTCCATTTCTTTTTTATTCAAGATCACAAAACAGTGAACACAAAAACTGTGGCGAGGGCGCTTTTGTGGCGAGGGGGCTTGCCCCCGTTCGGCTGCGCAGCAGTCGTAAAACCAGCGAGTGCGGTGAAACTGAAACACCGCGGTTTCCGGTTTTGGGGCCGCTTCGCGACCCAACGGGGGCAAGCCCCCTCGCCACAAAAGCCCCCTCGCCACAGTTAATTCAGCAGCGGCTTAGGCGGTGGCCGCCGCCATCTGCTTCTTCGGTTGTTGCCAGGATTCGCTGGCGGTCTGGTCCATGGCTTCCTGGATCGCGCGTTTGCGGGAGGCTTCGGCACGGCGGCTGAAGTACCAGACCATGAAAGTCACGATCGACACGGCCAACAGGATCAGGCTGGCCACGGCGTTGATCTCGGGCTTGACCCCCAGACGTACCGCCGAGAACACTTCCATCGGCAGGGTCGTGGAACCCGGGCCGGAGACGAAGCTCGCCAGCACCAGGTCATCCAGCGACAGGGCGAACGACATCATGCCGCCGGCCGCCAGTGACGGCGCGATCATCGGGATGGTGATCAGGAAAAACACCTTGAACGGTTTCGCCCCCAGGTCCATGGCCGCTTCCTCGATGGACAGGTCCAGCTCGCGAAGGCGGGCGGAGACTACCACCGCAACATAAGCGGCACAAAACGTGGTGTGGGCGATCCAGATCGTCACGATGCCGCGTTCCATCGGCCAGCCGATCAACTGCGCCATGGCCACGAACAGCAGCAACAGCGACAGACCGGTGATCACCTCAGGCATCACCAGCGGCGCGGTGACCAGGCCACCGAACAGGGTACGACCCTTGAAGCGGGTAACGCGGGTCAGCACGAACGCGGCCAACGTCCCGAGTGCCACTGCTGCGATGGCGGTGTAGCAGGCGATCTCCAGCGAGCGCACTACCGAACCCATCAGTTGCGAGTTGTCGAGCAAACCGGCGTACCACTTGAACGACCAGCCACCCCACACCGTCACCAGCTTCGAGGCGTTGAACGAGTAGATCACCAGGATCAGCATCGGCAGGTAGATAAACGACAGGCCGAAAATCAGCATGAACTTTGAAAATCCGAAGCGTTTCATCCCCGTGCCTCCATCTCTTTGGCCTGACTGCGGTTGAACAGCAGAATCGGCACAATCAGGATCAACAGCATCACCACCGCCAGGGCAGACGCCACCGGCCAGTCGCGGTTGTTGAAGAACTCTTGCCACAACACACGGCCGATCATCAGGGTTTCCGGACCGCCCAGCAGTTCCGGAATCACGAACTCACCGACCACCGGAATGAACACCAGCATGCAGCCGGCGATGATGCCGTTCTTGGCCAGCGGCACGGTGATTTTCCAGAAGCTGTTGAAGGTGCTCGAACCCAGGTCCGACGCGGCTTCCAGCAGGCTCTGGTCGTGCTTGACCAGGTTGGCGTACAGCGGCAGCACCATGAACGGCAGGTACGCATACACCACGCCGATGTAAACAGCCATGTTGGTATTGAGGATCTCGATCGGCTGCGACGTCAGCCCGGTCCACATCAGGAACCCGTTGAGCAGGCCGTTGTTGCTCAGGATGCCCATCCACGCATACACGCGGATCAGGATCGCGGTCCAGGTCGGCATCATGATCAGCAGCATCAGCACGTTCTGCGCTTCCTTGCTGGCCTTGGTGATGGCGTAGGCCATCGGGAAGCCGATCACCAGGCACATCAGGGTGCTGAACAGCGCGACCTTCAACGAACCGAGATAAGCCGAGAGGTACAGTTCGTCCTGGCCCAGCAAGGTGTAGTTGCCGATGTTGAGCAACAGCTGGAATTTCTGCTCGGCGAAGGTGTAGATCTCCGAGTAGGGCGGAATGGCCAGGGCCGCTTCCGAGAAGCTGATCTTCATCACCAGGAAGAACGGCAACATGAAGAACAGGAACAGCCAGATGAACGGAATCCCGATGACGAACTTGCGCCCGCTGGGGACCAGTCTCAGAAATTGCTGATTGAAGGTTTTCATGCGCGCAGTACCACGCCGCTGTCGTCTTCCCACCACACGTAGACCTGATCGTCCCAGGTCGGACGTGCACCACGGCGTTCGGCGTTGGCCATGAACGACTGGACGATCTTGCCGCCAGGCAGCTCGACGTAGAACACCGAGTGCCCGCCCAGGTAGGCGATGTCATGCACCTTGCCGCTGGACCAGTTGTAGCGGTTGTCCGGCTTGACGGTGCTGACCAGCAGTTTTTCCGGGCGGATCGCGTAGGTGATCGACTTGTCCTGCACCGAGGTGCTGACGCCGTGACCGACGTAGATCTTCTGCTCCAGATCCGGGCTGTGGATGATCGCGTGACCTTCCAGGTCTTCCACCACGGTGCCGTCGAAGGCGTTCACGTTGCCGATGAATTCGCAGACCATGCGGCTGACCGGTGCTTCATAGATGTCGACCGGGCTGCCGATCTGGGCGATCCAGCCCAGGTGCATGATCGCGATGCGCTGGGCCATGGTCATGGCCTCTTCCTGGTCGTGGGTCACCATCACGCAGGTCACGCCCACGCGCTCGATGATCTCTACCAGCTCCAGCTGCATTTGCGAGCGCAGCTTTTTATCCAGGGCGCCCATCGGTTCGTCGAGCAGCAGCAGCTTCGGACGCTTGGCCAGGGAACGGGCCAGGGCCACGCGCTGACGCTGGCCTCCGGACAGTTGGTGCGGCTTGCGCTTGGCGTACTGGGTCATGTGTACCAGGCGCAGCATCTCCTGCACCCGGGCTTCGATCTCGGCCGCTGGCAAACGGTCCTGCTTGAGGCCGAAGGCGATGTTCTGCGCCACCGTCATGTGCGGGAACAAGGCGTAGGACTGGAACATCATGTTGATCGGTCGTTCGTACGGCGGCATGTCGGTGATGTCGACACCGTCGAGCAGAATCCGGCCTTCGGTCGGGCGCTCGAAACCGGCGAGCATGCGCAGCAGGGTCGATTTGCCGGAGCCGGAACCGCCGAGCAGGGCGAAGATTTCACCCTGGTGGATTTCCAGGGACACATCGTCCACTGCGGTGGTTTCGTCGAATTTCTTGGTGACGCGATCGACTTTCACCAGGACCTTTTTTGGTGCCTGGTGACCTTCAATAGCCTTCCTGTAAATGCTGGAGGCGTTTGCCATGTGAAACTCCCAACAGGTTTCAGTCGCCAGGCCAACACGGCCCGGCTTAATAGTGGATTGCAAACCCGTGAAGCCGGTCCGCGCTGATCCCTTGTAGGAGCGAGCCTGCTCGCGATGGTCGCCAACGATGACGCTGGCAGTCTGAATGCCCGCGATGTCCGGACATCCATCGCGAGCAGGCTCGCTCCTACAGGGGATTGCGTTTCCCGCTCCGGGTTAATTCGGCGTCGCCGTCCTGGCTGCCTGGGTCGTACTTGTTGTTATTGCAGTGTGTTGTTTTCGCGAACGGGGCACGCAAAGGCGCCTGCCCGCTCGCGTTGGGCAGTTAATCGTTGAATGTGGGTATCAGTTCGTCAGCGCGAGTGACGCAGTGCCGCCCGTTGCCGGCAGGCTTCGCCGAACGCCTGGAAAATACTCAAGTAAGGCGGGTTGTTCAGAACCTGCCATTCCGGGTGCCATTGCACACCGAGGGCGAAGGCCTTGCTGTGCTCGACCGAGATCGCTTCGATCAGGCCATCGGGTGCGACAGCTTCGGCGCGCAGGCCGGGCGCGAGGCGGTCGATGCCCTGGCTGTGAATCGAATTGACCTGGAACTCCGGTGGCAGGTCCAGGGCTTCGAACACGCCGCCGGGCTGCACATTCACCGCATGGGCGGGAGCGTATTGCACAGCCAGGTCCGGGTGGTTGGCCTCGCGGTGGTCGAGGAAGCCGGGAAGTTCATGGACTTTCTGATGCAGGCTGCCACCGAACGCCACGTTCATTTCCTGGAAGCCGCGGCAGATGCCGAGCACCGGAACGCCGGCAGCGATGGCTGCGCGGATCAGTGGCAGGGTGGTGCGGTCCCGTTGCGGATCGTGTTCCGTACCGGGGGCGCTGTCGGGGCCTTGATAGTGGAAGGGTTCCACGTTCGACGGCGAGCCGGTCAGCAACAGACCGTCGAGCTGCGGCAGCAGGTCATCGATTTCGGTCAGGTCGCCTAAGGAAGGAATAACGACAGGCAGCCCCAGCGCCGCAACGCTGACAGCACGCAAGTACTTGTCGCCGCTGATGTGGTAGGGGTGCAGGCCAATCTGTTTGACGCACGCAGTAACGCCGATCAATGGCTTGAATGCCATTTTTATCACCTCGAAGTTTCACACTTGAACGAGCTTTTCTGGAGCTTAGCCTTGTTGATTTTAATTAACAACTCCCATGTAAAAAATTCTAAACGCCGAACGTCCGATCTTCAGGATTTACGCGTGTTTGAGGGCGTATCTGGCACTCTCTTCCTTCTGAGAGGCCAGAAAATAAACGTTGAAAGGCCAGGTGTTCGCTATTGACTTCACTTTGCCTTTCGGATTGACTGGGATCGTGAAAGGGCGGTGAACATAATAATTAACAGTAAAAAATAGGTGCATCATGTCGGTCCCTCTGCGTACCGTTCAACTCAACGAAGCAAACGCATTCCTTAAGAAATATCCTGAGGTTTTGTACGTCGACCTTCTGATTGCGGATATGAACGGTGTGGTGCGCGGCAAGCGCATCGAGCGCACCAGTCTTCATAAGGTTTACGAGAAAGGCATCAACCTGCCGGCGTCTCTGTTTGCTCTGGACATCAATGGCTCCACGGTGGAAAGCACCGGCCTGGGTCTGGACATCGGCGACTCCGACCGGATCTGCTACCCAATCCCGGGCACCCTGAGCATCGAACCCTGGCAGAAGCGCCCGACTGCGCAACTGCTGATGACCATGCACGAACTCGAAGGCGAGCCATTCTTCGCCGACCCGCGTGAAGTGCTGGCCAATGTCGTGCGCAAGTTCGACGACATGGGCCTGACCATCTGCGCCGCGTTCGAACTGGAGTTCTACCTGATCGACCAGGACAACGTGAACGGTCGTCCGCAATCGCCACGTTCGCCGGTATCCGGCAAGCGTCCGATGTCGACCCAGGTGTACCTGATCGACGACCTCGACGAATACGTCGATTGCCTGCAAGACATTCTCGAAGGCGCGAAAGAGCAGGGCATCCCGGCTGACGCCATCGTCAAGGAAAGCGCCCCGGCGCAATTCGAAGTCAACCTGCATCACGTGGCTGACCCGATCAAGGCTTGCGACTACGCGGTCCTGCTCAAGCGTCTGGTGAAGAACATCGCCTACGACCACGAGATGGACACCACCTTCATGGCCAAGCCGTATCCGGGCCAGGCGGGCAACGGTCTGCACGTGCACATTTCGATTCTCGACAAAGAAGGCAACAACATCTTTGCCAGCGAGGATCCCGAGCAGAACGCCGCGCTGCGTCACGCGATCGGCGGTGTGCTCGAGACCCTGCCGGCGCAGATGGCGTTCCTCTGCCCGAACGTCAACTCGTACCGTCGTTTTGGTGCGCAGTTCTATGTGCCGAACTCGCCGAGCTGGGGCATCGACAACCGCACCGTGGCCGTGCGCGTGCCGACCGGCTCAAAGGACGCCGTGCGCATCGAACACCGCGTGGCCGGCGCCGACGCCAACCCGTACCTGCTGATGGCCTCGGTATTGGCCGGCGTGCACCACGGCTTGACCAACCAGATCGAGCCGGGCGCCCCGGTGGAAGGCAACAGCTACGAGCAGAACGAGCAGAGCCTGCCGAACAACCTGCGCGATGCCCTGCGCGAGCTGGACGACAGCGAAGTCATGGCGCGCTACATCGACCCGATGTACATCGACGTGTTCGTGGCGTGCAAGGAAAGCGAGCTGGCCGAGTTCGAGAACTCCATCTCCGACCTTGAGTACAACTGGTACTTGCACACAGTTTGATGGCGTTGGAGGTGCACACACATCCTGTGTGCGCCGCCAACCCCTGTGGGAGCGAGCTTGCTCGCGATAGCGGTCTGGCATTCAACATAGATGTCGACTGAATCACCGCTATCGCGAGCAAGCTCGCTCCCACAGGTACTGCGGCAATCTGATCCATGACCGAATGGCATCAGTCCGACGATCACTTATCGAGTCACAACCATGACAAACACTCGCAGCGACTGGGAGCAACGCTTCCAGTCCCTCTCCATTGAAGGTCGCGCATTCATTGACGGCCAATACTGCGCGGCCGCCAGTGGCACCACGTTCGAATGCTTAAGCCCGGTGGACGGCCGCTTCCTGGCGAACGTCGCCAGCACCGACGAAGCCGACGCCAATGCGGCGGTCGCCGTCGCGCGCCGCACCTTCGAATCCGGTGTGTGGGCCAACCTGGCCCCGGCCGAGCGCAAGCGCATCCTGATCCGTTTCGCCGACCTGATCCTGGCGAACCAGGAAGAACTGGCCCTGCTCGAAACCCTCGACATGGGCAAGCCGATCAGCGATTCCATGAGTATCGACATTCCGGCGACCGCCAACGCGATCCGCTGGACCGCCGAAGCCATCGACAAGATCTACGACGAAGTCGCCGCCACGCCCCACGATCAGTTGGGCCTGGTGACGCGCGAAGCGGCCGGTGTGGTCGCGGCCATCGTGCCGTGGAACTTCCCGCTGATCATGGCCAGCTGGAAATTCGCCCCGGCCCTGGCGATGGGCAATTCGTTCATCCTCAAGCCTTCGGAAAAGTCGCCGCTGACCGCGATCCGCATCGCGCAGCTGGCACTCGATGCCGGCATCCCGAAAGGCGTGTTCAACGTCCTGCCGGGCTACGGCCACACCGTGGGCAAGGCGCTGGCATTGCACATGGATGTCGACGTGCTGGCCTTCACTGGCTCCACGGCGATTGCCAAGCAGCTGATGATCTACGCCGGGCAAAGCAACATGAAACGCGTCTGGGCCGAAGCCGGGGGCAAGAGCGCGAACGTGGTGTTCGCCGATGCACCGGATCTGCGCGCGGCAGCACAGGCAGCGGCCAGCGCCATCGCCTTCAACCAGGGCGAAGTCTGCACCGCCGGTTCGCGCCTGCTGGTGGAGCGTTCGATTCGCGAGCAGTTCATTCCATTGTTGGTGGAAGCCTTGCAAGCCTGGAAGCCGGGCCACGCGCTCGATCCTGCGACCACCGTTGGCGCGGTCGTCGACCAGCGTCAACTGGACAACGTGCTGCGCTACATCGGCATCGGCAAGGAGCAGGGCGCCGAACTGATCGCCGGCGGCAGCCGCACCCTCGAAGACACCGGTGGCCAATACGTGCAGCCGACGATTTTCGACGGCGTGACCAACGCCATGACCATCGCCCGGGAAGAAATCTTCGGCCCGGTGCTGTCGGTCATCACCTTCGACACTGCTGAAGAAGCCCTGGCGATTGCCAACGACAGCATCTTCGGCCTGGCCGCTGGCGTCTGGACCCGCAACTTGAGCAAGGCCCACACCTTCGCCCGTGGCCTGCGTGCCGGCAGCGTCTGGGTCAACCAGTACGACGGCGGCGACATGACCGCGCCGTTCGGCGGGTACAAGCAGTCGGGTAACGGTCGGGACAAATCGCTGCACGCGTTCGACAAGTACACCGAGCTCAAAGCGACCTGGATCAAGCTCTAACAACAATAAAGCGGCGGTCGCCGGCAACCTGCGGCGGCCATCGGAGAAATTTATGAAACACAGCTCCAGCAATCAACAGCATGTAAACAGCTACTACGCCGCCACCCGCAACTTCACCGGCGATTTCCCGGTGCTGGAAGGGGCGGTGGACTGCGACGTCTGCGTGATCGGCGCCGGCTACACCGGCCTGTCCTCGGCGCTGTTCCTCGCCGAAGCGGGCTACAGCGTGACCGTGCTCGAAGCGGCCAAAGTCGGCTTCGGCGCCAGCGGTCGCAACGGCGGCCAACTGGTCAACTCCTACAGCCGCGACGTCGATGTCATCGAAGAGCGCTACGGCGACAAGACCGCCGAAGTGCTCGGCAGCATGATTTTCGAAGGCGCCGACATCATTCGTCAGCGCATACAGCACTACGACATCCAGTGCGATTACCGTCCCGGCGGCATCTTCGCGGCGATGAACAAGAAGCAACTCAAGGGCCTGGCCGAGCAGAAGAAAAGCTGGGAGCGCTACGGCAACAAGAACCTGACACTGCTCGGCGAAGCCGACATCAAGCGCGAAGTGGGTTCCGATGCCTACGTCGGCGGCCTGCTGGACATGCAGGGCGGCCACATTCACCCGCTGAACCTGGCCCTCGGCGAAGCCTCGGCGATCATCGGCCTGGGCGGCAAGATCTACGAGCAATCGGCGGCGGTGGAAATCACCTACGGCGAGCCGATCACCGTGCGCACGGCCAAAGGCGTGGTGAAGGCCAAGTACCTGCTGATCGCCGGTAACGCCTACCTGCCGCAAGGCCTGGACAACCGCGTGACCAGCAAGAGCATGCCGTGCGGTTCGCAGATCGTCGTCACCGAGCCGTTGTCGGAAAAGCAGGCCCGCAGCCTGATCAAGAACAACTACTGCGTCGAAGACTGCAACTACCTGCTCGACTACTACCGCCTGACCGCGGACAACCGCCTGCTGTACGGCGGTGGCGTGGTCTACGGTGCGCGCGAACCGAATGACATCGAGCAATTGATCCGTCCGAAAATCCTCAAGACCTTCCCGCAATTGAAGGACGTGAAGATCGACTACCGCTGGACCGGCAACTTCCTGCTGACCATGTCGCGCATGCCGCAATTCGGCCGTATCGAGAAAAACGCCTACTACATGCAGGGTTACAGCGGCCACGGCGTGACCTGCTCGCACCTGGCCGGCAAACTGATCTCGGAAATGATCCGTGGCGACGCCGAGCGTTTCGACGCGTTTGCCTCCTTGCCGCACATGCCGATGATCGGCGGGCGCACTTTCTCGGCACCGCTGACCGCCCTGGGCGCCGTGTACTACTCGCTGCGCGACCGTTTCGGCATCTAAGCCTTACCTCGCCGGCGGCATCCAAAAAAAGATGCCGCCGGATTTTTAACACTAGAAACACTGCCGTCCCCTGTGGGAGCGAGCCTGCTCGCGAAGAGGCCATATCAGCCAAAACAGATGTCGCCTGACACACCGCTTTCGCGAGCAGGCTCGCTCCCACAGATCGTTTTTTTCTGCCGTTTATCGAACCTGCTGAGCATTACCAACAAACGTGATTTAATAGCCGCCTTTCACGTTTCCGGGACCGGAAAACGGCGTGATCCGCGCCTGTACTCCACCCCTCCATTATCCCTGTAGGAGCGAGCTTGCTCGCGAAAACGCCAGTTCAATCAACATCAATGTTGAGGCTAGAATCGCAATCGCGAACACACTCGCTCCTACGGGTTGGCACATAAGGCTGTCATGGACACGGGCTCACGACTCAAATTAGTACGCGAAAGCTACAAACTGTCCCAGCGCGAGCTGGCCCGGCGTAGCGGCGTCACCAATGCAACCATCTCCCTGATCGAACAGAATCGGGTCAGTCCCTCCGTCAGCTCCCTGAAGAAATTGCTGGAGGGCATCCCCATGTCCCTGGCCGACTTCTTCACCTTCGATCAGCCACCCCGCGAACACCAGTACGTCTTCCGCGCCAACGAACAGCCCGACCTCGGCCGCCACGGCCTGCGCCTGCTGCTGATCGGCGCGTCCGTACCGAGCCGGCAGATGCGCCTGCTGCGCGAGCAATACGCACCGGGCGCAAGCTCCGGCGAAGAGCCGATCGTGCATTCCGAAGGCGAGGAGTGCGGGCTGGTGACCCGTGGCACGGTTGAGTTGACCGTGGATGGCCAGGTGAGTGTGCTGAACGCCGGGGATGGCTATTACTTCCCGACGACCTTGCCGCACAGGTTTCGCAACATCGGGGCGGATGAAGCGGAGATTATCAGCGCGAACACGCCGGCGAACTTCTGACAACCGCTTTTCGGGCAGGGTTCATCAGGACCGGCCTTTAAAACCCGCATTTGATGCGGGTTTTTTTATCATTCGAATCGGGTTACAGCCAGGCATCTTGAAGTGCAGCGCTGGTCATTTGCGCTGCTCAAGACGAAACACTGCACCCTTTGCGGGTTATCTCGATCTGTTGGTAGTCGGCGCGTGTTTCTTTCTGCAGGGTGGCCAACAGAGCCAAAGTGGCTTGCGGATCATTGAGCGGTAATGTCTTGAGTACCTCGACATCAACCTCCCACCACTTGCTGTTGATCAGTGCCTCAATCAACTCGGGTGTGTGCCGATACTTGACGACTTTTGCCGGGGTGCCGGCAACAATGGCGTACGGTGGCACGTCATGGGCAACCAGGGCGCGGGTTGCGATGACTGCGCCGGTGCCTATGTTCACACCTTCCAGGATCATCGCGCTATGGCCGATCCAGACGTCATGCCCAATCGTGATGTCCGCAACCTCCGGGTCATAAATCAGCGCAGTGTCGGTATATTGAAAGGGATGTGAACTGAGCCAGTCCAACGGATGCGAGCTCTTTTGTTGGCCGATAAAACAGCTGCTACCGATGGAGCAAAACCTGCCAATGGAGGAGACCGCCGAAAGGACGCAGTCACTGCGGATATAGGTATGCGCACCGATTTCGAGCTTTTTTGACTCTATGACCACATGCCCAAGCGTTACGCCTTCTTCAATGGTCAGTGTCGATCTTTTGTGCAGTGACAATACACCGCCCGCCACTTTGCATTTGTGTTTGCGAATCCATCTTTTCCAGTAACTATTTCGCAAATAACTGATTATTTTTTTCATGAAAAGCTGTCTTGGATATCCGTTACAGGGCTTGGCCTGGCCCCATGAGCCAACAGTCGAGTCTAAATGTATCGGCCGGGGAGATGGATTTTTTAGACGTTTTTCAATAATCGCTTTTTTGCATCTCAGTCTGCTGATGGCTGCTGTAGCCAACAGAACGGTGGCCATTGAAAACCCGCAGAAATGCGGGTTTTTTGCGCTTGAAAAATGTCACTGCTTCTTCGGCACCTCAAACCCCCGCTGCTCAATCACCCCAAACACATCCCGTACATCCTGCAGCAGAATCCGCGAAATGTTGCTGACGGTGTTGATGTCGTTTTCGGCGTAGTCGGGGAGGCTGGTGCAGGCCATGAGGTTGAGGTATTGCAGGACGGCGTTGAGGCGTTCGGCGGCGCAGTTGTGGAGTTCGCGCAGCGGGGCGTCGCTGTCGATGAGGAGGACGGGGTAGCTGGTGGCGATTTGTTTCATGGGGGTGAAGCGGCGGGGTGGGTTGTTCATCATTTTGATATTTACTCAAAAAATAAATGAAGCGCCACCTGCTTGCTGCGAATCAATTGGGTGGCAGCTGTACGCGGGTTCGCAGACCGAGGAAGACAACCCAAAACCCGGCAGATCCGGAGATCTCCCACGTACAACCGCCATAAAACGTAAATCCGACGCAGTTTGCCAGAATTGTTGTTTGACGGTCTAAGGCTTGTTTCCTTCGGGCTGCGAAACCCAATCGCCAACTCAAGTCAGCGACGGGCGCACATTAGGCGTCGATTTCCAGCGCTGCAACCGGCCTGTAGGACGCCCAATACCCCCTGTGGCAAGGGAGCTTGCTCCCGTCCGGCGGCTCTGCCGCCGTAAAATCAGGCACTGCGAAGTGTCTGAGGAAATGAGTTGCAAGGTATGAGGGCCGCTTCGCAGCCCGGCGGGAGCAAGCGCCCTCGCCACAAAGGGGCAAGTCCTACAAGTTTTTCGGACGTCAAGATTGAACGTTCGTCGGATGGCGGGTTGCTACCATCGCAATTGCCTGCCGATATCAACACGGCTGCTAAGCTTGGTCGTTGCAGTGCCCGAGCGCCAATCCTGCTCACGCTGCGAGGGTAATCACGGAGTGCGACATCCATTCCTGTCGGCAACCTGCACGGAGGCAGGCGATGGTGATCATGAGCATGGCCGATTCGACGGCGGCGGGGGTTCCCGAGCCGCTCGATCGGGAAGAAATCGAGCGGGTGCTGGCGCTGTTGCTGGTCAGCCCGTTGTTTGCCAAATCCAGGCGCATGGGCAGTCTGTTGCGCTTTCTGGTCGAGCACGACCTTCAGGCTTGTAATACGCCGCTGACCGAACACGCCATCGGCATCGCGGTGTTTCGTCGTGACCCGGCAGTGTATTGCACCGGCGACGATCCGGTGGTGCGGGTGCAGGTGGGGCGCCTGCGGCGCAAGCTCGCAGCGCATTACGCCGGTAACGGCCAGCAGGACCCGGTGCGCTTCAGCATTCCACCCGGGTGTTATCGCTTGACCTATCAGCGGCTGCGGCCCAAGGGCGTCGGCACGCGCCATCCTGTGGTCCAGATCCAGCCGTTTACCTGCCTCACCCGCGATGGCAATGACTTTGCGCGGGGCTTGTGCGAGGAGTTGAGTTGCCGACTGTTCGAGTCGTTCGAGCAGGCGCAGACCGGGACCAATCATGTGTTGATGCGGGTGGCACGCAACAGTGAGCCGGTAGCGGACTTCAAGCGTGGCGGGCGTTACAGCTATTGCCTGGAGGGTAGCGTGCGGGTCGAGCCTTTGCGGGTGCGCGCGTCATTGCGCCTGGTGGATGTGGCGCAGGGGCGGATTCGCTGGTCGGCGCAGTTCGATCGTGACCGACCCTATGGCATCGCCACCCAGGAGGACCTTGCGCAGTCGATCTGTCGCTCGCTGACGGGCTACTTCGCCACGGCGGGTAAAGAGAAGTGAAAGGGCAACCGCAAGGTTGCCCTGGCATGACGGTTACACGGTTTTCCACTGACCGCCTTCGTAAAGGCGACCTGCGGTGTTATCGAACGTCAGGTCGATTTCGATCGCCTTGGAGCGTGAGGTACTGAACATGGTGCTGGTCTGCACGTTCTGTTCGAACCACACGAGGATGGTTTCCACCGGCGTCAGCACGGTTTCACCGGTGACCACCTGATCCACCGCAACGTAAATGGGCGTGCTGACCTGATTGCCATCAATGCCGGTAGAGAGCTGGTTGATACCCGGATGGATGGGGGCGTAGTCGTTTACAAAGGTCATGGAAATGCTCGGCCCCCCGGTAACCGCCGAACTCAGCAGACCGTGCTCATCGAGTGTCGATGTTTGCCCCAGGCCGATATTGACGATGTTGGTCGAGACTTTGACCTGCACATTGGCCTTGAACAGGTTGGACGCAAACATCTGATATTGAGGCGTCCAGCTGAACTCGTTGTTGCTCAGGTAAGCGTCATAGGACTGCCAGACCACGTTGTAGTCGGCGTCTCCCACTTTCTTGGCAAAGCACAGCTTGTAGCCGGACTTCTTCAGCAGCGTCAGGTCGCCGGCGGCGATTTCGATGGTGACGGTTTTTTCCGAAGCCGCCAGGGCCGACCTCAGTACCCGGCCGTAATCCGACGCCTTCAGTTGCGTTGCACCCATGATCGACTTGACGGCTTCTTGCACATCATTGTGAAGCTGCTGGCTCTGTTGGCTGACAGCGATTGACTTGCTCATGGTTTCCCTCTTCCTTGGTGGTGTGTTGGGCAAACAATGGGCTGCTGGCGCTTGGCGCTGCAGTGCATTGACGGTTTCACTCTAGGGTCGAGGGGCAGGGCGGCTAAGTGTCTTGGTGTTACAAGCGGGTATCGGGGTTGTATCAGGGGCCGGGTCAGCGGGGCAGCCGATCAGCCGCCCCGCTTTGACCTCAGGCGGCCCGGGCATCGGCCCAGACGAAGTTCCAGCTGGTGCGTTTGCCCTTGGCAATCTCGATCAGCTTGTTCTCGTACACCGTGTGATTGACCACGCCGGTGTAGGTCAGGGTGCGGGCGGCATTGGTCCCGGTGACCTCGCCCGGCGCGCCGCCCGACTCGACCATGGCTTTTTTCATGTCGGCATCCGACGGGGCGCTGCTCTGGTTTTTTTCCACTTTGACGAAACTCATGATTCACCTCTTCCGTGATGGGGGGATCGGTGCTGGCGCGGGCCGACAAGTCGACGACCCTGTTTCACACCGACGGCCATACTTTATTGGCCCGTTCGGTGGCGCAGAAGTGACAACTGCGGCGCTGAGGTAACAGCGCTACGCATTGAAGTATCTGCGACGTATCAAGCGTGGACTCACATCGAAGAAGATTGCTTCTCGATAAACCCGCGAATCGCCGCAATCGTCTGCGTCGATACTTCCTCTATCAGCCAATGCCCAGTTCCCGGAATCAGCACTTCCATGCGCCGGGGCGGGCGTCGAGTTTGGCGTTCGGTGACTCGATGGAACCAACTCCGTCAATGACGTCTAAAATTAAGGGAATATTCCCGCCACGAAGGAACGACTCATGATCAAGTCTCGATCGTTGATTGCAGCAATCACCTGCCTGGCCCTGGCCAGCGGCTCAGTGACTGTGCTGGCTGATCCAGGAAACGGCCAGGGCAACAACAAGGCCAACCATGGCAATCAGGGCAACCAGGGCAACAAGAACAAGAATTCTGGCGGCGGGGACTGGAGTCATGGTCCCAGCATCAATCGCAGCAGCGTGCTCGAAATCATTGGCGCAAGCACAGGCTACTGGAGCCCCGGGCCTGCCTTGCCACCGGGTATTCAAAAGAACCTTGCCCGAGGCAAGCCGCTTCCACCGGGCATTGCCAAAAAGCTGGATGGTCGACTGGTCGGCAGGTTGCCTCACTATGACGGTTACGAGTGGCAGCAAGTCGGCACGGATCTGATCCTGGTCGCGTTGGCCACCGGGCTTGTTTATGAAATTCTCAATGGTGTGTTCGATTGATGTGTGAGTGGACTTCCAGCCGCCTGTCGTCGGGCTGGAACTGTTTGAGGGATATCGCGTCATACGTCACGCGATATCAACCACCTACGGAAGCAATCATGCTTTTCAAAAACAAGAGTCTCGTTGCTGTAATGTCATGCGCCATGATGCTTGCAGCCGCCCCTTTGCTGCCTGATGGCCTGTCGATCATGGGTTCCGCCTACGCGAAGGACGGCGGTGGCGGTGGCGGCGGCGGTGGAAACGGTGGCGGCGGTGGAAATGGCGGCGGCGGTGGAAATGGCGGCGGAAACGGTGGCGGAAACGGTGGAGGCCACGGCGGCGGCATGGGTGGCGGACACGCCGGCACAGGCCACTCCGGCAGTAACGGCCGCGGCAACGGGCTGGACAGCGACCATGCCGGCAAATCCGTGCGCGACCATGGTCTGAGCGGGAACCACTACGGTAGTGAGCGCAACGATGACAACGGTCATGGCAGCACGACCTCAGGCATCGCCAACTCCAAGGACACTCGCGGCCTCTCCAAGGCCAGGGCTATTTCGGCTTCGACGCCGGGTGAACACAACACCAAAGGCTTGAGTAAAGCCGGGATGTCGACCTCGAAAAAAACCCATTGAGTTCACAGCAGTAGCGAGCAGTTTCAGAAAAACCAAAAGCCCGCTGAAAAGCGGGTTTTTTGCGTCTGGCATTTGTTCGCCGGACATGGCTTTCGGCACAGAAGCTGGCCGCACACCGGGCCATGCACGGACAGAAAACGAGCCACCCGGACACATCGCGCAGTGATTTGCGTTTGCAGGCGATTTGTCATGTTCAGCGTCAATGCAATGTAGATATTGGTCAGCCCAACGTGATTCCAATGAGGCTGCCCTGTGTTCCAACGACTTGTGTGTTCGCTGTCTGTTTTGAGCCTGTCCATCGCTGCCGCTCAGGCGGCTGAGACGGTTCCCCTCAACACCCCACGCCTGAAGAGCATCGACAATTTTCGCGATGTCGCCGGTCTCACCACGGCATACACCACAGCCAACGACGGCACGATGCGTGGCGGGGTGTTTTACCGCTCCAACGCGTTGACGCCTTCGGCGGCGGATCTGGCGACCCTCAACGGCCTTGGCATCAAGGCGGTCTACGACCTGCGCACGCCCACCGAGATCGCCGCCACGCCCGACACAATGCTCACGGGCGCGACCTATAGCAACATCGACATCATCGGCGGCTCTACGTCTGGCGCGAACGTCACCAACATCGCGTTCCACAGCGCCGCCGAAGCCACCGCGATGATGCAGGACACCAACCGTGACTTCGTCAGGAACGCGGGGATGCGCAGCGAGTTCAACCAGTTGTTCAATGAACTGGCCACGGTCGACGGTGCCGCGCTGTTCCATTGCACCGCCGGCAAGGACCGCACGGGCTGGACTGCCGCTGTGCTGCAAAGCATCGCCGGGGTCGACGATGCCACTATCATGAGCAATTACCTGGCGACCAACGACTACACCGCCGAGCGCATCAGGGCGACCCTGGCGGCGTTGCCACCGAGCCTGGCGACCATCTATGGGCCGCTGATCGGTGTGGAGGCCAGTTACCTGCAAGCCGGCCTGGACCAGGTGACCGCGCAGTACGGCACCATGGACAACTACCTCAAGCAAGGCCTGGGTCTGTCCCAGGAAACCCTCTACGTGCTGCGCGGCAAGATGGTGTTCTACAACAGCTTGCCTGGCGCAGCGGACCTGGCGGGCAACGCTGCGGCCGGCGCGCAGTTGTTGCAACAACTGCAGAACAGCAACCTGTCAGGCACCTACAGCGCCTACAACTACTACCTGCAATCGGCCATCGATGCGCGCAGCCTCGGCGGCGTCGAGTCTACCGTTGGCGGCCAGGTGCATGCCGACGCTGCCAGCTACCTGCTGCGCCAGGGCGCGATGATCGATCAGGCTGCTGCGCCTTTCACCAGTGGCACCGACCTCAAGACCGGGCAATATCGTCTGTGGAGCACGGCCCTGGCGGGGTATCTGGGCACCGACGGCTCCTCTCAGGCCTCCAGCAGCAACGAGCATAGCCAGGGCATGATGATTGGCCTGACCCAGCGCTTTTCCGAACAGCTCAGCGCCCATGCCGGCTTCGGCTACAGCCGCGGCAATGTCGGTGGCGCCGGTGGCGAGGCCGATACCGACCTGACCTTCTTCAGCGTCGGTGCCCGCTTTGCACCGAACGGTCTGGAGCGCGGCCTGTTTGTGGATGCCGATGCCAGCGCCGGTTATCTCGATTACGAGAGCAAGCGAGAGCTCGGCGGCGGCCTGGGCACGGCCAAGGGCGACAGCCATGGCAACCTCACCGGTGCGACCCTGGCCGTGGGCTACCGGGTTCCGGTGAACGGCGTGACCCTCGAGCCAAGCCTCGGTGTGCGGATCAGCCACGTCAATCTGTCGGGCTTCCAGGAAAAAGGCAGCGAGCTGGCGCTGGACGTCGATGGCTTCCACGAGACCCGCAAGAGCGCGGTGGCCAACCTCAACGCATCCTTTGCACCGGTCAGCCTGGGCGCCTGGCAACTGGTGCCGGGGGTGCAAGTGGGCTACGAGCACGTGCTGGGCGACCCTGAAGTCGACAGCGAAGGGCACCTGCTGGGCCTGGACATCGAGCAACAGGCCGCCTTCGACAACCGTGACCAGTTCACCGGTGGCGTCAACGTCATGGCCAACCTTGGACCGTGGAACGTGGGGGCAGAAATCGGCGCCAGCGGTGGCGGCGACAGCCACGGCTTCAATGGCGGGCTGAAGGCCAGCTATCTGTTCTGACGATCAGTCAAGGCAATCTGTGGGAGCGGGCTCGCGATAGTGATCTGACAGGCACATTGATATTGAGTCTTGCGGCCCCTTCGCGGGCAAGCCCGCTCCCACAGGTTGTGTGTCGTGCCCGGATCATGTGGCAAGCACAAAACTTTGTGGGAGCGGGCTTGCCCGCGAAGAGGCCATGTCAGTCGACAGAGATGTTGAATGTCACTCCGCCTTCGCAAGCACTCCCGCTAATCCCTCAATGGGTCGCCATCGGCCGAGTTCGCACACCCTTTCTCACGTCTGCGGGGCTGATGCCGTAGGCGCTCTGGAAATACTGGCAAAACCGCCCGACGTTGCTGAAGCCGTATTGCAGAGCTACGTCTGTTACCGACGGCGCCGCCCCCTGGGACAGCGCGGCAAAGGCGCGTTCCAGGCGTACCTGGCGCTGATAGGCAACGATCGAAGTGCCCATGGAACGCTGAAAACCCTCCTGCAAGGCGCGCAGGCTGACATGGGTCAGTTGCGCCAGCTCCGTGCCACTTGCCAGGTGCTCGGGGTGCGCCTGGATGTACTCGACGGCCAGCTTCACATGCCGCGGCGCTATCAGTGGAGAGGGGCGCTGGAGGGCTTCGGTGAAGTTGTGCGGCCAGGTTTCGAGCACCGCATCGACCAGCATTTCGCGAAGACGCGAAGGCATCAGCGAACCGCTGTTGATCAGCAGGTCGAACTCGCTGCCCGTGGCCAGTTCGATCAATGCCCGGATGCCCTGCAAGGCCGATGCCTTCAGATCCACCATCGGTTCGAACTGCACCTTTTGCAGAATGGGTTTGCCCAGCAGTGTCGACAGGCGCTCGGTGATCAGCCGACGGCTGATCGATATCCCGTGCTGTGCGTGGTTATCGACAAAGCGCGCCGAGCGGACTTCGGCCTTGTCGATCGCCAGGCCGATCTGCGCGAAACCTACCGACTCGGTGACGTGGTTGAAGATGATCTTGCCGGCGGTAGGAATGACGAAGGTGATTTCATCAAGGGGCGCGGGAAAGTCCACCGTAAAGTCGCCGCGATAATGCATGCGCCGAAAACTGACACCTTCGTGCCGGCCGTAGACCCCGCCGATGATGATGTTTTTCGGCGGTGGCGGGGAGTCGGCATACAGGTTGCCGAACAGGTTCGAGAACAACGCGCCAAAGTCGTCGCAGCTCATGTCGTTGGACCTGATGATGATTTGCTTGCGCGTCGTGCTTGCGTACACCTGAAGTGTCACCTTGAGCGGATGGGCAAAGCCCTGGTACAGGGAATTGGCGATCGGAGATCGAGCGGGTGCGGATCGGGAAAGCGTCAGGACGTTATCAGTGAGTAATGACAGGTTTGTTACCGGTTGCTGCTGTCGTCGCCGGCCCCCGTTTCCGTTCACCCGACGCCACCGCTCGCACCGGACAATCGGTGGCACGAGCGGTACCGGGGCGTGGGCTGGCCTGCACTGGCCAGGGCTATTTCACCGGCTCTGTCGCCTTGATATCCCCGCAAAAGATATCGACGTTGCCATCGGTTGCAGCCGTTCGCACGACCACCGAATACTTGCCGTCAAGCAAGGTCTGCAACGGCACGGGCGCGGTCCTGTTAAAAGACCAGCCGCGAATGGGTTGGCGTTCGGTGTTGACGGTGTCGTTCATCGCGTAGGCGACTGACCCGGGTTGCTCGCAGGTGCCGTTATTGATGAACGAGTAAAGGCGCAGGGGCAGGATAACCCCGCTTGGAGCACCGCTGATGAAGAAACTGAGCCCGGTTTTCTTGTCCCAGTCGGTCAAGGTGACGGTGCCGATCTGACCGGCGTTTTGCCGGGTGGCGACCAGGTTGACGTTCACGCCGTGGTGCGAGGAAGTGGCGCAGCCGAAAAGGCTGGCCGCGACCATGAGTGCTGCCAGAGAGGTCTTGAGCTTCATTGCCAAACTCCTGAGTTGAAGAACTGCAATGGGGGGAATTAGCGGGTATAGCTCATTTATCGCCCTCATGACGTCGTCCATATAAGGCTTTCCATTTTTGCGCGCAGAGGGTAGGGCGTCTCTCCTTCTCCAGTCATGTGGCGGCGTAGCCGTGCAAACCGGCTACATTTGTAGTCGAGCCTGCGTGGATTGCCTGCTGCCACGCGCACTTCGATGCCGATGAAGGTCTGCAGTGGTTACGCGTGCAGTTAAAGGATTGTGCGGTCAGTTGAGCCCACTCATCATCCGCATGGACGATTTGCGACTGGAGTGACTGATGAATCAACTTGGCAGCGATCCGCAAGCGCGGAACCCAGGCACTCCACAGCGGGGTAGCGTGCGCAGCCTGTTGATCCCGGAGTGGCTCGACAGTTATCGGCCGGACTGGCTACGGGGCGATGTGGTCGCCGGGCTGACGGCAGCGGCCGTGGTCATTCCCAAGGCGCTGGCGTACGCCACGATTGCCGGCCTGCCGGTGCAGGTCGGGCTGTACACGGTGCTGGTGCCGATGGTGATCTATGCCGTGCTCGGCACGTCGCGTCCGCTCAGTGTCAGCACCACGACCACCCTGGCCATTCTCGCTGGCTCCGCACTGGGTCAGATCAGCCCCGATGGCGATGCGACGACCCTGCTCGCCGGCTCCGCCACCCTGGCGTTGATGGTGGGTGCGATCCTGATCGTCGCGGGGTTGCTGCGCCTGGGTTTCGTCGCCAATTTTATTTCCGAACCGGTGCTGGTGGGGTTCAAGGCCGGCATTGGCGTGGTCATCGTGCTCGACCAGCTACCCAAGCTGCTGGGCACCCATATCGACAAAGGTGGCTTCCTGCACAACCTGGTGGCTACGGTTCAGAGCATCCCTCATGCCTCGCTGCCGACCGCGGCAGTCGGGGTGTTCATGATACTGCTGCTGGTCGGCATGAAGCGCTTTACGCCGCGACTGCCCGCTCCCTTGATTGCGGTGGCGCTGGGCATCCTCGGCATGAGCCTGCTTGGCCTGGAGAGTTTTGGTGTGTCCGCCGTCGGCGTGGTGCCGATCGGGTTGCCGGCGCCGACCTTGCCGGTAGCGTCGCTGGTCGAAACCCTGTGGCCTTCGGCGATGGGTATCGCGCTGATGAGTTTCACCGAAACCATTGCCGCGGGTCGCGCTTTCGCCCGCAGTGACGAGCCTGCTCCACAACCGAACCGGGAGCTGCTGGCCACTGGCGTTGCCAACATAGGCGGTGCGTTTCTCGGGGCCATGGTCGCGGGTGGCGGGACCACTCAAACGGCGGTCAACCGCCTGGCCGGTGCCCGCTCGCAACTGGCCGCACTGATTACCGCAGCACTGGCATTGGGCACTTGCCTGCTGCTGGCACCGCTCATTGGCCTGATGCCCAATGCCACACTCGCCGCCGTGGTGATCGTGTATTCGGTGGGCTTGATCGAGCCGGCGGAGTTTCGCGAAATCCTGTCGGTTCGCCGTACCGAATTCGCCTGGGCCGTGGTGGCCATGATTGGCGTGATGCTGCTGGGCACGCTGCAAGGGATCGTCGTGGCGATCATCGTCTCGTTGCTGGCCCTGGCCTATCAGCTCTCGGACCCGCCCGTGCATGTTCTGGCACGCAAGCCCGGCACCAACGTCTATCGCCCGCAGGCCACCGGCAACGCAGATGACGAACAGTTTGACGGGCTGCTGTTGCTCAGGCCCGAGGGGCGGGTGTTCTTCGCCAATGCCGAGCGCATCGCCGAGAAAATCCGGCCGCTGATCGAGGCGGCGACACCCAGGGTTGTGGTCCTGGACCTGCGCAGCGTGTTCGACCTGGAATACACGGCCCTGAAAATGCTCACCAGCGCCGAGCAGCGCATGAGCGAGAAAGGCATTTCACTGTGGCTGGTAGGTATGAGCCCCAGTGTATGGGACATGGTCATCAAGGCACCCTTGGGCCATACGCTGGGTGAGGCACGCATGTTCCTGAACCTGGAACTGGCGGTTGAACATTACCAGCGCAATCGGCGTTGAATGAGTGCGGCCGGGTGCATCCCGGACGCTGTGTGACGCATTGAAGGAGATTACGGGCATGGCAAAGAAGAAAACGGCAACGAAAAGCAAGCCGGTTGAAAGCGGCAAGCTCAAGAACAAGGTCTATCTCGAGGAGCTGGCGCGCCTGCATGTCGAGATGGTCAAGCTGCAGGAGTGGGTACAGCACTCGGGCGCCAAGGTCTGCATCGTCTTCGAGGGCCGTGATGGCGCCGGCAAGGGCGGGACCATCAAGGCACTGACCGAACGGGTCAGCCCGCGGGTGTTCCGGGTGATCGCGTTGCCGGCACCGACCGATCGGGAAAAAAGCCAGATGTATGTGCAGCGCTATCTGCCGCACATGCCGGCGGCCGGTGAAGTGGTGATCTTCGATCGCAGCTGGTACAACCGCGCCGGTGTCGAGCGGGTCATGGGGTTTTGCACCGAAGAGCAGGTGCGCTCATTTCTCACCGTGGCGCCGCGCGTCGAACATGCACTGGTCGAATCGGGCATCATCCTGATCAAATACTGGCTTGAAGTGAGCCCGGAGGAGCAGACCCGACGCCTCAAGGCGCGCATCACCGACGGGCGCAAGATCTGGAAGCTGTCACCGATGGACCTCAAGTCCTATAACCGCTGGTACGACTACTCACGTGCCCGGGACGACATGTTCGAGGCCACCGACACTGAGTTCGCCCCGTGGCGGGTCGCCAACTCCAATGACAAGCGGCGGGCGCGACTGAACATCATCAGCGATGTGCTCAGCAGCATTCCTTATGAGGAAGTACCGCGGGCGAAAGTGAAACTGCCCAAGCGCCAAAGTCCCGGTAACTATCGGGATCCGAACTATCCGTTCAAGTACATTGCGGAAAAATTCTAGAATCCCGCCGCACTGTGCTGCCCGTGCCCGGTCTTCAAGACCCGGGCACGGCAGTCGTGAAATCGCCTCCTCGCTTTTCCGGTATTAACCGATCATCCGCTGTCTCAACGGCCATGCCGAGCGCAACCAAAACACGCCAATAATCTTTACGTAGGAAACTTCCTTAATTGCGTAGGAAATTGCTATTTAGAGAGTGGGTAAGATCTGATCGCAATGTAAGAATCCTCTAAATATTAGTTGGGCGGTTGGAATGTCTTTGTAAGATGATTCACTATTGCATCTGGCAGTGTTTGAGTATTTGTTTCTGTAGTTGCGGTTCCTTTTGGAGAGGCTAGTCTTTCGCAATCGAAGCAAGTTTGCATGTTGCGTCTGGTTATGTGATTGCGTGTTGTTGGCCCAACTTCTGATCTCGATTGTGTCATTGAATTTTTTGTAACGCTGTATGTTGTTACAAATATCCTTGGAGGATTTATGGCTTCTGGTAGTTTTCAAAACAAAGTGCCCAAGGCACGGGTCAACATCAAGCTCGATTTGCATACGGGCGATGCACAGAAAAAAGTCGAATTGCCGCTCAAGTTGATGGTGATGGGCGACTACAGTAACGGCAAGGAACAGCGGCCGTTGTCCGAGAGAAGCAAAGTCGCCATCGACAAGAATAATTTCGATAGCGTGCTGGCCGAGTTTTCTCCCGAGGTCAAGCTGGCGGTGGCCAATACCCTGGCGGAGGATGCCGGCGAAGCGGCGGTCAACCTGGGTTTCCGGAGCATGAAGGACTTCGAGCCGGAACAAGTGGCTCGGCAAATTCCGCAACTGCGCGCACTGCTGGCTATGCGTAACCTGCTGCGCGACCTCAAGTCCAACCTGTTGGACAATGCCACGTTCCGCCAGGAACTGGAGCGTATTCTCGTGGACGAGGCACTGAGTGACGAACTGCGAGATGAGTTGGCTGCACTGGCTCCGGAACACATTCGTTAATTCACCTCGGCTCGTTTAAAGGGAAGTTTAAAAATGTCTATTGAACATTCTCACGCGCAATCGCGCGGCACTACAGTGTTGCCTGAAGAAAGCCAAGGCGTGTATGGCGCGTTGTTTGGAAAGATCAATCTCAACCCGGTAAAAGTGCTGGGCGAAATTGAAGTGTTTCAAAGTTCCGAGGCGCTGTCGGACGTTTCTGCCGATGAGCGAGTGACTGCCGCTGTCAGTGTTTTCTTGAATTTGATCAAACAGTCTTCGCGCAAAGTCCGGCGTCTGGACAGGACACTGCTGGATGAACATATTGCGTCGCTGGATGCACAAATCAGCCGCCAACTGGACGCCGTGATGCATCACCCGGATTTCCAGCGGGTGGAGTCCACCTGGCGCGGTGTGAAATCGCTGATCGATCAGACCGACTTCCGCCAGAACGTGCGCATCGAATTGCTTGATATCAGCAAGGATCACCTGGTCCAGGATTTCGAGGATGCACCGGAGATCGCACAAAGTGGCCTGTATGTGCATACCTACACCCAGGAGTACGACACCCCGGGTGGTGAGCCGATCGCCGCTGCCATTTCCAACTTCGAGTTCGACCGCAGCCCGCAGGACATTGCCTTGCTGCGCAATATTTCCAAAGTCTCGGCAGCCGCGCACATGCCCTTCATTGGCTCCGTCGGCCCGGCCTTTTTTGGCAAGCACTCGATGGAAGAAGTCGCCGCCATCAAGGACATCGGCAACTACTTTGACCGTGCCGAATACATCAAGTGGAAAGCGTTCCGCGACAGCGACGATGCCCGTTATATCGGCTTGCTCATGCCCCGCGTGCTGGGCCGTCTGCCGTATGGCCCGGACACCGTTCCGGTGCGCAGTTTCAACTACATCGAAAGCGTCAAGGGACCGGACCACGACAAGTACCTGTGGACCAACGCCTCGTTTGCCTTCGCTGCCAACATGGTCAAGAGCTTCATCGCCAACGGCTGGTGCGTGCAGATCCGCGGTCCGCAGTCTGGCGGCGCAGTCACCGACCTGCCGATCCACTTGTACGATCTGGGCACTGGCAATCAGGTGAAGATCCCTTCGGAAGTGATGATTGCGGAGACGCGCGAGTTCGAGTTCGCCAACCTCGGCTTTATCCCGCTCTCCTACTACAAGAACCGCGACTACGCGTGCTTCTTCTCGGCCAACTCCACGCAGAAACCGGCGCTATACGATACCCCGGAGGCCACCGCCAATAGCCGGATCAATGCGCGCCTGCCCTACATCTTCCTGCTGTCACGCATTGCCCATTACCTGAAGCTGATCCAGCGCGAAAACATCGGCACCACCAAGGATCGCCGATTGCTGGAGCTGGAGCTGAACAAGTGGGTCAGCGGGCTGGTCACCGAGATGAACGATCCGGGCGACTCGCTGCAGGCTTCGCACCCATTGCGGGCTGGCCGGGTCACCGTCGAAGACATCGAGGATAACCCGGGCTTTTTCCGCGTCAAGTTGTACGCCGTGCCGCATTTCCAGGTGGAAGGCATGGACGTCAACCTGTCGCTGGTTTCGCAGATGCCCAAGGCAAAAGCCTGAGTCCTGTGCAAACCCAACCCATTGCGTAGGGATTCGACCTCATGAAAATCGACCGCCCCTTGTGGGCCGCGGGGGCATTGCTGTCCCCGCAGCAATTCCAGCAGCAGGCGCGCTGGGAAGCCTGGGCCAACGAGTGTCTGGCTCGTTTGTCCCTGGTGCACCCCTGGGGCGTCCATGACGTCGCGTTTGACCTGCAAGCACTGCGCCTGGGCAAGCTCAAGGCCACTCGCCTGAGCCTGCGCATGCCCGACGGCACCTTGATCGACACTGACCATGTCGATCGACTGCCCCTTGGGCTGGAGCTGTCGCGCCTGCTGTCCGACGATACCCAGGCGGCGACCTTGCTCCTGGCCTTGCCACTGGAACAGGCCAATGGCAACAACTGCCTGTTCGACGCCGACAAGGCCGATCGACCCACCCGTTATCGTCAGGACTGGCGTCAGGTGCAGGACATTTACGCCGATGAAGTGCAATCGGTCGGCGTACTGGAACACGTGCTGAGCCTGCGCTTCGATCACGACGAGAACGGCGATTACCTGACCTGCCCGATCGCGCGCCTGGTGCGTGACGGGCAGGGCGCCTGGAGCCTTGATCCTGACTATGTGCCACCGCTGCTCAGTTTCGCGGCGCACCCGGGTCTGTTGACGCAACTGGACAACCTGTTGACCCAGTTGTCCTCCAAGCGTCAGCGGCTGATGGGCATGCGCCGTGAGAGTAACCAGCGAATGGCCGACTTCGCGGTGGCCGACGTGTCGTTGTTCTGGTTGCTCAATGCCTTGAACACCTACCAGCCGGTATTGGCCGATCTCAAGGCCTGGCCGGCGCGACATCCCGAGCAGGTCTATCTGGAGCTGACAAAACTGGCCGGCAGTCTGCTGACCTTTTCCCTCGAACACGATGTCGAGCAGATTCCGCCTTACCGCCACGAACACCTGGAAAGCGTGTTCCCGCCGCTGTTGCGCATGATCTCCACGTTGCTGGAGGCCAGTCTGCCTTCTCGCGTCATCGCCCTGACACTCGAGCAGAGCGCAGCCAACCGTTGGCAGGTCCGACTTGACGACGCCCGTTTGCGCGAGCCCGACAGTGCCGATTTCTATCTGTCGGTGCGTTGCCGCTTGCCCGCCGTGCAATTGCAGAATCAGTTCCCGCAACTGTGCAAGATCGGTACACCGGACGAAGTCGATCAACTGGTCAACGCCGCCCTCGATGGCGTGCCGTTGCAGTCCCTCAGCCATGTCCCGGCGGCCATCCCCCTGCGCCTGGAAAACCAGTACTTCGCCCTGGATCTCAACCATGCCAAGGGACAAGCCATTCGGGACCAGGGCATCTGTGCCTTCTACGTCCCGAGCACCCTGGCCGAAGTGAAACTTGAACTGTTCGCGGTACTACGCGCATGAACCTGATCGAAGCGAAAAAACCGGCCGCCATGACGGTCGACATCGACGCGTTGTTGCAAGACAGCTACCTGCTGGTGGTCGAGTTGCGGCAAGGGGCCTCCGCGCAAAGCAGCGATGAGGTCAAAGCGCTTTGCGTAAGGCAGGTCGAGCACGTTCGCCAGCGGCTCATGGATGCCGGCCTGGCCCAACGCAGCATCGACCATATGAGCCACGCTCAATGCGCGCTGCTGGATGAAACCATGCTCAACCGCGCCGATAACGATGCCCATTCCCGGTGGGCCAGTGAACCCTTGCAGGCGAAATTTTTCAATCGCCACCAGGCCGGGGAGTTCCTGTACGAGGACATGCGCGAGGTACTGCGCGAACCGGCGCCGGACCTTCAGGTACTAACGACCTTCCAGCGGGTTTTGACCCTGGGGTTTCGCGGCCGTTATCGCGATGACAATGACCCCGAGCGTGAACAACTGCTGGCCGATCTGAGTGCCCGGGTCGCACCACTGAAGCTGCGTCAGGCATTAACCGCACCCCTCAGCGCCAGCCATGGCGCAATGGCGCTGCGCTGGATGCGCTCGCCGCTGGTCAACGTCCTGGTTGCCGGTCTGTTGCTGGCCGGTGTCTGGTACGGCCTCGACCAGCTGTTGGGTGGTCTGGTTGCGACGCTGTTGGCCGCGCAAGCCTGAGGTGGAGCCCATGACGCTCAAACTCAAACAAGGGCTCTGGCTGTGGGCGGGTGCACTGGCTCTGATGCTTTTGGCCATTATCCCGCTTGGCGGATTGGGCCGTGCCGCCGTGGCCCTGATCGTTGTCGGTTGCGTTGCGCTCGGCTGTGTCCGGGCCGCGCGTCAACGGCAATTACCCGGCTCGCTCGACAACCTGGCGTTGCCACCGGCAGCGTATCGTCATCCGGTGGTACTGGTATGTGGTGATGGCCTGGCCGGGCTGTTTGGTGAAACGTGCAACGACCAGCCGGCGTTGCGCATGACCGAGCAGGGCTGTTACCTGCGGGTCTCCCGTGCGCAACAACTGCCGGAGTTGACTGACACTGTCCTGGCCTTGCGTCCCGAGTGGGCCGGGCAGCTCTGCGTGATGTTCATTGTCAACCCGGGCGAGCACACCGATGCCGCGGTGTTGGCCGGGCACGTGCGTACGTTCAATTACCAGGCCGGGCTGATTGGCCAGCGTGGTATTGCACTGCCGCTGATGCTCGTCAGCTACCTGCAATCATCGGCGAGCAAGGGGACCTGGTTCAGTTGGGAAGCCGGCCAGGGCACCTGCAACATTCGGGAAGGGGGGGCGTGCCTTGGCCCCGACGACTGGTATCGGCTGCCCGCTGAACATGCAACCCACACTCGGCGGTTGCAGGCCGGTGTCCAGCTCAACAGTGCTGCTGCCTGGCTGGATGAATATGTCCTGGCGCACTTCGCCAGCCGCGAAGGTCGCCAGCCTGTCGGCTTGCCGCTGGTTTGCGCCAGCACCTTGGTACCGACACTGCCCGGGATGATGACCGGCAATCTGTGGGGGCTATGGCTGCGGGGCAAGACCGGGCTGAGGGACGCCGATGCACAGGTACAAGCGCCGGATGCGTCGCTGCCGTTCCCTGATCCTTTACTGAATCTGCTGCCGGTACAGGCCCGACGTTTACCAATACGTCGCGCCAGCGTGATTGCGCTGTGGCTGTTCGCGGCCGCCGCCGTTGTCGCCCTGACCAGCTCGGCCTGGCAGAACACCCTGCTGCTGCGTCAGGTCAGCGATGACCTGCGGCGTTATGCGTCCATTGCCCCGACGGAGCGTCGCGATCAACCCGAATTTGCCCAACGGGAAGAAGCGTTGAACGTGCTGCGCGAGGACGCCATGCGCCTCGACCATTACTACCGCCGGGGTGAGCCCCTGGCGCTGGGCCTTGGCCTGTATCGCGGCGAGCAATTGCGCGCTGGGCTGCTGTCGACCATCGCCAACCACCGGCAACCGTCGACGAGCCCGATGCCGGCACGCGCGGTGCGAACCGTGCGCCTGGACAGCCTGTCGCTGTTCAGCAGCGCCAGTGCCCGACTCAAGCCGGAATCGACCAGGGTGCTGATCGACGCCCTGGTCGGCATCAAGGCCCAACCTGGCTGGCTGATCGTCATCGCCGGGCACACCGATGCCGTGGGCAGCGACGAACACAATCTGCAGTTATCCCGCGCCCGTGCGGCGGCGGTGCGTGACTGGATGCAACGCATGGGCGGCATCCCCGACAGCTGTTTCGCGGTGCAGGGCTTTGGCAAGAGCCAGCCCATCGCCAGCAATGACACCGAGGCGGGGCGTCAGGCCAACCGTCGCGTCGATATCCGTCTGGTGCCGGAAGCGGGGGCCTGCGTGTTTCCCATGGCCGGAGCCGACGTACAACCCCCTGTCGCAAACGCGGCATCTGTGTACTGAAAAAGGAGCTTCACATGGCAATTCCCGTTTACCTGTGGCTGAAAAATGACGGCGGTGCGGACATTAATGGTTCAGTGACCGTGAAAGGTCGCGAAGGCAGTATCGAGGTGGTCGCTCACAACCACAGCGTCTACATCGCCAGCGACGATAGCACCGGAAAATTGACCGGTACGCGGACCCATGCTCCGTACGTGTTCACTAAGGAAATCGATGCTTCCAGCACATACCTCTATAAGGCTGCTACTACAGGCCAGACACTCGAGAGCGCCGAGTTCAAATTTTATCGCATCAACGACGCAGGCCAGGAAGTCGAGTACTACAACACCCTGCTTAAAAAAGTGAAGGTAGTGAAGGTCGAGTCGAAAATGCACGACGTCAAAGATCCGGACAAGGCGAAATTCAACCACCTGGAAGAGGTTGAGTTGCGCTACGAGAAGATCTTCTGGGACTTCAAGGACGGAAACCTCAAACACGACGATGCATGGGACAAACGTAGTAGAGGGTAACGCTGAATAACCAGCAGGCTGGCCTCTGCCTGCTGGTTCCGGTGCACTGGGTTGAGCGTCTGTGCGCGGACGTTCAACCCAGCCCATCCCGACACTTTCCATCGCCCTGACCGATTATCCGCTGACCCTTCAGCACAAGGACGTACCTCCATGACCGACAACTCCACGCGCCTGCTTCGCCGTCTCAACCCCTACTGCGCCCAGGCGCTCAGCGCGGCGGCTTCGTTGTGTCAAAGCCGTGCCCATGGGCGGATCAGCATCGAACACTGGCTGCTCAAGTTGCTGGAGCAGGGCGAGGGCGACTTGACCCTTATCGCCCGTCGTCATGAGTGGGACATGGACGGGCTTTGGCGCGGTCTGCTTGACCATCTCGACACGCTGCCGCGCAGCGTGCAGGGCAAGCCACAGTTGTGCGGCAAATTGCAGAAACTGATCGAGTCCGCCTGGTTGCGTGCGTCACTGGAAGGGCATGACAGTCTGCGCTCGGCGCACCTGCTGGGTGCGTTGCAGGACAGTCCGCAGCTGCTGGCATGCAATGCGGCCTGGCCCATGCTAAGCCTCAATGAAATCCAGTTGCAGCAGCTGTCAGGGCTGCTCGATCAGCACTCCGAGGAACGCCCGCACGTCCAACAGCAAAGCGCGTTGGACCAGCCCCCGGCGTTACCTGTCCCCGGCGCAGCCGTGCACGATGCCTTGCAAGCGGTACTGGACAGGTTCACCCGGGACATCACCGCCGAGGCGCGGGCCGGGCAGATCGACCCGGTGTTCGGACGTGACGATGAAATCCGCCAGGTCATCGACATCCTCAGCCGTCGGCGCAAGAACAACCCGATCCTGGTCGGTGAGCCCGGTGTGGGCAAGACGGCGCTGGTCGAAGGCCTGGCCTTGCGCATCGCCGCAGGCAACGTTCCGGACAGCCTCAAGTCGGTCAGCGTGCGCACCCTTGACTTGGGCCTGTTGCAAGCGGGTGCCGGGGTCAAAGGTGAATTCGAACAACGTCTGAAAAATGTCATCGACGCTGTGCAGCAGTCGGCCAACCCGGTGCTGCTGTTCATCGACGAAGCCCACACCCTGATCGGCGCCGGTAATCAGGCAGGTGGGGCGGATGCCGCGAACCTGCTCAAGCCCGCCCTGGCCCGTGGTGAATTGCGCACCATCGCCGCGACCACCTGGAGCGAATACAAACAGTACTTCGAACGTGATGCCGCGCTGGAGCGGCGTTTCCAGGTGGTCAAGGTCGACGAGCCTGACGACGCCAGCGCCTGCCTGATGCTGCGCGGCCTCAAGGCGCGCTATGCCAGCCACCATGGTGTACACATTCAGGATGCGGCGGTACAGGCTGCCGTCAACCTGTCGCGGCGTTATCTCACCGGCCGCCAGTTACCGGACAAGGCCGTCGACCTGCTCGACACCGCCAGCGCGCGGGTGCGCATGAGCCTCGACTGCGAGCCCCAGGTGCTGGTCCGGCTCAAGGCCCGGCACGCCGCCTTGACGCTGGAGCAGCAGGCGCTTGAACAAGACGCGCAACTCAATGGCAGCGCCGCCAGCGAACGCTTGACGTTGATCGCCGAGCAACAGGCCGAACTGCAACAACAGCAAGACGATCTGCTGGACCAATACCGTCACGAGCTCGACCTGACCCGGCAACTGCTTGACGCACGCCAGGCCGAACCTCTGTGCAGCGACCTCTGCGCGCAGTTACAGCAACGGCTGCTGCAGGCTCAGGGCAACCGGCCGATGCTGTCCCTGGACGTCGATGCCCGCAGCGTCGCCGAAGTGATCGCCGACTGGACCGGCGTGCCCCTGGGCAGCCTGCTCAAGGACGAACAGGCCAGCCTGCTGGTACTGGAACAGCAATTGGCCGAGCGGGTGATTGGCCAGGAGCATGCCCTCGGTGCCCAGGCCCAGCGCTTGCGCGCGGCCAAGACCGGCTTGACCGATGAACAGGCACCGCTGGGTGTGTTCCTGCTAGTCGGCACCAGCGGCGTCGGCAAGACCGAAACCGCGCGGGCGCTGGCGGACTGTCTGTTCGGTGGCGAAAGGTCGCTGGTCACCCTCAACCTTTCCGAGTACCAGGAAGCCCACACCGTCAGCCAGCTCAAAGGTTCGCCACCAGGCTACGTCGGTTACGGCCAGGGTGGCGTGCTCACCGAAGCGGTGCGTCAGCGGCCCTACAGCGTGGTGTTGCTGGATGAAGTGGAGAAGGCCCACCGCGACGTGCTCAACCTGTTCTATCAAGTGTTCGACCGCGGCTTCATGCGCGATGGCGAAGGGCGCGAGATCGACTTTCGCAATACCGTCATTCTGATGACCTCCAACCTCGGCAGCGATGAACTGCAAAACGGCCTGCAGCAACAACCCGACGCAACTGACAGCGTGCTGCACGAATGGCTGCGACCGATTCTGCGCGAGCACTTCCAGCCGGCCTTGCTTGCCCGCTTTCAGACCCTGATCTACCGCCCGCTGCAGGCCGATGCACTCAAGCGCATCGTCGGGCTCAAGCTCGCCCGGGTTGCCAGGCGCCTGCAACGCCACTACGGCCTGGCCTGCCAGATCGACGATGGACTCCACGCCGCGCTGGTCGCTGCCTGCCTGCTGCCCGACACCGGTGCACGCAACATCGACAGCCTGCTCAACCAGCAGATTCTGCCGGTCCTCAGTCAACAGCTCTTGCGACGTCAGGCCGAGCAGCACAAAACCCTCGGCGTAACCCTGGGCTACAGCGACGAGGAGGGCGTCACGCTGCAATTTACCGATGCAAAGGACGCGTCGTCACTCACTGCCACGGAAGCCTGACCATGAGCACCGCACTGCGCACCTTCTTCGACCACAGCCGCCACAAACTCCAGGTCGACGGCCTCGACACCACCCTCGACGTCCTCACCTTCAGGGGCGAAGAACACCTCAGCCAGCCGTTCACCTACACCGTCGAATTCACCTGTAGCCACCTCGACCTCGGCGCCGACCGACTGCTCGGCCAATACGCCCAGTTCAGCCTGCACGCCGCGCCATCCACCGTGGCCCTGATGGCGTGGGAAGTGCCCAAGCCGGCCAAACCGCTGCGCACGTTTTACGGCGTGATCAGCGGCTGCCAACGCCTGTCCGGCTCGGTCGACGAAGCGCGCTACGAAATCACCCTGCAACCGCGCCTGGGACGGCTCGCCCGTGGCCGGCAAACGCGCCTCTACCTGCAGCAATCGGTGCCGGAAATCGTCGAAAGCATCCTGCGCAGCCGCCACGGTTTTCTCGGCCAGGACTTCTTCTTCCGCCTGCACCGCGAGTACCCGCGCCGCGAACAGGTGATGCAATACAACGAAAGCGACCTGGACTTCATCACCCGCCTGCTGGCCGACGTCGGCATCTGGTACCGCTGCACCAGCGACGAACGCCTGAGCATCGACGTCGTCGAGTTCTGCGACGACCAGCGCGGCTACCAGTTCGACGTCGTCTTGCCGATGCGCTCGCCCTCCGGCCTGAGCAGCAGCGGCGAGGACGCCGTCTGGGCCCTGCAAACCCGCCACCAGATGGTGGAACAGCAAGTCAGCGTGCGCGCCTACCACCCCCGCGACGCCCGCGCCTACCTCGACGGCGAAGTCGACCAGACCCGCGGCGAGCCGGCCACCCATGGCGCACCCCACACCTACGGCGAGGCCTACCACTACGCCGAACCCTACAGCGTGCTCGGCAACGCCTACCACCAGGACGAAGACCTGCTCAGCGAAAGCGGCTACTTCTACGCGCGCCTGCGCCACGAACGCTACCTCAACCAACAGACCCACCTCAGCGGCACCAGCAGCAGCGCCACCCTGGCCCCGGGCCAGGTACTGAACATCAGCGGCGGCGCCCCTCAGGCCTTCGCCCGCGGCGCGGTACTCACCGGCCTCACCACCCACGCCGCCCGCGACCGCAGCTTCGTATGCCACTTCCAGGCCATGCCCTACGCCGAACGCCTGTGCTTCCGCCCGCCGATTCCACCCAAACCGCAAATCGCCGGCACCCTCCCGGCACGGGTCACCAGCCCGAAAGCCAACGACCCCTACGCCGACATCGACCTCGAAGGCCGCTACCGGGTCAAATTCCTCTTCGACCGCGACACCCGCAAACCCGGCCAGGACAGCCAATGGCTGCGCCAGGCCCGCGCCTACGCCGGCGACACCCACGGCCTGCACCTGCCACTGATCGCCGGCACCGAAGTGGCCATCGCCTTCGAGCAGGGCGACCCGGACAAACCCTACATCGCCCACGCCCTGCACGACGACCAGCACCCGGACCACGTGACCCTCGGCAAACGCGACTACACCCGCAACGTGCTGCGTACTCCGGCCAACAACAAACTGCGCATGGAGGACCGGCGGGGGGAAGAGCACGTCAAGCTCAGTACCGAGTATGGGGGCAAGAGCCAGTTGAATCTGGGGCATCTGGTGGATGCCAAGAAGCAGAAGCGTGGGGAAGGGTTTGAGCTGCGTAGCGATGGTCATGGTGCCATTCGTGGCGGCAAGGGCCTGTTCATCAGTGCCGATGCGCAGGCCAAGGCGCAGGGGCAAGTCCTGGGCATGGAGCCAGCATCCAACCTTATCGAAGGGGCTAAGCAGCAAATCGCCGACTGGCAAACCATTGCCCAAGCCCACCACAGCCGACAGCCTGCCATCGACGGTCTGCATCAACTACAAGCGGACGCCAAAGACCTGTCCGCCCCGGCCATCCTCCTCAGCGCACCCAAAGGCATCGGTGCGGTCACGCCGGCCAGCCTGCTGTTCAGCAGCGGCGACGCGATGTACCTGCAAAGCCAGGACGAAATCAACCTCGCCGCCGCCCAACGCCTGTCCGCCCACGCCAACCAGGGCATTTCCCTGCTAGCCCAACACGAAGGCATGCGCCTGGTCTCCGGCAAGGGCCCGCTGGAAATCGAATCCCACGGCGATCTGATGAATCTCATTGCCCAGCAAGACATCACGATCCAATCGGTGCAGGGGCATCTGCAGTTGACTGCCCTAAAGAGCATCACCCTCGCCTGTGGTGGCGCTTACTTCCGGATTACGGAGGAAGGCGAGATCCAGATTCACGGCCCGGGCTTGATCTGCGTCAAGGGTAAGCACCGGATCAATCCCCCGACCAGTGAAGACTTCCCACTTCCCGAATTGCCCGGTTCGGTGTGCAAGGAGTGCCTGAAGAGGGCCCAGGCCGCCGCACTCGGCTTCGTACCCAGGGGGGCACGAGCATGACCTCTGTTCGTAGCGTTCCCTGGATTGCACTGCTGGAAGCTTGCTGTGCCCAGTCCACCATTACCTGCCTGGATATCATCATTGACCAGGCCGGCAGCGACACGCCGATGCTCGGCAGCGTGCTCAGTGTCGAACCTTCGCTGCCCTGGCACTCGTTGTTCAGCGAGTTGCCGGAGGCCGGTGCCGAGGAGCTGGCGCCGTTGCTGGTGCGGGTTGATCTGGCGGTCCCCCTGCAACGGCAATGGCTCATCGGCCTGATGCAAAACCTGAAAGGGCACTCGCAATTACTGGTGTTGGCCTCCAACTGGCCGTTCCAGGCGCTGGCCGAATACCTTGGTCGATGCCTGGAAGCACAGAGCGGCGGGTATCCGGGTCTGCTGCGCTACTACGACCCGCGCCTGTTCCCGTTGTTGTTCAGCCATGTGCTTGAACCCAATCAGCAACGCCTTTTGCTAAGACCGGCTGTGTTCTGGAGCTGGCTGGATCGCGATGGCCTTCCCCAGCGGCTGGCGGGTGCCTGCGATGAACCTGTGTGGCCAGAAGAACGGCGTCCCATCGTCCTGAGCGACAGCCAGCTGGAAACCCTTGGCTGTGCCAGCGATGCCACCTTGGCGCTGACGAACCTTGGCGAGGCATTGCCGCCGCAATTGAGTGCCGAGCAGCAGTTTCAGACGTGCTACGCAGCCATGCTCGAGGCTACCCAGGCCGGATTGATACTCGCCACCGAGCGCGAAGCCCACGCCCTCGATCGATTGCGCACCGCCTGCGCGTCCCACCCCAGTAAAGCCAGGAAATAAGCCTCATGCCCACATTCATAAACCATCGTTTTCGCGTCGCCATGCTCGGCACGCTGGCAGGTCTGTTGCTCGTGCAAAGCGCCCACGCCGGCACGCTTGAAGCGGTCAATCACACCCATTGGGCCATCAACCGCTTCAGTGTTGATGGTCGCTCGGGGATCGACATTATCGGGCCGTACCAGGGCGGGGGTGGGGGGTGTTGTTACAGCGCGCCGTCGCGATGGCAGCCGGGGATGACGGTGCGTGTTGATTGGGAAACCGGAGCCGGTAGTTCAGAGGGTTTTCCCGGTTTTGGCGATTGGGATAATTTTTTGATTTGGAAGAAAGAAATAGAGTCGCAAAAGCGCCGTCACAGCAAAGTCGTCCCCATCCCAGACTACACCGGCCAAAAAACCTGCGGCCTCACCGTGCATTTTCTGCCTTGCGAAGAGCTTCAGGTCACCACCTCTTGTTACGCCTACGGCAGCCCCGAATATCCGATCAAGACACCACAGCACCTGCCGGAGCCTCAATCATGTCCGAAGTGAAACATGCCAGCATCTGCTATCCGCCAGCGTTCCCGCTGGAGGGGCGTTTGCCCCGCCGGGCACTGCAGGTTCAACAGAACCTTGTACGCCAGCGCCAGCAGGAGCGTGACTACCACGATACCCTGTGTCTGGCCGCCGGCCGCCGCGTGATGGCGCCGTGTAGCAAGACCTTGCACATCAGTCTGTTTTTCGACGGCACCGGCAACAACCTCAACAACGACCTGTACGAATCCACCATCCCACACCCGACCAATATTGCCCGGTTGTTTCGCGCGACTATCGGCGACGGCCATGCCGGCGGCACTGCGCACAGCGACAAAGCCCGGCGGCTGGTCGATGCGGCGGGTACGGGCTATGGCCAGTACTACAAGTACTACATGCCCGGTGTAGGCACGCCTTTTGCGGAAGTGGGTGACCTGGATTACACCTTCCTGGGGCTGGGCGGCGCCTGGTACGGCGAGGAGCGGATCAACTGGGGACTGCTGATGATCATCGATGCCCTGCGCCGCGCACTGGGCCTGCCACGGCTGGACGACGCCAGCCTGCGGGCTTCGGTCAAGGCCATGGGTAGCCTGCCGGGGCTTGAATGGGCGAGTGCCTTCGGCAACCGCTACCGCGAATTCAACAAGCAGTTCGCGGCCATCGCCAAGCCGTTGCGCATAGCCTTGAGCCAGCCACAGCCTGGCATGTCGAAGCTGTTGGGCATCCGTCTGTATGTCTATGGTTTTTCCCGTGGCGCGGCGGCGGCCCGGGCCTTTGTCAGTGGCTTGAACCAGCTGTTGTCGCGTGAGGCGTCGACGCCGGCGCTGACGCTAATGGATTTGACCTTGCCCGTCAGCGTGGAATACCTGGGGTTGCTGGACACCGTGGCCTCTGTGGGTATCGCCGATATCGCGCCGGAGGCGAACGGGCATATGAGCTGGGCCGATGGCAATCAGCAGTTGCCCGCTGGTGAGCTGGTCAAGCGCTGTCTGCATCTGGTGGCCAGCCATGAGCAGCGGCTGTGTTTTCCGTTGGAGTCGATCCGGCGGGAGAGCGGTGAGTACCCGGTCAATAGTGAGGAAGTGATCTATCCGGGGGTGCATTCCGATCAAGGAGGGGGGTATCCGCCCGGAGATCAGGGTAAGGCCATTAGCAAGGACAACATCGAAGGCGATGGTCTGCTGCTGTCGCAGATAGCTTTGCACGACCTCTATGCCGATGCCTTCGTGCATGGTGCACCGTTAAAGGTACCAAAGGATGCTTTGCCAATAACGCTGCGCGATGAGCTTTGGAGAGCGATGGAACCTGATGTGGTGCTTGAGTTCATCGTTGCTCCAACTCTCGTCCACCGCTTTAACGCCTGGCGCCAGCTAACGCTGGGACTTCCATCTGTTTCCCAACCCCTGTCTATCGAACAGACCGAACGCTACCACCCCCTCCCAGCCAACGACACCCTGGAGCAAGCCGTTCGCGATCAATTGGCCTGGATCACCGCCTGGCGCATCGACCGCTACGCCTTTGCCAGTTTGTTGGAAACGCCATTCTATCGTCAGGCCAGCGATACCCAGGCCGACGAAGCCGTGCGCAAAAAGGACGAGGAGGCGCGCAACAAAAAACAATCTGCCGTCGAAACACGCCGTAAACAACAACTGGCCCGAGAACGCATTCCCGGCACGCCGAAAGCGCCTCTGGAACCCGGCCCCAAGGATTTCGACGCCGACATGGCACAAACCCAATTGCGCGAAGCCGCCGAAGAGTTCAGCGCGCACTTCCGCAGCGTTGGCGTACAGCCTTCCCCCGCGATGCGTGTGGCGCGCCTGGTGCTCTTTCCGGTGTTGCTCCCGAGTGTGATCACCGCCGTGGCGCGGGCAGAGCGCGAGCAGATGAAAGCGGCAGGACAACTGAAGGTCAGCCAGTTGTTCCCGCCACCGCAATACGAGAGAAACCACCTCAATGAAAACTTTCGCGGCAACGTCGACGAAAGCCGCAACGCCACGCAACCCGAAGGGCTGTTGCGCGCGCTGTTCGACGATCAGGTCCACGATTCTCGCGCCTGGTTTCTCTACAAGTGGGGGCGAGAACTCGGCGGTAGTTACTTCGGTGAACGCATGGTTTTTTTTGGTGACGCCGGCCGAAGGGATCTGGCGCTGTACGGTGAAAACGACGCCACCACGTTGGCAGATACCACCGTGCGGTCTGCTTCCAGCGCTACCGAACCGCCGCCACTGACGGAGCCCCAACGCTTGGCTGAGGTGCATAAAGCCATCGATGCCATCTGGGAAGACTTTTACGCCAAGGTTGGCGAGGTGAACGATGGGCAGGTCTGATCCGGTTGTTCGATATTCGACAAAAAGAGCAACCTCCAGAGGCAAGCTCAATTCGCGCCGCGCACGGATGTGCGTCCTCGGCGGGCTGGTCGCCGCCATGCTCGTGCAAGGCGCCCAGGCTGGCACGCTTGAAGCGGTTAACCACACCCATTGGGCGATCAACCGCTTCAGCGTTGATGGTCGCTCGGGGATCGACATTGTTGGGCCATACCAGGGTGGGGGAGGGGGGTGTTGTTACAGCGCGCCGTCGCGGTGGCAACCGGGGATGACGGTGCGCATTGATTGGGAGACTGGCGTGGCTTACTCCGATGACTTTCCTGGCTTTGCTGACGAGGCAAAATACGATGCCTGGCTAGACAAAATCGATGCACAAAAACGCAAACACACCAAAGTAGTCCCCATCCCAGACTACACCGGCCAAAAAACCTGCGGCCTCACCGTGCACTTCCTGCCCTGCGATGAGCTTGTGGTCACCACCTCCTGCCATGCCTACGGCAGCCCCGAATACCCGATCAAGACCCCGCTGCATTTGCCGCAGCCGCAGTCATGCCCAAATTAATGTGAGTCAAAAACCGAGAGGTGAAGCAATGAAGCCGGTAATACGTCAGGGAGACACGCTGCACGAATATGGAGGCGAAGTGCTGGAGGGGCTTTACGAGTGTTACGGCAAGCCCGTTGCCTGTCAGGGCCATGCCGTGCGCTGCAACCTGCACGGCCCAACCGAGATCGCTGAGGGTAGCGATCTACTGCATTACGACGGTCGCCCGGCGGCACTGGATGGCCATCGCTGCAGGTGTGGATGCACGTTGGTCAGCTCAATGCCCGATGCGCTGGTGTCCTCATGAATACGGCTCCGAAATTCGATACCTATCCATTGGAGCGCGCACCTGATTTTCCCTGGTGGTATGCCATCGGTGCAGGTCTATTTGTATTGGCGTGCGCTGGCGCTATGCAGCTGGACTTTGGATCTTTTTACAATCCAATTATGCGATTTCTGCTGATTGCGAGCGTGTTGGCGCCATGGCTACTGATATTTCTGTTGCGTGTGTTGTTCTACCGACTCAATCGCCACAATTCGCAATGCTATGCCGAAACGTCCCAGCAGATACAACAAGCCTGGTGGGTACGCCATCGCCAGACGGTGGCGCTGATCGAGGCTGTGTTGGTGGGGGGAGGCAGCAGCGATCCGGAGCACAGGCAAGCCCTGTTCAGTGCGGACCACCAACCCCCGGCACCTGCAATGACGCCGGACGGCGCGACGGTTCGCCTGCTCCAGATGTTCGGTGATGAGGTCGTCGAACGCGAATGGCAGTTGGCGAAGTTACTGGTTTTACAGTGGCAGGCACAGCGACCTGAGCCGGGCCCATTACAGCCTTTGGCTTGCTACTGGCAAGGGTCTCTGTCGGCTTGGCAAGCCTTTGTCGAGCAGATGGGGAAAACCTTTGCGCAGGTTCAGTTGCCCGAGCAACCAGAATCCTGGCGCGGGATTGATAGCCTGGATTCGATCATATACCGAATGCAGGGTGCCCCTTCGGATGCACGAATTCTTTGTGCCGGCTGCCAATCCTTGCCGGCTCGGCCGGACAGTCGCCTGCCGGCGGGGGAGGCCGCGGTGCTTTGGCTGTTCGGCCCGGAAGGTGGCGTGCGTTTTTCTCGAGGAGAATGGTTCGACGCCGATACCGAACTTCTGCCAACGGTGGCGGAGCGTGTTCTGCAACAGAGCGAGATAACGTCACCCCCGCAAGCCTGTGTGTCGTTCTCCCAGCCGGATGTGCCAAGTCTGTCACTCCACGGCTGGAACACTAAACAGAACGTACAAGATGCCAACTTCGGCGACCTGGAAGGCCTGCAGGCCATGGTCGTCCAGACCCTGGCTGCCTGGTACGTCGAGCAACATCAGGTGCCCTGTGCCTGGTTGGCGAACGATCCTCATCACACTCTGGCCCTTGGAATTGTGAAACCCGATGACTCAAACAGTTGAATCTCCGAAACTATCCCCATGGAGTACTGCGTTATTGCTGGCAGTGATCCTGGCTGTGCTGATTGCAATGGGAGGAGTGGTCTGGTGGTTGTGGAATGGAGCGCAACCTGTCACTCGCAGCGTGTTGCTGGATTTGTTGCTCAAGGGAGCATTGCTCTGGACGCTGCTGTTCGTCATGACGGTGCTGACCTGGCAGATTGTGCAGAACGGGATCCGCAAGCTTGTGAGCGGCTCCCAGAAGTTGCCGCCTGCGCCTCCCGTCGAAACTGATGCGCAAAAACAACAGGCAGAAATGAGCGAGGTGCTGCGCGAGCAACACGGCCTGCTCTGGCGGTTCAAGGTTCGTGTGTTCCTGGTCGTCGGCGAACCCGAGCAGATCAACGCCATCGCCCCCGACCTGGCCAAGCATCATTGGCTGGAAGGTCACGACACTGTCCTGCTCTGGGGCGGCAGTACGCAAACCGCTGCCAGCGACAGGGTACTGGACCTGTGCCAATGGCTGACCCGCTGGCGTGCCCTCGACGGTGCCATCTGGGCCCTCAACAAACCACAAAGCGCCGACCCCCGCGCCATGGAACACGGCATACGCCACCTGCAAACCCTGGCACGCAAGCTGCGCTGGCAGCTACCGCTGCACCTGTGGCAGGTCTGCGACAGCCAGTGGAAACAGGACCGGCGCCCGACCCAACCGGTCGGTTGCCTGCTGCCCATCCCCGTGACGCCGCAGGCGGTGGAAGGGGCTCTGGACAACCTGGTACAGCCCCTGCGCAACGCCGGCTGGGTGCAGATGCAAGACTCGATGGGTAACGATTTTCTGGTGCGCCTGGCCCGCGATCTGCAGGTCGAGGGCATTGCCCGCTGGCGTCAGGCGTTGGCGCCGATGTTCCGTATCTTTGCCCGGAGCGTGCCGTTGCGCGGTTTGTGGTTCAGCCTGCCGTTGCCGGGCGGCGCGGAAGATGCCGGGCGTCTGTGGCATGTCACGCCGCCTTGGGAGGGCGTGCTCGGCGACAAAGCCGTGCACCGTCGCCGTTTGGGCTGGGGCGCCGTGCGCATCGGCTACGCAACCGTGCTGGGGCTGGCAGTGATCTGGGGCGTCGGCCTGCTGCTGTCGTTCGCTACCAACCGCGTGCAGATCACCCAGGTGCAGACGGTGTTGACCACCCTCGAACAATCACAAAGCGCAGATGAGCAATTCCTGGCGTTCAACGAGCTGGTGCGCGAACTGACGCGCCTGGATTACCGGGCCGAGCACAGCACGCCGTGGTATCAGCGCTTCGGCCTGAATCAAAACGATGCACTGCTGGCCGCGCTGTGGCCGCGTTACGTCGAGGCCAATCAGCGCTTGCTGCGCGATCCGGCGGTGGCCCATTTGCAGGCGCGGCTCAACGCGCTGGTCAAACTGCCGCCGGACAGCCCCGAACGCAGCAAGCGTGCCGGTGTGGCCTACGCGCAACTCAAGGCCTACCTGATGCTGGCGCGCCCGGAAAAAGTCGATCCGGCGTTCCTGGCCAAGGTCCTTGGCGACGCCGAGCCGGACCGGACTGGCCTGTCACCGGCTCTGTGGCAGTTCTACGCGCAGCAACTGGCCGCCCATCCGCAATGGCGCATCGAAGCCGACCCACGACTGGTGGCCCAGGCCCGCCAAGTACTGCTCGGCCAGTTGGGCCAGCGCAATGGCGAAGCCAGCCTGTACCAGAGCGTCCTCGACAGCGCGGCCAATCACGCGCCGGCGTTGAATCTGCAGCAGATGGTCGGCGACACCGAGGCGACGGCGCTGTTCTCTACATCGGCCGAAGTGCCCGGCGTGTTCACCCGCCAGGCCTGGGAAGGCCAGGTGCGACCGGCCATCGCCGCTATCGCCGAGGCCCGTCGCGAAGAAATCGACTGGGTGCTCAGCGATAATCCCGCCAGCCTCGCCGTCGAACTGACCCCGGACCAGCTCAAGGAGCGTCTGACCGAACGCTACTTCCAGGACTACGCCAACGCCTGGCTGGACTTCCTCAACCACCTGCGCTGGCAGCCGGTCGACAGCCTCGGCGAGGTGATCGATCAACTGGCGCTGATGAGCGACGTGCGCCAGTCGTCGCTGATCGCGCTGATGAACACCTTGGCCTGGCAGGGGCAGGCCGGCACGCGCGGCCAGGCCCTGGGCGATTCATTGATCAAGTCGGCGCAGAAGCTGATCACCCAGGACAGCGTGCCGCCGATCGAGCAGTCGCTCGGCGGTCCGGGCGGTCCGCTGGACGCCACCTTCGGGCCATTGCTGAGCCTGCTGGGCAAGGACGCCGAGCGTAACAACGACAGCGAGCGCCTGAGCCTGCAAGCCTTCCTCAACCGGGTCACGCGGGTGCGCCTGAAGCTGCAACAAGTGAGCAACGCGCCGAACCCGCAGGCCATGACTCAGGCCCTGGCGCAGAGCGTGTTCCAGGGGCATAGCGTCGACCTCACCGACACCCGGGCCTACGGCAGCCTGCTCGCCGCCAGCCTCGGCGCCGAGTGGGACGGGATCGGCCAGACCCTGTTCGTGCAGCCGCTGGAGCAGGCCTGGCAACGGGTGCTGCAACCCTCGACGGCGGGCCTCAACAGCCAGTGGCAACGGGCGATCGTCAAGGACTGGCACGGCGCCTTCGCCGGTCGCTACCCCTTTGCCGCCACCAGCAGCGACGCCTCGCTGCCGATGCTCGGGCAAATGATCCGCGCCGATTCCGGGCGCATCGAACAGTTTCTGCAGCAGCAACTGGGGGGCGTGCTGCGCAAGGAAGGCAGCCGCTGGGTGGCCGATGCCCGGCACAGCCAGGGCTTGCGTTTCAACCCGCAGTTCCTCAGTGCGATCAACCAGCTCAGCCACCTCGCCGACGTGCTCTACACCGATGGCGGCATGGGCCTGAGCTTCGAGCTGCGGGGCAAACCGGTGCGTGACGTGGTGCAGACCACTTTCATCCTCAACGGCGAAAAGCATGAGTACTTCAACCAGAAGGAACGCTGGCAGCGCTTCAGCTGGCCGGGCTTGAGCCACCATCCGGGCACCCGTCTGAGCTGGATCAGCGTGCATGCCAACGAGCGCCTGTTCGGTGATTTCGAAGGCACCTGGGGGCTGATCCGCCTGCTCGAACAAGCCCGGGTCACCGCGCTGAGCGACAGCGACAGCCAGTACCGCGTGCAGCTCAAGGCCCCTGATGGCCTGGACCTGACCTGGCACCTGCGCACCGAACTCGGCGCGGGGCCGCTGGCGTTGCTCAAGTTGCGCGACTTCAAATTGCCGTCGCAGATCTTTCTCGGCGAGGGCACGCCAGCGCAGCCTTTTGCGCAGAACGGGAGTTACCCATGAGCCTGCTCAAACTGATCGCCCGCTGCCTGGGCGAACGCGACCCGCTGTCCCTTGCCCGCACCCAGGCGCAACACTGGCAGTCCTGGTTGCAACCCATCAGCGCGCAGTCGGCTGTCGGCGAGGATCCGGGTTACGACGATGATTTCCAGCGCATGCGTGAAGAGGTCAACAAGCTCTCTGGGGCGGATGTCGACGAGGTGGTTCAGTTGGCGGAGAAACTGCTCAGCCAGCGCTGCAAGGATTTGCGCGTTGCCACGTATTACTTGTGGGCGCGCCTGCACAAAGACGGTGAAAGGGGGTTGGCTGATGGCCTGGGCCTGCTGGCCGCGCTGGTCGAGCGTTACGCCGGTGACGTGCTGCCCGTACGGCCCAATAGCCGCAAGCTGGCCCTGGAGTGGTTGACCAGCGGCAAGGTGCTGGACAGCCTGTCGCTGTACCCGGAAGTGGTCAAGGCTGAAGCGGAGCGCACCGTGGCGGCGCTGGCCTGGCTGGAGCGTGGGCTGCAGGCCTGGCCGCAGGAACAACGACCGCAACTGGGCGCGCTGTATGGGGCGTTGTCCGCGCGACTGGCGCAGTCCGGCGGGGTGGATGCGCTGGTGCCGCAGAACAGTGCCAGCCATGAGTCCGCTAGTCCGGCCAGTACGCCGGGCGTCACGGTCATCAAGTCCGGACGCGATCTGCTGGACAGTGGTCGGACCCTCGCGGGTTATCTGCGCGACCAGCCGCAAGGCTGGCTGGCGGCGCACCACCTGATGAAGAGCCTGCGCTGGGATACCTTGCACCAGACACCCCTGCAGGACGCCAGCGGCATGACGCGCCTGTCACCGCCCAGAGGCGAGTCCAGGGCGCAACTCAAACGCCTGTATCTGCAACAGAACTGGAGCGAATTGCTCGATCAGGTCGAGTGGACGTTCGCCGAGGGCGTCAACCATTTCTGGCTGGACCTGCAGTGGTACCTGGTCCAGGCCCTGAGCAAACAACCGGCACCCCAGGACGGTTGGGCCGACATCGTCAAGCGCGACCTGGGCATGTTCCTCGACCGTTTGCCGGGGCTGGAGGTGTTGAGCTGGAACGACGGTACGCCTTTTGCCGACGAGACGACCCGCGAGTGGATCAGTCAGCACGTCAGCGGCAATCAGTCCCGGCAGTGGCTGCCCGAACCGGCCCCGGCGGCGGTGTTTGCCGATGTCGAGATCCTGTCGCTGGAGGCCGAGGCACTGGCACAGGCCGACAGTGACGGTGTCGAGCATGCGCTGGCCTGGATGGCCGAGCGCCCCGGCATCCATACCGGCCGTCAGCGCTGGCTGCTGCGCCTGCTGATGGCGCGAGTGGCCGAGCAATGTGGCAAGACTGACCTGGCCACGCATCTGCTCGTTGAACTGGATGCCACGGCCCAACGCCAGGCGTTGGCGGAATGGGAGCCGGAGCTGAATTTTGAAGTCAAGGCACGGCTGCTCAAGCTGACGCGCTTGAAGGCGCAACGCAACGATGCCGACAAGACCGAGCTGGGCCGGCGCATGGAAGCATTGCTCGCGGCGCTGGTGGCCATCGATCCGGTACGCGCCGCGGTGCTGTGCGGTTGAACCTCATTTATCAGGATTCTTTTTGAGCATGGACAATCTGACACTGCGTTATTTCGACGCCGAGATGCGCTACCTGCGCGAAGCCGGCCAGGAATTTGCGCAAGCCTTTCCGGACCGGGCGGCGCAACTGAACCTGGACAAACCGGGCGCGCGCGATCCCTATGTGGAACGCCTGTTCGAAGGCTTTGCCTTCTTGATGGGGCGCTTGCGTGAAAAGCTCGACGACGACTTGCCGGAGCTGACCGAGGGCCTGGTCAGCCTGTTGTGGCCGCATTACCTGCGCACCATTCCATCGCTGGCCATTGTCGAACTGGCGCCTGAAGGGGCACAGATGAAGCGCAGCGAGGTGATCGCGGCCGGCTTTGAAGTGCTGTCGCAACCCATCGGGCCGCAGCGCACCCGTTGTCGCTACACCACCACCCAGGACCTGACACTGCAACCCATCGACCTGGAATCGGTGCGTCTGGACCACGAGCCCGACGGCCGCTCGTTGCTGCGCCTGCGCTTTGCCTGTGATTCGTTGAGCGACTGGAGCGAGGTCGACCTGAGTCGCCTGTCGCTGTATCTGAATGCCGATGCGCCATTGGCCAGTGCACTGCACCAGGCACTGACGCTCAATGCCCAGGCCTTGTATGTGCGCCTGCCGGGGGAGGCGTCGCGTTATCCGCTGGCCGGCCATTTCGCACCCAAGGGCTTCGCCGATGAGGACCGCTTGTGGCCCAAGGGCGACAGCGCGTTCAGTGGGTATCAGTTGCTGCTGGAGTATTTCACCTTCCGCGAGAAGTTCATGTTCGTGACGCTCCATGGTCTGGAACAGGTGAGCATCACGCCGGGCATGCCCTGGTTCGAGCTGGAGGTGGTCCTGCGCGAGTCGTGGCCGCAAGCGTTCAACCTGAGTGCCGAACACATTCGTTTGCATGCGGTGCCGGTAATCAATCTGTTCACCCTGGAAGCCGATCCGATGACGCTGGCGCCGTTGCAATCGGACTACCTGCTGCGTCCCATGCGCCTGCAGGACGGCCACACCGAAATCTACTCGGTGGATCAGGTCACCGCATCGAAGAACGCCGAGCGTTTTGACTACGTGCCCTTCAGCAGCTTTCGCCACAAGGGCGGCATGCTGCGCGACGAGGCCCCCGAGCGTTATTTCCATACGCGCCTCAAGCGTGGCGCCAATGGCTTGCACGATACCTGGCTGATCCTGGGCGGCGAAGGCTTTGACCAGGATCGGCTGCACGCGAGCCAGAGTCTGTCCCTGCAGTTGACCGGTACCCACGGCCAACTGCCGCGCAAGGCGTTGCAAAGCACCTTGCTCGATACGCTGGCCAACTCCGCCCAGACCGGTTTGCGGGTGCGCAATCTGAGCGCCCCGACCTTGCCGTGCTATCCGCCGAACCGCGACCGGTTCCACTGGCGAGTGCTCAGCCACCTGGGTTCGAATTTCCTGCCGATGCTCGATAACGCCGAAGTGTTGCGCGGCACCCTGGCGCTGTACGACTGGACGGACAGCGAGCTGAACCGCCGTCGCCTGGCGGCCATCGTCGAGGTCAATCACCACCTGGTGCAGCGCTTCGAAAAAGGTTTCCTGCTGCGCGGCGTGGACATCGAAGTGACCCTCGACGCCCATGGTTTTTCCGGTGAGGGCGACATCAGCCTGTTCGGCGAAATGCTCCATCGTTTCTTCGGTCTGTACGCCGATATTCACCTGTTCAACCAGCTCACGCTGATCCTTCAACCTTCTGGAAAGTGCCTGCGATGGAACGAGAACCACAGTCAGCGTATTCCCGGCTGAAAGCCAGCGGGTTACTCGAGGCGCTGGACGGGCGGGTGGCCGAGGCCAATCTGTATCGTTTCTGCCAGTTGCTCGAACAGGCCCTGCCGGATCACCCGCCACTGGGCAGCACCAACCACCCGGCGGATGACCCGGTACGGTTCCGCCCCGACCCCGGCATGGGATTTCCCGCCAGTGAACTGAAGGCCATCGAAATCGACGCCGATCAACCGCTGCACCCGGCGACAGTGCGCACGCGCCTGCTGGGGTTGTACGGTGTGGACTCGCCATTGCCGACGGCTTTTGTCGACGACATTGCCCAGCGCCGCGAGGGGCATGAAGCGCTGGAAGCTTTCCTCGACATTTTCAACCACCGGATATTCACCCAGTTCTATCGGATCTGGCGCAAGTATTCGTACCCGGCCACCTTCGAAGCGGGCGGCAGCGATGCGACTTCGCAATGCCTGCTTGGCCTGGTCGGGCTGGGCATTCCCGGCACGGCCAAGCGCATTGCCACGCCGGTTTCGCGGTTCCTGGCGCTGCTCGGTGTGATGCGCATGCCCACCCGTAACGCCGAAGGCATCACGGCGTTGGTGACGCTGCTCGCACCCGAGACGCAGGTGCGGATCACGCCGCACTGGCCGCAGAAAATTGCCTTGGCGCAGCCGGCGAGTCTGTCCGCGAATCACCCGGTGAGCCTGTCCCGGGGGACCCCGCTGGGGGCGACTGGCTGCGACGCCAACAGCCAGTTGCATCTGGTGTTGTTCACCCGGGACCCGGACGAAGCACGCGGCTGGTTGCCCGATGGCCAGTTGTACAACGATTTGCGGGTGTTGCTGCGGGTGTACCTGGGCTGGCGTTGTACCGCGAAGCTGCAGCTTTCGCTGCCGGTGCGCAGCCTGCCGCAACCGGTGTTGGGGCGGGCGCCCATCCTGTTGGGGATGACCGGCCTGCTGGGCTCGGGCTGTGACACCTGGCAGGGCGCGGAGCACGACACGATCACCATCAATCTGGGTCGCTACCAAGGCCTGTCGAAGAACACTCGGAACAGGGAAATACAGCATGTCGCGTACCGTTGGTAAACCATTGATGCTGGCGATGCTGGCGGCAGTGCTCGCCGGCTGCGGGGTGACTCAATCCGTCACGCAGGGCACCGCTTCCGCCACCCGCTCGATTTTCTACAAGCAGGTGAAAACCCTGCACCTGGATTTCAGTGCCCGCACGGCGATCAACACTGATGTCGCGGACATGAATGCAATGTCGGTTCCGACGCTGGTGCGGGTCTACCAACTGAGCGACAGCAAAGCGCTGGAGAGGGCTTCCTACGACAGCCTGCTCGATGGTGACGAACGAGTGCTCGACAGCAACTTGCTCGACACCCAGGCGTTGGTGATCAAACCGGGCGAAGGCGCGCAACTGAATGTGCCACTGGACAAGGACGCGCGCTTTGTCTCGGTGGTGGCGTTGTTTCGCAACCCCGATACGCAGATCAATAACTGGCGTCTGACCTTGACCCGCGATGACCTCGACCCGGAACGGGCGCGGATCATCGAACTGGGGGACAACCGATTGACCTTGCGCGCGTTGTCTCGGGAGTAACCGATGACCGAGTTCAATCCTTCACTCTATGAAACGCTGCTGCAGAACTTCAACGGCGACCTGGACCTGCATCGGGTCAGCGAAGAGGACCAGCACACGTTGTCGGTACTGGACAACCTGCAACGCATCCTCAACAGCCGGGCCGGTGCACTCGCACACCTGCCGGATTACGGCCTTCCCGACATGGGCCAGATCCTGCAGGGTTTGCCTGGCTCGGCTCATCAGTTGATGGGGATCATGCAAGAGACCTTGATCAAGTACGAACCGCGCCTGACGACCGTGAATATCGAGTTGCTCGAGCAGACACTGCCGGGTCATCTGGAGTACAGCCTCGACGCGCTGCTCAAAAGCGGCCAGCAAATCACCTTCGGTACCACCGTGGCACCGGAAGGCAAAGTCCTGGTGCGACATTTGAAACGACAGCAATGGTTGTCGTAATCGTGAACCTGAATGGCAAGGGAGGCTGACGGTGTTATTTGAAATGCGTATTCGGCTGGGCGGTGATCCGCGCGGTTTTGGTGAGTTCGTGTCGCTGCGCCAGGAGCTGGCGAAGTTGAGTCACCCGGCCTGTCCCGACGTGGACTGGGCCAGGGTAGAGCAGTGGTGTCTGACGCTGTTCGAGCAGAACGGCGGGGACCTGCAAACGGCGGCTGCGTTTGCCTTGGCGCGCAGTCAGCGCCACGGCCTGGAAGGCATGGTGCAGGGGGTGGCGCTGATCGAGTCACTGTGTTGTCAATGGCCGGCCTTATGGCCGCCCATGGCGTCGGTTCGCCTGGATCTGCTGGCCTGGCTGTTCGTGCAATGGCAGCCGCTGCTGCGCAACAGGCCGTTGAGTGCGCATAACTTCCCCGCGTTGCTTGAACTGGACACCGAGCTGGCGCGTTTGCAGCAGCGCCTGGATCAACAGGCGCAGCCGCCCCTGGTCGCATTGCACGCCTTGCGCCAGCAGATCGAAAGCCTGGTCCAGCGTACGCAGCGCAGCAGCGTTGCGCTCGGCACCTTATCGCTGCCACCCACGGAACCGGCACCGTCGCTGTTGATGCCCGTGGTGATGTTGCCACCCAACCCCATGCCTGAAATGCAGCCAGCCAAGCGTCGCGTTGCCCTGTGGCTGGGCGCGGCAGCCGCCATGGCGGGCCTGGTCAGCGGCGCTTGGTGGTTGGGCTCCACCGGTGCAATCGAGCAACGATTTACCCAACTGTTTGAGCCGGCACAAACGATTGTCGAACCTGTACGCCTGGACAGCCTGTCGCTGTTCGACGCTGGTAGCGCCGAGCTTAAGCCGGGCTCGACCAAGATCCTGATCGGCGCCCTGGTCGACATCAAGGCCCAGCCCGGTTGGCTGATCGTCATTGGCGGACATACCGATGGCCGTGGAAACCCGCAGGACAATCTCCTGCTCTCCCACGCGCGAGCTTCTGCCGTACGTGACTGGATGCAACGCATGGGCGACATCCCCGACAGTTGCTTTGCGGTCCAGGGCTTTGCCGCCAGCCAGCCGGTCACCAGCAATGACAGCGAGTCCGGGCGCGCGGCCAACCGACGCGTCGAAATCAGCCTGCTGCCCCAGGCGGGCGCCTGTGGCCAGGAAACGCCGGGGGAGCGTGCTGCGCAAGCCTGAGGTGAATGCAAAACCAGGCGCTGACGCAGACCCGGATCTGCAACAGCGCCTGGCCGGGTATCAAGCCTTGATCACATACCCATACGCCCGGGTGCGACCGCCTTCCTGCTTCAGGTACACCCCTTGCAATTCCGGCGTGAAGCCGGGCAAGCGGTTGATGCCTTCCTCCAGCGCCAGGAAGTATTTCAACACCGCGCCCCCCCAGATTTCACCCGGCACCACGCAGAGCACACCCGGTGGATAGGGCAGCGCACCTTCAGCGGCGATACGCCCGTCGGCATCGGCCAGCGCCACCAGTTCGACGTTGCCGCGGATGTACTCGATTTGCGCTTGCTGCGGGTTCATGGCTTTTTTCGGGAAGTGTTCCTTGCGGAACATGTCCTTCTGCAACTGCTGCACGTTGTGGTGGCGATACAGGTCGTGCATTTCCTGGCAGAGCTGGCGAATGGTGTAGTTGTGGTAGCGCTCCTGATGCTGCGCGTAGATGGCCGGCAGCACCCGGCTCATCGGCGCGTCATCGCTGATGAAGCGTTCGAAGCGAGCGATCTGGGCGGCCAGGTGGGTCATCTTCGCCCAGTCTTCGGCGGGGGTGAGCAGGAACAGGATCGAGTTGAGGTCGCACTTTTCCGGGACGATGCCGTTCTCGCGCAGGAAGTTGGCGAGGATGCCGGCGTGAATGCCGAAGTCGGTGTAGCTGCCGTCCACCGGGTCGATGCCCGGCGTGGTGAACAGCAACTTGCACGGGTCGATGAAGTACTGCTTCTCGGCGTAGCCGGCAAAGGCGTGCCAGCGGTCCTTGGGATGGAACTCGAAGAAGCGGATGTCGTTGGCGATGTCTTCCGTTGGGTAGTCTTCCCAGGCGCGCCCTTCAATGGTGTCCGGCACAAACGGGCGGACCATGGTGCAGGCTTCGAGAATCAGCTTGCGCGCTTCGATGCCGAACTTCACGCAGTCTTCCCACAGGCGCAGGCCGCTGCGGCCGGAGTGGATGCGTGCGTTGACATCCAGCGAGGCGAACAGCGGGTAGAAGGGGCTGGTGGAGGCCTGGGCCATGAAGGCGTTGTTGAGCCGGTGGTGGTTGCAATAGCGGGCCTGGCCCTTGATGTGCCGGTCTTTCTTGTGCACCTGGGAGGCCTGGGAAAAACCGGCCTGCTGTTTGTGCACCGATTGGGTGACGAAGATGCCCGGGTCGTTCTCGTTCAGGTCGAGCAACAGCGGCGAGCAGTCTTTCATCATCGGGATGAACTGCTCGTAGCCGACCCACGCCGAGTCGAACAGGATGTAGTCACACAGCTTGCCGATGCGGTCGACCACTTGCCGGGCGTTGTACACGGTGCCGTCATAGGTGCCCAACTGGATGATCGCCAGGCGGAATGGCCGTGGCAGTTGGGCCTTGTCCGGGGCGACTTCGGCGATCAGTTCGCGCAGGTAGTCTTCGTCGAAACAGTGGGCGTCGATGCCGCCGATGAAGCCGTAGGGGTTGCGCGCGGTTTCCAGATACACAGGCGTAGCCCCGGCCTGCAGCAGCGCGCCCTGGTGGTTGGACTTGTGGTTGTTGCGGTCGAACAGCACCAGGTCGCCCGGGGTCAGCAGGGCGTTGGTCACCACCTTGTTCGACGCCGAGGTGCCGTTGAGCACGAAGTAGGTCTTGTCGGCGTTGAACACTTGCGCGGCGTGCTTCTGCGCCAGCAGCGCCGGGCCTTCGTGGATCAGCAGGTCACCGAGCTTGACGTCGGCGTTGCACATGTCGGCGCGAAACAGCGTCTCGCCGAAGAAGTCGAAAAACTGCCGGCCGGCCGGGTGCTTGCGAAAGAACTGGCCGCCCTGGTGACCGGGGCAGGCAAAGGTCGCGTTGGCCGCTTCGGTGTACTTCTTCAGTGAGTCGAAGAAGGGCGGCAGCAGGCTGTCTTCATAGGCTCGGGCCGCTGTTTCCAGTTGGTTGCCATGGTACTCGGCGTTGGCGCGGGTGAGATCGAAAATGCCGTTCACCTGCAGCAGCACGTCCGTCAGGTGCTTATAGACTTCCCGGGGACGGTTGGCTGAATCCGGCGAGGCCACCAGGAAAATCGGAATGTCGAAACCGGTGCGCTGAATGGCACCCAGGGCGCCGGCCATGACGTCATTGACAGACACCACCGCCACGGCGACGTTGGTGAAATCGGTCTGGCTGAGCGCTACCACTTCCCGAGCGTTCTTGAAGGTTGCGGCGGCGCCATCGCTGGCGGCTATTTTCAGGGGTTTCATCGTGGCGTCTCCAGGCGGGCACTCAATTGTCCGCAGCTTTTTAAGAGATCAACTTCCGAGGGAGCCTTCCAGTTCCCCAGCATCGGAAATCGTGTCACCACTGGTTATAGAGCATTTTCCTGATCTGTCAGGCTTTTACCGCGACCTTGCACATCTTGACGCCTCACGACCTGTCGGTCAGGCGTGTACCAGCGCAATGGTGAACGAGACCACGATCATGCACGCAAAGGCAAAATTGATATTCATGAGGTTTCCATCCAGGACATGAGCGACGGCGCCATCTTGAACAGCTCACGGGAAAATAAAAAATTCGCTGTAATGATTTGAAAGATCGAAAAAAATGATACCGGGCCGGTTCGTTGTTTTTGCCGGGGGTTGCGGATACTCTCGTGCAACACGCAGTTACACGCATAAACGGGCAAAAACATGCAAGAAAACCATTCAGCTGCCGAACTGCCGTCAGTGCGCCGGCAAAAAATCCTGTTGATCCTCGAGCGTGACGGCAAGGTCATGGCCTCGGAATTGAGCCAGCATTTCGCGGTGTCCGAAGACACCATCCGCCGCGATCTGGCGGAACTGGCCAGTGCCGGCCTGGTGCAGCGGGTGCACGGCGGGGCGTTGCCGCGGCCCAAAGACACGGGCAAGGACTATTTCACCCGGATCAGCGAAACCGATGAGGTGAAAACCCATCTGGCGCAACTGGCTGCGCAACGGGTGCAGGACGGTCAGATCGTGGTGTTCGACTCGGGCACCACCACCTTGCAGATCGCACGTTCGCTACCGACGGACATCGCCATCACCGCGATCACGGCGTCGCCGATGACGGCTATTACCCTGTCCGAATACAAAGGCATCAAGGTGATCCTGGCCGGGGGCCAGCTGAGCCCGGCGACGATGTCGGCCAGCGGCCACGAAACCTTGCGGCTGCTGGCGGGCATCAAGGCCGATCTGCTGTTTACCGGGGTCTGCGCGATTCACCCGCAGGTGGGCTTGAGCTCACTGCACTTTGATGAAGTGCCGGTGAAGCAGGCGATGCTCGATTGTGCGTCCCATGTGATTGCCGTCACCACCGCCGATAAGCTGGGCGCGGTGGAGCCCTTTGTCGTCGCGCCTTGCAACCGTGTGCACACGCTGATCACCGAGCGGCATGTGGCGTCTGGCAATGTGGAGGACTACCGGGTGTTGGGAATTGAGGTGGTGCAGGCTTGAGCTTTTTTTGCTGGCAGGTGTGTTGAATGTGCCGGCCTCTTCGCGAGCAGGCTCGCTCCCACAGGGGATCGGTGGCGCACACAAGTCCAGTGTGGGAGCGAGCCTGCTCGCGAAGGGGCCAACACAAACAACATCAATGCAGGGGGCTCAGCGCAATCGCTCAAGCATCTGGTAGTACCACATCCCGGCGGCAAGCATCGGGTTGCCCAGCAGGTCGCCCATGGGCACGCGGATGTGCTGGCAGGCGGCAAAGGTGTCGAACTGCGCCATTTGGCCTGTAATCGCGCGGCCCATGATTTCACCCATGATGTGGGTGGTGGCGATGCCGTGGCCGGAGTAGCCCTGGCAGTACCAGACGTTGTCCGACAGCTTGCCCAGTTGCGGGATGCGGTTGATCACGATGCCCATCGCGCAGCTCCACTGGTAATCGATGGCCACGCCTTTGAGCGCCGGGAAGGTCTGCTCGATGCACGGGCGCAACTCGGCGGCGATGTCCCGTGAATCCTTGCCGCTGTAGTTGGCGCCGCCACCGAACAACAGGCGACCGTCAGCGGTGAGGCGGTAGTAATCGAGCACGAAGCGGCAGTCGTAGACCGCCAGGTCTTCGGGGTTGATCTGCCTGGCCAGATCGCCCAGCGGCGCGGTGGTGACGATGCCGCCCATGGCCGGGAAAATCTTGCCCTTGAGCTTGCCCGGTTCCAGCTTGTGGTAGACGTCGCCGGCCAGCAGCACCTGGTTGGCGTCGATGTGCCCGTGGGCGGTACGTACGCCAGGGCTCTTGTGAAGGCCATCGCCATGGATGATCTCCAGCACTTCGCTGTTCTCGAAGATCAACGCACCCAGGCTTTCGGCGGCGCGGGCCTCACCGATGCACAGGTTGAGCGGGTGCAGGTGCATGTTGCGGGTGTTCTTGATCGCGCCGTGGTAGAGGTCGCTTTGCAGCAGGTCGCGCACCTGGCTGCGGTCGAGCAGGCTGACTTCATCGCCCATGCCACGGCGCACCGCCTCGTCGTAATCCTTGCGCAAGCCGCCCATGTGCGCGGGTTTGTACGCGGCGTGCAGGTGGCCGTGCTTGAGGTCGCAGGCGATGCCGTATTTTTCCACGCGCTGCCGGATGATCTGGTGCCCGCGCCAGCGCAGGTTCCAGATGAAGTCGTCGACTTCATCACCGATGGAGCGGCGCATCTGTTTGCGCATGGCTTCATCGCCCGACAGGCTGCCGGTGACCTGGCCGCCGTTGCGCCCGGTGGCGCCCCAGCCGATTTTGTGGCTTTCGACGATGGCGACCTTCAGGCCTTTTTCCGCCAGCTCGACGGCGGTGGCCACGCCGGTGAAACCGCCGCCGATGATCACCACGTCAACCTTGTGCCGGCCTTGCAGCGTCGGGTAATCGGTGTCCTGGTTGAGGGTGGCGGTGTAGTAGGAATTGCAACGTTGAGTCATGTCGGTGTCCAGGCAGAATGGGGAGATACCAATGCCGGTCAGGCGAGCGCAGTTCTTGTGGGAGCGGGCTTGCTCGCGAAGGCGTACTTTCAGCCGACATCACTGCTGAATGACACACCGCCTTCGCGAGCAAGCCCGCTCCCACAGGTTCTGTGTATGGCTGAGCAGGGTGCTCGCGGACCGGGATAGCGAAAGAAGGGGGCTCGCCGATCAGGCGAGCAGGGCGCTATCCGGCGGACGTGCGGAGTGACGCAACTTGGAGCGGCGCAGGGCCATGGGCAGGTTGACGATGCGCTTCATGCAATGCCGTCCGTGGCCAACAGCGAGGTGGCCTGGATCGAAATGTTCAGCAGTGACGGCAAAGTACGCATGGCGCAGGTTTCCGGCGGCGGAAATCGTCGGTGGCGAGTGGAACAAGCCATCCGGGGATGGCTGGATACTAGGGAGGATTAGCGCGCGTGTAAATGTTTGATTCAGAACATCAGGTGCACCACCAGCCCGATCAAGCCGCAGCCGATCAGCACCTCGATCACCCCGCGCTTGAACCGCAGCAAGGCAATGCCCGCGACGATGGCGATCAGCAGCGAAGGCCAGTCCAGTGTTCCTTCGAAGCCTTTGGGCCACAGCACGTGATAGGCAAAGAAACACGCCAGATTGAGAATCACGCCCACCACGGCGGCCGTAATGGCCGTCAGCGGCGCGGTGAAGGTGAGTTCGTTGTGCGTCGATTCCACCAATGGTCCGCCGGCGAGGATGAACAGGAACGAAGGCAGGAAGGTGAACCAGGTCACCAGCGTGGCGGCCACGGCACCGGCGACAAAGGCTTGATCCGGGCCGAAGACCTGCTGCACGTAGGCGCCGATGAAGCCGACGAAGGCGACGACCATGATCAACGGGCCTGGAGTGGTTTCTCCGAGCGCCAGGCCGTCGATCATCTGCGTCGGCGTCAGCCATCCGTAGTGACCGACCGCGCCCTGGTACACATACGGCAGCACCGCATAGGCACCGCCAAAAGTCAGCAGCGCCGCCTTGGTGAAGAACCAGGCCATCTGGGTCAGCGTGCCTTCCCAGCCGAACAGGACGGTGAGCGTGGCCATGGGCAGTGTCCACAAGATCGCACCGATCACCGCCAGACGCGCCAGTTTCAAACCGTTGAACCGGGCGTGTTCAGGGGACGGGGTGTCATCGTCGATCACAGCCGGGCCGTAGGATTGTTTCGCCGCGCTGTGGCCACCGGTCCTGAATTTTTCCGGTACCAGTCGTCCGCCGAAGTAACCGATGATCGCCGCCCCGAGCACGATCAACGGAAACGGCAAGTTGATCACGAAGATGGCCACGAAGGACGCGGCGGCGATGCCCCATAACCAGCCATTCTTCAGCGCCCGCGAGCCGATCCGGTGAGCCGCCTGCACCACGATGGCCGTGACCGCCGGCTTGATCCCGTAAAACAGTCCGGCGACCACGGGCACGTCGCCAAAGGCGATGTACACCCAGGACAGCGCGATCAGGATGAACAGCGACGGCAGCACAAACAGCACGCCGGCGATCACGCCGCCCCAGGTCCGGTGCATCAGCCAGCCGATGTAGGTCGCCAACTGCTGAGCCTCGGGCCCGGGCAGCAACATGCAGTAGTTGAGGGCGTGCAGAAAGCGTCGCTCGGAGATCCAGCGTCGGCGTTCGACCAGTTCCTGATGCATGATCGAAATCTGCCCCGCCGGCCCGCCGAAACTGATGAAACCAAGCTTGAGCCAGAACAGGAAGGCTTCGCGCAGGCTGATGGTCCGGGGTTGGGGCACAGCCTGTTGCGTGATCGGGGAGGGCGTGGGGCTCAAGCGCGGGTTCCTTGTGCAGGGAAACGTTGAGCCCGTGACTGTAGCTATGCCGGAACGCGTTGCATAGCCGCCTCTTGTGGCGTATCTGCCCAGCGCACGACAGCGGATCGGTCGCTGTCCCGGGCATCGACCCAGCGTGCGCCGCCGGCCACGTCTTCGCGCTTCCAGAACGGCGCGTCGGTTTTCAGGTAGTCCATGATGAACGCACAGGCCTCGAAAGCGGCCTGGCGATGCGGGCTGCTGACGCCGACAAACACGATCGGCTCACTGATCGACAACGGGCCGATCCGATGCACGACCTCTACGGCCCGCAGAGGCCATCGAGTCCGGGCGTTGTCGATGATCTTTTGCAACGAGCGTTCGGTCATGCCCGGGTAGTGCTCCAGAAACAACCCGGCGACCGCCTCACCCTGATTGATGTCGCGCACGTAGCCGACGAAGTTGACCACGGCACCCACGCCCGGATCCTTGGCCTGCAGGCTGGCGATCAACTGAGTGACGTCGAACACTTCACGCTGGACCCGAACCGTCATGCCTCAGCCCCCGGTGACCGGTGGAAAAAAGGCGATCTCGTCAAAGTCCTCGATCACCCGGTCCGGGTGGCACAGCTCCTGGTTCAGTGCGCACATCAGGTTGTTCTCACCGAGCACCTGGCTCCACAGCTCGCCGCGAGCCATCAGCAAGCGGCGCACGTCTTCGATGGTCCGGAGGCTGTCGGTCAGGGGCAGTTTTTCACCGCCCAGGTTGAGCTGTTCGCGGTAACGGGCGAAGTAATTGATCAGGATCATTGTGCGTCCTCGAACTTGAAATGACCGGAGCGGCCACCTTGTTTACTGAGCAGGCGGATGTCGTCGATGACCATGCCCCGGTCCACGGCCTTGCACATGTCGTAGAGGGTCAGGGCTGCCACACTGACCGCAGTCAGGGCTTCGAGCTCGACCCCGGTCTGGCCCTCGACGCGGCAGGTGCCGAGGATCTTCACGCTGTCCGGTGTGCAGGCCTTGAGTTCGACATGGATCGAGCTCAGCAGCAGGGTGTGGCACAGCGGGATCAGCTCATGGGTCTTTTTCGCCGCCATGATGCCGGCGATCCGCGCCACGGCAAATACGTCGCCCTTGGGGTGGCCGTCGCTTTGAATCAGCTTCAGGGTTTCCGGGCGCATCCGCACCCAGGCCTGGGCCTGGGCTTCACGCTGCGTCGGGGGTTTTTCGCTGACATCGACCATGTTGGCGCGACCCTGGTTGTCGAGGTGGGTCAGGCCGTTGGGCGATGCATGTGAAATGTCTGTCATGGGAGGTTCCTGCGCTGGCCGGCGCGGTGATCAGGTGAAGGCATCATGCCGGGCTGTAGATGCGTGGCGCGTTGCGGTGGGGGACGTGAATCAGGTTGAGGCGATGCCTGATCGCCCATTGCACGGTCAGGGCGGTGGGCGCCGACAGGCTGACCAGCGTGCCGAGCCTGGCCCTGACAGCCTTGTGGATCAGCTCCAGGCTGCAACGACTGGTGACCACGGTGAAGCCGCTGCGGCTGTCGATGCCGGCGTGTTGCAGGGCACCGATCAACTTGTCCAGCGCGTTGTGGCGGCCAATGTCTTCGCGGCAGATCAGCGCGTTGCCTTCGCTGTCGAAGTACAACGCTGCGTGCAGGGCGCCGCTGCTGCGGGCCATTTGCTGGGCCTGTTCGATGCGCTGGCGGATGTCGATGAAGTGCTCGGCGGGCGGCAGGGCAACCGGCTCGAGAATCTCAAGTTTCGGCAGGGCCTGCTCCAGCGCTTCCACGCCGCACAGTCCGCAGCCACTGGTACCCGCCATTTGCCGACGATGGTTCTTCAGCGCCCAGAACGCGCGACTGGAGATCTGCACGTCGGCTTGTACGGCCTGGTCGAAGTGGGTCAGGCGCAGGTCGTAGATTTCACGCGGGTCCCGAACGATGTCGTTGCTGACGCTGAAACCGCGGATGAAATCTTCGAGGTTGCCCGGCGACACCATCATCACGGCCTGGCTCAAACCGTTGTAGGTGATTGCCAGGGCAATCTCTGAAGCCAGCGCCGCCTGACAGACTGATGCGCCGTTTTCGTATTCGCGAAAGTTCACGCTTAAGGGTTTGGGTGCAGGGGCGTTAGTGTCGCTTCGATCATCGGCTTGTTCAACTTTGCACAACATGAAAAGAACCTCGAAGCGCTGAATTAAGTTCAGGCTACGGGTAACTTTTCAAAGCGTCCAATCGCTTGTTCCGATGCACCGATTGGTGATGTCTATCACGGCGGGCAAACATCTATGGTTCGGTTTTATAAAGCCGAAAGTTGCTCAGTGGGTCCGGTTGAATAACGTTCGTGCTTCGGCGAAACACTTCTCGGCAATCGCCGAACGTGGCTCAGTCTTGCGCATCACCAGGCCCAGGGGCGCGAGCACGCTGGCATCGGGCAATTCGATGAACGACAGGTGTTCGATGGGCTCTTCCAGGCCACTGTCCAGCGGCATGATCGCGCAGCAGAAACCTTCGTGGATCGCCTGCAGCAACTGGTAGGTCGAGTCGCTTTCCAGGATCGGCTGCGGGTCCAGTCCGCGGCTGCGAAAGCTCAGGTCGATGGATTTGCGGTAGTGCATGCCGTTGCTGAGCATCCCCAGCGGCAGTTCGGCGGCGTCCTCCCAGCTCATTTGCGTGCCGTCGAAATGGAAGTGGCGGGTGTCGTACAACAGGCCGACGCGGGTCTCGCCGATCTCGAAAAACTCGAAATAGCTCGGGTTGACGTGATCGAGGTAGCACACGCCCAGGTCCAGCTGATTGTTGCCCAGGCCCTCGATGATCTGGTCGGAACTCAGGGACGACAGGCTGTACTTGAGCTCGGGAAAGCTGCGGGACAGGCCCTGGATGTAGGTGACCGGGTTGAAGCTGCTGAGCGGCACCAGCCCCAGGCGCAGGTTACCCACGAGCTGGCCCCGGCACGCGGCGGCCTCGGCGAAGAGCCCGTCGTGGGCGGCCAGCAGGGTCCGGGCCCAGGCCAGTACGCGTTCGCCGGCCTCGGTAAAACCTTCGAAGCGCTGACCCCGGGTGACCAGCACCAGGTCCAGTTCATCCTCCAGGTTGCGCAGGCGCATCGACAGGGTGGGCTGGGTGATGTGGCAGCGCGCGGCCGCCTGGCCGAAGTGGCGGGTCTGCTCCAGGGCGATCAGGAACTTGAGTTGTTTGATGTCCATGACGGCACCTGCTGGCGGGGGAGTGAAGGGTTAAGTATTGACCCGGGTGTGCAAGACACAAGGCGAGGCGCAAACGTGAGGTGCGGACGATCTCACTGTCTTTGGCGTGCGTCCAATCACTGTTGTTTAAGGGGTTATCGACGGGCTCTATCAATGATGTTTTTTCTGGTCTTTTTATATTGATAGAGCGCCTCGATAGTCTGGTTGGTTAGAGTGATTAGACACGGCTTGATTTATAGAATTAGTCTCCGGGAGTCATTTAACTTAGCTGTCTAATTCATGCCTGCCGGAGAACTCCATGAGCGTCAAACCGGATACGTTGTTTATCCCTTTGAATATTGCCGTACTGACCGTCAGCGATACCCGTGAATATGCCAATGACACCTCCGGCCAATTACTCGTCAGCCGTTTGCTGGAAGCCGGCCACACCCTCAGCGAGCGCAACCTGCTCAAGGATGACCTGTACAAGATCCGCGCACAGGTGGCGAACTGGATCGCCGACGACGGCATCCAGGTGGTGCTGATCACGGGCGGCACCGGGTTCACCGGCCGCGACAGCACCCCCGAGGCAGTGGCCTGCTTGCTGGATAAGCAGATCGATGGCTTCGGTGAGCTGTTCCGGGCGATTTCGATCCTCGACATCGGTACTTCCACGGTGCAGAGCCGGGCGCTGGCCGGGCTGGCCAATGGCACGCTGGTCTGCTGCCTGCCGGGTTCCACGGGTGCCTGCCGCACCGCGTGGGAAGGCATCCTTGCCGAGCAGCTCGACGCGCGCCACCGGCCGTGCAATTTCGTACCGCACCTTAAGCCTGTGCAAGCCTGCGGGACGCGCGGATGAGCGCTTCACCCTTGATGCGGGTAGAGGACGCCATCGACCGTTTACTGACAATGGCCGAGGCGCAGTGGATTGAAGACAGCGAAGCCGTGCCGCTCGAAGCCGCGCGGCAACGGGTATTGGCCAATGACCTGCTGGCGACCCTCGATCTGCCGCCATGGCCCAACAGCGCCATGGACGGCTATGCCCTGAATGTCGAGGGTTGGGACGGGGCACCGCTGGCCGTGTCGCAGCAAGTGTTTGCCGGTCAGGCCCCCGAAGCCCTGGCACCGGGAACCTGCGCGCGGATCTTCACCGGCGCACCGGTTCCGCCGGGTGCCGACTGTGTGGAGATGCAGGAGAACACGCAGGTCCTGGATGACGGACGCATACGCTTCAAGCAACCCCTGAGCGCCGGCAGCAACATCCGCCCGCAAGGCCAGGAGAATCGCGTCGGCGATGTGCTGCTGCGTGCCGGCAAGCGCCTCGGTCCGTTCGAACTGGCGGTCGCGGCGGCGCAGGGCTGCACCCATGTGCAGGTGGTGCGCCGACCACGGGTGGCGTTGCTGTCCACCGGCGATGAACTGGTAGAGCCGGGCAATCCCCTCAGGCCTGGCAGCATCTACAACAGCAACCGTACATTGTTGAGCCATTGGTTGAATGCGTTGGGTTGCGAGGTCATCGATGCCGGCATTCTTCCCGACGAACCACGCCAGACGCGGCTCAAGCTCGAACAGCTGCAACGCACGGCAGACCTGATGCTCAGCACGGGCGGTGTGTCCGCCGGTGACGCCGATTGCCTCGGCCAGGTGCTGCGCGAGTGCGGCAAGCCGTTGCTGTGGAAACTATCGATCAAACCCGGCAAGCCATTGACCGTGGGCCACTTCGGCCGCGTGCCGGTGATTGGCCTGCCGGGTAATCCGACATCGGCGTTGGTCACTTTCGGCCTGCTGGCCCGGGCTTATCTGTTGCGGATTCAGGGTGTCGAAGACGTCGAACCGTTGAGCTTCCTGGTCAGCGTCGGCTTTGCCTGGCCCAAACCCGGAAGCCGCCGCGAATACCTGCGGGCCAGGCTGGAGGGCGGTCGGGCTGTGTTGTATCCGAACCAGAGTTCAGGCGTTTTGTTGGGAGCATCCTGGGCCGATGGACTGGTGGAAGTGCCGGAAGGTTGCACCCTGGAAATGGGCGACACGGCGCGGTTCATACCCTTCAGCGAACTGTTTTGACACTGCCCCCTTGTGGGAGCGAGCCTGCTCCCACAGTTTTGATCTTCAGTGAACGCCAATCCCGCGGCAGGCCACAATCCCTGTGGGAGCGGGCTTGCCCGCGAAGAGGCCGGTACATCCAACAGAGATGTCGGCAGACAGACCGCCTTCGCGAGCAGGCTCGCTCCCACAGTTTTGATCTTCAGTGAACGCCAATCCCAAGGCTACCCACAATCCCTGTGGGAGCGGGCTTGCCCGCGAAGAGGCCGGTACATCCAACAGAGATGTCGGCAGACAGACCGCCTTCGCGAGCAAGCTCGCTCCCACAGGTTCTGTGTGTTTCTTTAGTTTCAGTTCAACACAAAATCCACCGGCTCCAGTTGCGGCGGCAACTCCGTCACGCCCAGTGCCGCCAGCACATCGCGCTCGATGTTGCGCACGATGGCGTCGGTGGGCAGGTCGTTTTCGTCGCGGCCGAAGGGGTCTTCCAGTTCGTCGGCAATCGCATCCAGGCCAAAAAAGGTGTAGCTGACAATCGCGGTGAAGATCGGTGTCAGCCAGCCCAGGGGTTCGGCCATGGCAAACGGCAAAAGGATGCAGAACAGGTAGATGGTGCGGTGCAACAACAGGGTGTAGGGAAACGGCAGCGGGGTGTGCTTGATCCGCTCACAGACCGCCTGGGCGTGGGTCAGGCCGGCCAGGTGGTTGGCCATGAGCGTGTAGCGCCAGTCGTTGATCGCACCGGACTCGTTGAGTGTCGAGCACTGCTGACCGACCTGCATCAGGATCTGCCCGCTGATGTCCGTGGTGTTGCCCTTGGGCATCGGGTGCAGCCAGTCGCCACTGGCGGCCAGTTCGTTTTCCTGGCGCAGCCGTGCGTTGAGGGCATGGGCGAAGCCGCACAGGTTGCTGAGGATCGTATGCCGCTCATCCGTGTCCTTGAGCACCAGGGTTTCCCGAATCATCGAGCGGACTTCGACTATCACATCGCCCCACGCCTTGCGCGCTTCATACCAGCGGTCGTAGCAGGCGTTGTTGCGAAAGCTCATGAAGATCGACAACGACAAACCCAGCAGCGTGAAGGGCGTTGCGCTGACCTTTGAAAAGTAGCTGGGATGCAAGGTTTCGATGAGCACGATGGCCGAGGCGAGCAACGTCACCATCAGGCTGCGCCAGGCAATGCGCTTGGCAATCGAACCCTTGAGGGACGTCAGCACGCCGATCAGGTTGGGTTTGGGTCTCACGATCATGGGTTTCAGCCGCCCGTCATGTTCATGAAGCGAATGACCTGGACATCGTCGTTCACTTCGAAGTTGTGTCGATAAGGCTTGAGTTTCATCGCCTCGATAATGGCTTTTTCCAGGCGCTCGGGCTGTCCGGGGTGGCTGCGCAAGACTGCCTTGAGATCCACCGAGTGTTCATTGCCCAGGCACAGCAGCAGGCGTCCTTCCACGGTCAGCCGCACCCGATTGCAGGTGCCGCAGAAGTTGTGGCTGTGGGGGGAGATGAACCCCAGGCGAATCTGCGGCGCTTCGGCCAGGCGCCAGTAGCGCGACGGACCCTGGGTCGACTCGGCGGAATCAATCAAAGTGTAGCGTTCGGCGATGCGTTCGCGGACCTGGGCACTTGCGAAAAACGATTCGGCGCGGCTGTGCTCGTCGATGGTGCCCAACGGCATTTCCTCGATGAAGGAGATGTCGAGGTTGCGGTCGATGGCGAAGCTCACCAGATCATTGATCTCATGGTCGTTGCGGCCCTTCATCACCACGCAGTTGAGCTTGGTGTTGCGAAAGCCCGCCTGGTTGGCCGCGTCGATGCCCTTGATCACCTGTGCCAGGTCACCGGTGCGGGTCAGTTCGCGAAAGCGTTGCGGGTCCAGGCAGTCGAGGCTGATGTTGAGGCGCTTGACCCCGGCCTCGAACAACGGCACGGCCAGTCTGGCCAGTTGCGAGCCGTTGGTGGTCATGCACAGTTCGCGCAGGCCGGGCAGGGCGGCGATCTTCTCGCACAACTGCACCACGCCCGGACGAATCAGCGGCTCGCCTCCGGTCAGGCGGATCTTGCGGGTGCCCAGCGCGACGAAGCTTTGCGCCGTTTGATAGATCTCTTCCAGGGTCAGCACCCGTTGGCGCGGTAGAAACTGCATGTCCTCGGCCATGCAATACACGCAACGGAAATCGCAGCGGTCGGTGACCGACATGCGCAGATAGTCCACGCGCCGGGAGAAGCCATCGATCAAGACTCGTTCTGACATGACACCCTCGCTTGGTACTGCATGCGTTGAATGGACATTCCGTTAATCGGGTTTTGTCTTTGTAGGAGCGAGCCTGCTCGCGATGGTCGTTAACGATTATGCGTGTTTACTGACTAAACGCGGTGCTCTTGAGTCCATCGCGAGCAAGCTCGCTCCTACAGGTATTGCGCTGTTAACGGATCTGTTGAGCGCAGGTGTAGGAGCGAGCCCTGCTCGCGATGGTCGTTAACGATGACGCGTGCTGACTGGCTGAACGCGGTGCTCTTGAGTCCATCGCGAGCGAGCTCGCTCCCACAGGTATTGCGCTGATAACGGATCTGTTGAGAAAAGGTGTAGGAGCGAGCCTGCTCGCGATGGTCGTTAACGATTACGCGTGCTGGCTGACTGAACGCGGTGCTCTTGAGTCCATCGCGAGCAAGCTCGCTCCTACAGGTATTGCGCTGTTAACGGATCTGTTGAGCGCAGGCTAAGAGCAACTTTCACGGGCGTCCAATCACTATTAACAACCGGGTGATCGAGCGGGTCGATGATGAACTTTATTTTGTGGTTTCAAGGGCTGTAAGTGATTTCAAGTTATTGAAAAATAAGTATTTAAACTCGTGATAGAGCGTTTCGATAATGCGGTCGTAAATAGCGATTAGACAATAATTTACCCCTGTCCATATGCTTTTCTCCGTCAAACGATCAATGGCCTGAATCAGGTCACGGAGAAGTACCATGTCTCAAGTCGACCGCTACAAACCCTATAAAGGTGCCGCCGCCGGTTGGGGTGCACTGATTGCTGTTACCCGGAACTGGCTGGGCAGTGAAAACGCGCTGAAGAACATTCGCGCCATGCTCAAGACCAACCAGAACGGCGGCTTCGACTGCCCCGGTTGCGCCTGGGGCGAGTCGCCGGAAAACGGCATGGTCAAGTTCTGCGAAAACGGCGCCAAGGCGGTTAACTGGGAAGCCACGGGCCGTCTGGTCGACCCGGCGTTCTTCAACAAATACAGCGTCTCGGCGCTGGCTGAGCAGAGCGATTACTGGCTCGAGTATCAGGGCCGCCTGACCCACCCGATGCGCTATGACGCGGCCACCGACCGTTACGTGGAAACCACCTGGGACGAGGCCTTCGCGACGATCGCCCGGCACCTCAACGCGCTGGAATCGCCGGACCAGGCCGAGTTCTACACCTCGGGCCGGGCCAGCAACGAGGCGGCTTATTTGTACCAGCTGTTCGTGCGGGCCTACGGCACCAACAACTTTCCCGACTGCTCCAACATGTGCCACGAAGCCAGCGCGGTGAGCATGATCGAAAGCCTCGGCGTGGGCAAAGGCACCGTGGTGTTCGACGACCTGGAACATGCCGACGCGATCTTCGTCATCGGCCAGAACCCCGGCACCAACCACCCGCGGATGCTCGAGCCCTTGCGCGAAGCGGTCAAGCGCGGGGCACAGGTGATCTGCATCAACCCGCTCAAGGAGCGCGGACTGGAGCGCTTCCAGCATCCGCAGCACCCGATCGAAATGCTCATGAACGGCTCCGAACCGACCAACACCGCGTACTTCCGCCCGGCGCTGGGTGGCGACATGGCGGTCATGCGCGGCATGGTCAAGTTCCTGCTGCAGTGGGAGCGCGAAGCACAGGTCAGCGGCGGCGAGCCGGTATTCGACCACGAGTTCATCGCCGAACACACCTCGGGAATGGGGGCCTACCTGGGCGAAGTCGACGCCACCAGTTGGGAGCACATCGAGCAGCAGTCGGGCATGTCCTTGGCTGACATCGAGCTCGCCGCCCGCATGTACGCCCGGGCCAAACGGGTGATCATGTGCTGGGCGATGGGCCTGACCCAGCACACGCACTCGGTGCCGACCCTGCAGGAAGTCATCAACCTGATGCTGCTGCGCGGCAACGTCGGCCGTCCCGGTGCGGGGCTGTCGCCGGTTCGCGGTCACAGTAACGTGCAGGGCGACCGCACCATGGGCATCAACGAACTGGCGCCCACCGAGTTGCTTGATGCCCTGGAAAAACGCTTCTCCTTCAAGCCGCCGCGTGAGCATGGCCACAACACCGTGATGGCGATCGGCGCGATGGAGCAGGGGCGCTCAAAAGTGTTTATCGCCCTGGGCGGTAACTTCGCCCAGGCCACCCCCGACACGCCGCGTACCCACGCTGCGTTGCGCAAGTGCGACCTCACCGTGCACATCGCCACCAAGCTCAACCGCAGCCATCTGGTCACCGGCCGTGAAGCGCTGATCCTGCCGTGCTTGGGCCGCACCGACATCGACATCCAGGCCGAAGGGCCGCAAGGCGTCACCGTGGAAGACACCTTCAGCATGATCCACATCTCTCACGGCCAACTGAAACCCAAGTCCAAACACTTGCTGTCGGAACCGGCGATCATCGCCGGCATCGCTGCCGCGACACTGGGCAAGCACCCGATCGACTGGAACTGGGCCATCGGCGACTACGGCCGCATCCGCAACATGATTGCCGACACCATTCCCGGCTTCGAAGATTTCAACCGGCGCTTGCTGCATCCGGGCGGTTTCCACATGCCAAACGACGCGGCCAGGCGCATCTGGAAAACCGCCAGCGGCAAGGCCCAGTTCACCCCGAGCGTGCTGCCTGAGCACCTGATCAGCGAGGGCGTGCGCAACCTGGCGGTCAAGCCGCACCTGATTCTGCAGACCATGCGTTCCCACGATCAGTACAACACCACGCTGTACGGCCTGGATGACCGTTATCGCGGGGTCTACGGCATGCGCGATGTGGTCTTCGCCAACGAGCAGGACATCCGCCGGCTGGGTTTCGAACCGGGGCAGAAGGTCGATCTGGTGGCGCTGTGGGACGACGATCGCGAGCGTCGGGTCAGCGGTTTCACCCTGATTGCCTACGACATTCCGGCCGGTCAGGCGGCGGCGTACTACCCGGAGACCAATCCGCTGGTGCCGCTGGAAAGTTACGGTGAGCGCACCTTCACCCCGACTTCCAAGTTCGTCGCCATCCGGCTGGAGCAGGCCAGGGCCAGCAACCTGATTTCGACGTCCGCCGCGTAGTGCCGATCACTCAAGACTTTGTGGGAGCGAGCTTGCTCGCGATTGCTGGGTGCCAGACGCCATTGATGTTGAAGGTGCCGGCCTCATCGCGAGCAAGTTCGCTCCCACAGTTTTAAATCCGCAATGAGGATTTCGATATGTTCAATCTGGAGGCACTGGACCTGGCGCGGATGCAATTCGCGTTCACGGTTTCGTTCCACATCATCTTTCCCGCCATCACCATCGGGCTGGCCAGTTTCCTGGCGGTGCTCGAAGGGCTTTGGCTGAAGACCCACAACGACACCTACCGCGATCTCTACCATTTCTGGTCGAAGATTTTCGCCGTCAACTTCGGCATGGGCGTGGTCTCGGGGCTGGTCATGGCCTACGAGTTCGGCACCAACTGGAGCCGCTTCTCCGACTTCGCCGGCAGCATCACCGGGCCCTTGCTGACCTATGAAGTGCTCACGGCGTTCTTCCTTGAGGCCGGTTTCCTCGGGGTCATGCTGTTCGGCTGGAACCGGGTAGGGCGTGGCTTGCACTTCTTCTCGACGGTGATGGTCGCCATCGGCACGCTGATTTCGACCTTCTGGATTCTCGCCTCCAACAGCTGGATGCAGACGCCACAGGGTTTCGAGATCGTCGACGGGCGCGTGATGCCGCTGGACTGGCTGGCCATCGTGTTCAACCCGTCGTTCCCGTACCGCCTGGCGCACATGGCGATTGCCGCCTTCGTGGCCACGGCGTTCTTTGTCGGCTCGTCGGCGGCGTGGCACCTGCTGCGCGGCAACGACACCAAACAAGTACGCAAGATGCTGTCGATGGCGTTGTGGATGGCCTTGATCGTCTGTCCGATCCAGGCCGTAGTGGGTGACGCCCACGGCTTGAACACCCTGGAACATCAACCGGCGAAGATCGCCGCCATCGAAGGGCACTGGGAAAACAACGGTAGCGAAGCGACGCCGCTGGTGCTGTTCGGCATCCCGGACATGCAGGCCGAGAAAACCAAGTACGCCATCGAGATTCCGTACTTGGGCAGCCTGATCCTGACCCACAGCCTCGACAAGCAGATCCCGGCGCTCAAGAGCTTCCCGAAAGAGGATCGCCCCAACGCGACGATCATTTTCTGGAGCTTCCGCGTCATGGCTGGGCTGGGCATGTTGATGGTGCTGGCCGGCGTGCTCGGCCTGGTCCTGCGTCGCAGCGGTGCCATCTACCGCAACCGCTGGTTCCTGCGCCTGATGCTGTGGATGGGCCCCAGCGGCCTGATCGCCATGCTCGCCGGCTGGATCACCACGGAAGTGGGGCGCCAACCGTGGGTGGTCTATGGCCTGCAACGTACCGCGAATGCCGCGTCCAATCACAGCGTCACGCAGTTGAGCCTCTCGTTGGCGCTGTTCGTGGTGATCTACTTCTCGGTCTTCACGGTGGGTATCGGCTACATGATGAAACTGGTGGCCAAGGGGCCCAAACCCCATCACGAGCATGCGCCTGCGGGGCATTCCGATCAGGTGATCACACCGCGCCGGCCGCTGTCCGCCGACGCTGAAATCCTCGAAACCGACGCCCGCGTCAATTGAAGGAAGGGAGTTGAGTCATGGGTATTCAAGGTATCGATTTATCGCTGATCTGGGGCTTGATCATCGCCTTCGGCGTGATGATGTACGTGATCATGGACGGCTTCGACCTGGGGTTGGGCATTCTGTTTCCGCTGATCCCGGATGCGCAGGAGCGCGATGTGATGATGAACACCGTGGCACCGGTCTGGGACGGCAACGAGACCTGGCTGGTGCTGGGTGGCGCGGCCCTGTACGGCGCGTTCCCGCTGGCCTATTCGGTGATTCTCGAAGCGCTGTACCTGCCGTTGATCCTGATGTTGTGCGGCTTGATCTTTCGCGGCGTGGCGTTCGAGTTTCGCTTCAAGGCCAGCCCTGAAAAGCGTCATGTCTGGGACATGGCGTTCATCGGCGGTTCGCTGCTGGCGACCTTCTCCCAAGGCGTGGTGATCGGCACTTACATTGCCGGTATCCCGGTGGTCGACCGCCAGTTCGCCGGTGGTCCGCTGGACTGGCTGGCACCCTTTCCGTTGTTCTGCGGAGTCGGCCTGATCGTCGCCTATGCGCTGCTCGGCAGCACCTGGTTGCTGGTCAAGACCGAAGGCATGCTCGAATCGCGCATGCGCCTGTTCACCCGGCCCCTGGCCTGGCTGTTGTTGGCGGTGATCGGCGTGATCTGTGTGTGGACGCCGATCCTGCATCCGGACATCGCTACGCGCTGGTTTGCCCATGCGCACCTGGCGGTGTTCGCAGGCCTCGCGGTGCTGGCCTTGCTGGCGATGTTCGGCTTGCTCAAGACCCTGCGCCAACGCCACACCCATTGGCCGTTCGCCTTCACCCTGATGCTGGTGTTCCTCGGCTACATCGGTCTGGCGTTCAGTATCTGGCCGAACATCGTGCCGCCGTCGATCAGCCTGTGGGCGGCGGCGTCACCGCCGACCAGCCAGTTGTTCATCCTGATTGGCGCGCTGTTCATCCTGCCGATCATCCTGATGTACACGGTCTGGAGCTACTACGTGTTCCGCGGCAAAGTGAGGATTGGCGATGGCTACCATTGATTCCCGTGAACCGGCACCGGCGCCTTGGTACAAGCGCCTTGGGTGGCTGGTGTTGATCTGGCTGGGCAGTGTGGTTGCGTTGGGGGTGGCGGCGGGGGCGTTGCGGATGTTGATGCAGGTGGCTGGGATGAGTAGTCACTGATGGCAAGTCGTTAGAGGGTTCCAGTTCGCTTTGAGGTGTTTGGATTGGGTGAATATCCATTTCTGCGGTCACGGCGACTATTGATTCCGCCCAGACGGCGGGTCATCTGGAAGAGCGGAACGCCGCCCGGCCTGTAGGAGCGAGCTTGCTCGCGATGGACGTCAACGATGATGTGGGGAACCTGACACCCCGCGGTGCTCTCAGGTTTCTCGCGAGCAAGCTCGCTCCTACAGTGCCCACTACGCAGAACCTGCGCTCGGCCTCTCGAGGGGGCAAGAAGATCTAAAGCCAAAGCGAGGCGGCCTACCGGCCGACCTGGTTCTGATGGGTACGTATTTCCCTGTAGGAGCGAGCTTGCTCGCGATGGACGTCAACGATAACGCGCGCTGTCTGAATGATCGCGTTGTTCAGACGTTTTTCGCGAGCACGCTTCGTTCCTACAGGTACGATCTGTCCCGCGGCCAAGGACTTCAGTCTCACCGCAAAAACTTTCTTGAAGGGCATAGAGTCTTGTCATTACAGCGCCCAGGTTCACGTCCTGTTGGCTGGTGTATTCGGGCAGTTTCACCTGTATGTAGGCCAATACTTGCTAACGACGTACTCCACCGAGCAAATGTACGAAATCATCCATGTGGTATTCGTCTCCAACGCACTGGCATCAATCTTGTTGCAGTATCTGATCGGTCGCAAGGTAAGTGCTGAACGCTTCAGGCTTTGGACGCGCGGGTGTGTCTTGGCCTTCGTTGCCGGGGATCAATATGACTTTGCATAAAGTGCCCAGGTGTCCGTTTTACGACCGGTGAATAAACAGGTTGCGGAAGCTTTAGGTTGGTTGAGCGGAATACAGCGAACGGTTACTCCAAACTCTCCGATGGCTTTTTCAACTTTTTTGTCTTCGGTGAAGGGGGCGAGAACAAAGGCGTTAAGTTTTGCGTTCTGTTTAAATCGCGTTTTGAATTCGTCCAGGGTAGTGACCATTGTGGTGTTGTCGGCCAATTTCTTCTGTGCTACCTCCAACATGTCTTTTTGAAGGGTGGCCAGTATTTTAGAGATATTTTTAACGAAACTTTCAGTGTCAAGCTTCAGAAGAGTTTTGCAGTTGTTTCGACAGGAGTAAGACACCACATTTTGCTCCAGTTCCTTAATGCCAATCTCGACCCGGACAGGGACGCCACGCTTTATGTGGAACCACTTTTTTTCACCGCCGTTCATGTCCCGCCAATCGATGCTGGCCCTTAGGTTTTGCCCCTTCAGTTTTTTCCGGGAAAGCTGTTTTTGCAGTTTTTTGCAGTAGGCATTAATGGCATCTGCATTTTGTTCGTCGCGGACGATCGGAACAATGATCACCTGGGTCGGCGCCACGAGGGGCGGGAGTACTAGCCCGTCATCGTCTCCATGGGCCATTATCATCGCGCCGATCAATCGCGTGGATACTCCCCAGGACGTGGTCCATGCCAGTTCCTTTATCCCTTCTTTGTTCACGAAGCGAATGTCTGAACTCTGTGCGAAGTTCTGGCCTAGAAAATGAGAAGTACCTGCTTGCAGGGCCTTGCCGTCTTGCATCATTGCTTCAATGGTATAGGTGCTGACGGCGCCCGGAAAACGCTCCCAAGAGCACTTTTCACCCTTGATTACCGGTATGGCCAAGTGCTCGGTAGTAAAGCGCTCGTAGATATCCAGCATCTTTAGCGTTTCGTCCAAGGCCTCATCATGAGTTGCGTGAACGGTGTGACCTTCTTGCCATAGGAACTCCGATGAGCGAAGGAAAATCCGAGGACGCATTTCCCAGCGCATTACGTTCGCCCATTGATTGATAAGGAGCGGCAGATCCCGATAGCTTTGTACCCATCGTGAAAAGGATGCACCGATGACCGTTTCACTGGTGGGCCTGATGATCAACGGTTCTTCTAGTGTTCCTGCGGGAGTAAGGGTTCCATCCGTTGATTTTTCGAGACGGTGATGGGTTACAACCGCGCACTCTTTGGCAAAGCCTTCAACATGCTCGGCTTCTTTTTGAAGAAAGGATAACGGAATCAATAGTGGAAAATAGGCGTTTGAATGTCCTGTGTCTTTGATTTTCTGATCAAGCTCTCGTTGGATCTGCTCCCATATGCCATATCCCCACGGACGGATAACCATGCAACCTCGAACTGGAGAGTTCTCAGCCATTTCCGACTGGATAATCACTTGTTGATACCAGTCAGAAAAGTTGTCATTTCTTGTAGGTGATATTGCGTTTTTCATAGAACCCTGACTTTGAGGTCGAAATTTGCTATTCGAAATGGTGTCGTAAGGGGCTAGGTATATTTATTGCGTTTTGAAATTTCAAGATTTCATGTGTGGTTTTTCATATTTCAGAAATTTCCTTCAGAAGGGTCTTTCATTTTATAAAGTTACTTCGCTCTTCGAAGTGTTCATTGACCACAAAGAACCCCCAAAGCCATCGCTTCGGGGGCTATGGCGCTCACTGCGCCCCAAACATCGCCGTCCAGTAAATCCCCGCATCGCTCTTCGGGTCGGTCGCATACGCCGCGCCCAACTCGCGGAACTGCGGGTTCATCAGGTTGGCGCAGTGGCCGGGGCTGGACAGCCAGCCTTCGACCACTTTGTGTGCGGTGTCTTGCCCGGCGGCGATGTTTTCGCCGATCTGCTGGAAGTTGTAGCCGGCCAGTTCCGCGCGGTCGCCCGGGGTGCGGCCGTCGCGGTCCTTGTGGTCGAAATAGTTGTTGTTGGCCATGGAGCGCGAGTTGCTTTCGGCGGCGCTGGCCAGTGTGGCGTTCCAGGCCAGCGCTGGCGCGGCGGGGAAGGATTGCGTGCCGCACTGGCGTGGCTGGGTGCGTGCGGTGTTGAGTTCGGCGAGCAGCTTCTGGCCTTCGGCCTGCGCGTCGCCTAGGCGTGCGCTCAACAACGGACGCGCGACCACGATGCGCCATTGCTGGTCCTGGCGGCTGACGCCGACATCGACGAATTGCGGGTCGAGGACGATCTGGCAAAAACTCTCCTGGATCGCCTTCATCGCTGCGGCTGCATCGCGAGGTCCGGACAGGCTGATGGCCTGCACGTTCTTCATCGGATAACCGGCAGTGGCCATGGCCTGCTGCAGATTACCGATGCTCGAGGCGCTCAGCACCAGGCGCGGGTCGGCCGACAGCGGCGGCAGTTCCGATGACACCTGGCCGGCACAGCGCTGTAGTTGGCTGCGGTAGACGTTGATCGATTCGATCAATTGCGCTTCGTCCGCCGCCATGGCGTTGGCGGCACATACCAGGCCCAGTGACACACCGGCCAGGCGCATTGCGTATGAGATGAATCCCATGAAAATCCCCCTTGAGCAGATGGCGCTCATGATGCGCGAAGTTGGCCCATTTAAGACAACGGATTTATCCAGAGTGTAGTGGGGTGGGCGAAATCATTTCACTACTAGACTGAATCGAACCACTCACCGAGCGACACCGACCATGCGCCTCGACTGGATCGCCACCTGCTTCGCCCTCACACTGCTCGCCGGCCCGGTATCGGCTACGGATCAGGAGCAAAAAGAGGAATCGGCGGAGAACAAGGCCCAGGTGCTGGAACAGAAGGCCGCCGAGAATAAATCCCCCGCAACGGCTCCCAAGGTCGAAGCCATTACCCCGTCCGAGGTCCAGGCCGTTGACCCGGCGGGTGCCGCGCCGCTGGACGATGCGATCACGTGCCTGGCCCGCTCCATTTACTGGGAAGCCAAGGGCAAGGACTCTGCCGACATGGAGGCGGTGGCCAATGTGGTCATGAATCGCCTGGGTCACGAGGGCTTTCCGGACACGGTGTGCAAAGTGGTCAAGCAGGGATCGGAGACCAAGAGCTGTCAGTTCTCCTGGTGGTGTGACGGCAGATCCGATTCGGTCCAGGAAGAGGTGCCGTATGCGATGGCCAAGGAAATTGCGCGCAAGGCCCTGAACAAGGAGCTGCCGGATCGCACCCAGGGTGCCCTGTATTTCCATGATCGTACGGTCAAGCCGGATTGGGCCAGGAAATACATCAGGACCGTGGATATCGGCCTGTTCCGGTTCTATAAGCCCCGTGACGGATCGGCCAGGTAGCCGCGCAGATTTCGGCCAGATAGTGTTTTTGCAGAGGTCGTGCGCGGCGTTATCCAAACTGAAATGTTTCTGTTTTATAAGCTGCATGACGCAACCGTGCGTGACATGACGTTATAAGCAGGAACTGCACATGAAGCGGGTGAGGGGCTGGATCAGTAATTTCGCGTCGAACGCGGCGCAGTCGCCAGCGTGCGCTCCATGACCGTCCTGGTCACCGGTGCCGCCGGTTTCATCGGTTTTCATACGGTCCGGCGCTTGTGCCACGAGGGGCAGGCCGTCGTCGGTATCGACAACCTCAATGACTACTACGACGTGGAACTCAAGCACGCACGCCTCAAGGTGCTGGAGACTTTGCCGGGTTTTCGCTTCCGGAAAATGGACATCGTCGACAAACCGGCCCTGATGGACCTGTTCCGCGACCATGGTTTTACCGAGGTGGTGCACCTGGCGGCGCAAGCCGGGGTGCGTTACTCGCTGGACAACCCGGATGTCTATGCCCAGTCGAACCTGGTGGGTTTCCTCAATGTGCTGGAAGCCTGCCGGCACCATCGCCCCGAGCATCTGATCTATGCCTCGAGCAGCTCGGTGTACGGCACCAACAGCAAGATGCCGTTCAGTGTCGAGGACCCTGTCGAACATCCCGTATCGCTGTACGCCGCCAGCAAGCGCGCCAATGAACTGTTGGCCGAAAGTTACTGCCACTTGTATGGCTTGAAAGCCAGTGGCTTGCGCTTTTTCACCGTCTACGGCCCGTGGGGCCGCCCGGACATGGCGTTGTTCAAGTTTACCGACGCCATCCTCAAAGGCCTGCCCATCGACATCTACAACCAGGGCCAGCTGTCGCGCGACTTTACCTATGTCGACGACATTGTCGAAGGCATCGCCCGACTGCGCCCAAAGCCGCCGGTGCCGCAAGGCTCTGGCGCTGGCGTCAACCGGCTCTTCAACATCGGGCGTGGCATGCCGGTGGCGTTGCTGGATTTCGTCGAGTGCCTGGAATCGGCCCTGGATCGACAGGCCCGGCGCAACTACTTGCCGATGCAGGCCGGTGATGTAGTCAAGACCTGGGCCGATGTCTCGGCACTCGCCGAATGGGTGGGGTTCAGTCCGCAGGTGACGCTGGAAACCGGCGTCGCAGCGTTTGTGCAGTGGTATCGGCAGTTCTATCGGATTTGAAGCGTTCGCCTCTGATCTCGAAAAAATCATGAAAGGCGAGAGAGACCCCATGAGCCAAGACATTTTTGTATCCGTACTGATTCCCGCCAAGAACGAAGCGAACAACCTCAAGCCGCTGCTTGAGGAAATCCGCGTGGCGCTGGTCGATGAGTCTTACGAAATCATCGTCGTCGACGATGGCAGTACCGATGCGACCCTGCAGGAGCTGCGGCAGATTCGCCACGACGGCTTGAACACCCTGCGCATCCTCCATCACGAGCGCTCGCTGGGGCAGAGCACTTCGCTGTACCACGCCGCTCGGGAGGCGCGCGGGCAATGGCTGGCGACCCTCGATGGGGACGGCCAGAACGACCCGGCGGACATCCCCGGCATGCTGGCGCTGGTGCGCGGCGAACCGGGCAAGGTCGATGTGCAACTGGTCGCCGGGCACCGGGTCAATCGCCGCGACACCGCGAGCAAACGCTACGCCTCGCGGTTCGCCAACAACCTGCGCCGGCGTCTGCTCAAGGACGCCACCCCGGACACCGGGTGCGGCCTGAAGCTGATCGAGCGCGCGGCGTTCTTGCGCCTGCCGTACTTCGACCACATGCACCGCTTCATTCCGGCGCTGATCCAGCGCCACAACGGGCGCATGATCGTGCACCCGGTTAACCACCGGCCGCGCACGGCCGGGGTGTCGAAATACGGCAACCTCGACCGCGCACTGGTCGGCATTCTCGACCTGATCGGCGTCTGGTGGCTGATCAAGCGCACGCGGCTGAACACCATTGCCCAGGAGCTCGAAGGATGATGCTGACCCGTGAAACTCTGTGGCTGGTGGTCGGCTTTGCGGGGCAGATTGCCTTTACCGGGCGTTTTGTCCTGCAGTGGCTGTACAGCGAATACAAAAAGCGCAGCGTGATCCCGACCAGCTTCTGGTACCTGAGCATCGTCGGCAGTTCCTTGCTGCTGGCTTACGCCATCTACCGTCAGGATCCGGTGTTCATTGCCGGGCAGGCCTTTGGCTCCATCGTCTATTTTCGCAACCTGCAATTGATTGCCAAAAGCCGCAGCGTGAAGGAATAAACCATGCGTAGATCGTTGTCGCCCCGGGTCGAGTGCCTGGGACTGATGCTGCTTGCCCTGTTGCTGATCGGCGCGGGGTTGGGGCTACGCCAGGCTCAGAACGTGGATGAGGAGCGCTTCCTCGGCGTCGCCCTGGAGATGCTGCAAAACGGCTCGTGGTTGATCCCGCACCGTGCCGCCGAGATCTACGGCGACAAACCACCGATTTTCATGTGGACGGTGGCGCTCTTCACCTGGCTGACCGGCAAGCCCAACATCGCGCTCTACCTGCCGGGACTGTTTTCGGCGGTGACGGTCACGGCGATGGTCTATGACCTGGGCCGTCGCCTGTGGACCCAGCGTATCGGGCGCAACGCCGCGCTGCTGTACCTGGCGACCTACCAGACCTACAGCATCCTGCGCACCGGCCAGATCGACAGCTTTTTGATTCTGTTCACCTCGCTTGGCGTCTACGGTCTGGCGCGGCACCTGCTGCTGGGACCTGCGTGGCGCTGGTTTTACGCCGGCTGCGCGGCCATGGGCATCGGTGTGATCACCAAGGGCGTGGGTTTTCTGCCGGCGCTGTTGCTGATTCCGTACGCCTATGCGGTGCACAAAGGCTGGCCCGGCGTGGTGGCCATGCCTGGCGAGGCGCGCAAGTGGTTGCTCGGACTTGCGCTGATGCTTGGCGCCATCGCGATCTGGCTGTTGCCCCTGGCCTTGTCGATCATCCTCAATGGCAGCGCCGATGAAATGGCCTATGCGCGGGAGATCCTCCTGCGCCAGACCGCGGGCCGCTATGCCGCTGCATGGCATCACCGCGAACCGTTCTGGTACTTCTTCACCAAGGTGATTCCGCAGTATTGGCTACCGTTGGTGCTGGTGCTGCCATGGCTGGTGCCTGCCTGGCGCCGGCAGTTGCAAAAACGCGACGGCAGGGTTTTGGTATTGCTCGGTTGGGTGGTGCTGGTGGTGCTGTTTTTCTGCATCAGCACGGGCAAGCGCAAGTTGTACATCTACCCGGCGCTGCCCGGGCTGGTGCTGGTCGCCGCGCCGCTGATTCCTTGGCTGCTCAAGCGCTGGTTCAAAAAGCACCCGCGTTTGCGTCGAGTGTTCCCGGCACTGGTGGCGACCTGGTTCGCGCTGTGGTTCGCCCGGGGTTTCATCGAACCGCTCAAGGACGGCACCAATATTGATCAGGTGCTCATGGCGCAGGCGGCGACCATGACCCGGGGCGCCGATCTGGTGCTGGTCAACTGGGAGGAGGGGCACTGGTTGTTCGCCCGCCAGCCGATCGTGCATTTCGGCATGGACAACTCGTCCATCGAGAAGGCCGCGCTGTACCTGCGCGACCACCCCAAGGCCTACGCCTTGGTGCCGGATGACATTTTGAACCAGTGTTTCAGAGCCGAAGCGGCCCGTGAACTGGGCGAAAACGCCCGGGCGAACTGGTCGATCGTGGGCGCGGATGCCGACAACGGCAAATGCCAGCCGCCTGAAACCGGCAAAGCCTATCGGTTCAGCTGGAATGACCCGCACATGCCAATGGTGCCTGCGCAGGCAGCCAATCCCTGAAGACAAAAAAAGGTCCTTCACGTATTCCCGGGAACCTGTAGGAGCCAGCCTGCTGGCGATGGACTCAAGCGCGCCGCGTTCATCCGGTTAGCACGCGTTATCGTTAACGACCATCGCTGGCAAGCCAGCTCCCACAGGGGACCCTGCCCACGCTAAAACTGTAGGAGCCAGCCTGCTGGCGATGGACTCAAGCGCGCCGCGTTCATCCGGTTAGCACGCGTTATCGTTAACGACCATCGCTGGCAAGCCAGCTCCCACAAAAGACCCTGCCCACGCTAAAACTGTAGGAGCCAGCCTGCTGGCGATGGACTCAAGCGCGCCGCGTTCATCCAGCTCACCCGCGTTATCGTTAACGACCATCGCTGGCAAGCCAGCTCCCACAAAAGACCCTGCCCACGCTAAAACTGTAGGAGCCAGCCTGCTGGCGATGGCCTCAAGCGCGCCGCGTTCATCCGGTTAGCACGCGTTATCGTTAACGACCATCGCTGGCAAGCCAGCTCCCACAAAAGACCCTGCCCATGCTAAAACTGTAGGAGCCAGCCTGCTGGCGATGGACTCAAGTGCGCCGCGTTCATCCAGCTCACCCGCGTTATCGTTAACGACCATCGCTGGCAGGCCAGCTCCCACAGGAGACCGCGTTCGGCTCTCCTGTCACTGGCTGGCGTCCAGCACCACGCGGTAGCGCGCCTTGCCGCTGCGCAAGTGATCGATGGCGTCGTTGATCCGGCTCATGGGAAACATCTCGACCTGCGGCAGGATCTGATGGCGGGCGCAGAACTCCAGCATCATAGCGGTGTTGGCCGGTGAACCCACCGGTGAGGCAGACATGGTTTTTTGCTGGGGAATCAGGTTGAACACGTGCACCGGAATCGCGTCGGGCACGACGCCGACAAAGTGCAGGCGCCCCTTGCCGCGCAGGGTGGCGAGCATGGCGGTCCAGTCGAGGTTGGCGTTGGCGGTGACCAGGAGAAAATCCAGGGTGCCGGCAATGTCGTTGAGCGCATCGGAGTCGGTCGAGGCAACCACCTTGTGTGCGCCCAGGCGCCTGGCTTCGTCCTGCTTGCTCAGCGATGAGGTGAACGCCGTGACTTCGCAGCCCCAGGCGTTGAGAAAGCGCAGCGCCAGGTGACCAAGGCCGCCGATGCCCACCACGCCAACCCGGTCGGTGGGCTTGATGCCGAATTCCACCAGCGGGTTGAACACGGTCGAGCCGGCACAGAACAACGGCCCGGCCATTGCCGGGTCGAGCCCGGCCGGGATCGGCAGGGCCCAGGCCCAGTGCGAGCGGACGCGGTCGGCAAAGCCGCCGTTGCTGCCGATGATGGTCGGTTGCACCGTGCTGCACAGGTTATGCGAGCCTTCGATACAGGACGTGCAATGCATGCAACTGCCCTTGTACCAGCCGATGCCCACCCGTTGCCCCAGTTCCAGGCCGCGCACCTGGGGGCCCATCCGCACGATACGGCCGACCACCTCATGGCCGGGAATGAACGGGTAGCGGCTGATACCCCAGTCGTCGTCGATCAGCGACTGATCGGAGTGGCAGACGCCGCAATACTCCACGGCGACTTCCACCTCATCGTTGCCCAACGGACCGGGATCGTAGCTGTAGCGTTCCAGTGGCGCGCCCGCTGTCGTGGCGGCCCAGCCGGTAAAGGTGGTGAGTTCGCTGCTGTCGCTCATGAGATACCTCCAGATCAGAAGTCAGGGGGCTTGGCCGCTCGGGAGCAGCGGCGGAGCGAGGAAAGTGTAGCGGGTTGCCGGCGTCGCATCGGGCGCGAGCCTGGATACTTGAAAATACAAAGGCGCCCGATCCGGACACAATGCCGATACATGAGCGCGGTTTCATGGGCCAGGTCCCACGACAACAGAGAGATCCGCCATGTTCCGTAAACTGCAGCAGGTCGCCAGAATGTTCAGCCAGAGCGCCCGATTGATGGTCGGCGTACCCGAGTACGACAACTACGTGGCACAAATGGCCCGCAACCGTCCGGGCGAGCCAGTGATGAGTTATGAGGCGTTTTTCCGCGAACGCCAGGAAGCTCGTTTCGGTCGGGGCAAGTGCAATACGCGGTGCTGCTGACTCGAGCGTTACCTCAGAAATCCAGATCAATCACGAAGGCATCATCGAAGTCGGGGTTTTCGTTGATGCCGTTCTTGGCATAGCCCCGAGGGTTGCAGACCACGCGGGTATTGCCCACCCGATAATCAAAACTGCCATGGGTGTGACCATGCAGCCACAGCGCCGGCTGCCAGTCTTTGATCCGCGCTTGAAGGTCCGAGACAAAACTCGAGTTGATAGGCGAACCGGCAAAGCTCGGGCTGATGCTCGATCGTGTCGGGGCGAAATGCGAGACCACCACCGTGGGCGTGCTGCTGTCGCGGGCGAAGCAGTCTTCCAGCCAGGCGACCGTCTGCAGAAACACCAGCTGGGAAATGGCCGGCGTGAACAGGTCTGGAAAATCGGGGGCGATCTTGATGTGGCTGAAGTCACGGATCAGTTGAGTCGCCAGGTTGATACCCAGCGCTCGGTCCTCGGGGCTGTCGAGCAGACGATAGTCAGACCACAAGGTGCAACCGAGAAAGCGCACGCCGTCGTGCACGTACTCCTTACGTTCCAGCACGTGGATCTGCGTGCCTTGCGCCAGGCTGTTCAGCTGTTCGTAGGTCGAGACCAGGTCACTGCCATAGAACTCATGATTGCCCGCCACGTACAGCAGCGGAACCGGGCACGCCCTGGCCCACTCGATGGCCTTGGCGGGGCGCGCGATGTCCCCGGCGAGCACGACAATATCGGCTTCCACGGCGGGAAAGGGGACCGCGTTGACAGACAGGTGCATGTCGGACAGCAAGGCAATGCGCATGGATCAACTCCGGCGTGTCTTGGAGGGCAGGCCGTTCAAATTACCTGTTGTTAGCCCGCAGTCACAAGCCTGCTGGTCAGCAAAAAAATGGCGGGAACGGATGTACGCCAATGCCGTGCTCCCCGCCGACCCATTGTGGGAGCGAGCCTGCTCGCGAAGAGGCCGGCACATCCAACAGAGGTATCGACTGAACCACCGCCTTCGCGGGCAAGCCCGCTCCCACAATTCTGATCTTCAGTGAACGCCAATCCCACGGCTGGCCACAATCCCTGTGGGAGCGAGCCTGCTCGCGAAGAGGCCGGCACATCCAACAGAGATGTCGACTGACCCACCGCTTTCGCGAGCAGGCTCGCTCCCACAATTCTGATCTTCAGTGAACGCCAATCCCACGGCTGGCCACAATCCCTGTGGGAGCGGGCTTGCTCGCGAAGAGGCCGGCACATCCAACAGAGGTATCGACTGAACCAACGCTTTCGCGAGCAGGCACATCCAACCGAGATGTCGACTGACCCACCGCTTTCGCGAGCAAGCCCGCTCCCACAATTCTGATCTTCAGTGAACGCCAATCCCACGGCTGGCCACAATCCCTGTGGGAGCGAGCTTGCTCGCGAAGAGGCCGACACATCCAACAGAGATGTCGACTGACCCAACGCTTTCGCGAGCAGGCTCGCTCTCACAATTCTGATCTTCAGTGAGCGCCAATCCCACGGCTGACCACAATCCCTGTGGGAGCGGGCTTGCTCGCGAAGAGTCCGGCACATCCAACAGAGATGTCGACTGGCCCACCGCTTTCGCGAGCAGGCTCGCTCCCACAGTGTTGATCTTCAGTGAACGCCAATCCCACGGCTGGCCACAATCCCTGTGGGAGCGAGCTTGCTCGCGAAGAGGCCGACACATCCAACAGAGATGTCGACTGACAACAGAGATGTCGACTGACCCACCGCTTTCGCGAGCAGGCTCGCTCTCACAATTCTGATCTTCAGTGAACGCTAATCCCGCGGCCGGCCACAGTTGACCTGTTTATTTCAGGTACCACCCCCAAGGCTGGTCACTGACGTACTCGGTCACCTGTTTCACCTCCAGATAATTGTGCAACCCCCATTGCCCCAATTCCCGACCAATGCCGCTGTGTTTCATCCCGCCCCAGGGCGCTTCGACGAAGGTCGGTTGCGAGCAGTTGACCCAGACGATCCCGGCGCGCAGCTGGTTGGCGACCCGGGCGGTGCGCTGCAGGTCGGCGCTCATCACGGCGGCGGCCAGGCCGAAGCGGCTGGCGTTGGCCATTTGCACCGCTTGCTCTTCGGTCTTGAAACGCTTGATGCACAACACCGGGCCGAACACTTCTTCGCGCCACAGAATGCTGCTGTGGCCAGGCTCGTCGAAGATCGCCGGCTCGACGAAGTAACCTTCGGCCAGATGCGCCGGGCGCCGTCCGCCGGTGAGCAAACGGGCGCCACTGGCCAGGCCCTGGTCGATGAATCCGAGCACCTTGTCATACTGGCCCTGGCTGACCAGCGGACCCAGCAGAACCCCGGGCTGCATGCCGGGGCCAATGCTGATCTTGCGGGTTTCCTCCACCAGCCGTTCGATCAGGCGTGGGGCGATGCTTTCCTGCACCAGCAGGCGTGATGTGGCGCTGCACACCTGGCCCTGGTTCCAGAAGATCCCGAACAGAATCCACTCCACAGCGGCTTCGACATCGGCGTCATCGAATACGATGAAGGCCGACTTGCCGCCCAGTTCCAGGCTGATGTTCTTGATGTCCCGCGCTGCCGCCGACATGATTTTCGCCCCGGTGGGCACGCTGCCGGTGAAGGCCAGTTTGTCCACGCCCGGATGCTCGGTGAGCGGGCTGCCGGCGTCGGCGCCGAGGCCGGTGACCAGGTTCAATACCCCGGCGGGCAGGCCGATACGGTCGGCGGCGGCGGCCAGTTCCAGGGCGGTCAGCGGCGTCAGCTCGGACGGTTTCAGCACCACTGTGGCCCCGGCGGCCAGCGCCGGCGCCACTTTCCACGCGGCCATCAGCAGCGGGTAGTTCCAGGGGATGATCTGCCCGGCCACGCCAATCGGTTCGTGACGGATGCGGCAGCGGAAACGCTCATCCGGCAGGGCCAGCGGCTGGTCCTGTTGCTGGTCCAGATCGCGGGCCAGACCGGCGTAGTAACGGAAGCAGGCAATGGCATCGCCGATGTCCCACTGCGCTTCGGGCAGCGGTTTGCCGTTGTCGCGCACTTCCAGTTCCGCCAGTGCTTGCTGGCCATTTTCAAGCTCGGCAGCCAATGCCTCCAGCCACTGCGCACGTTCAGCTCCGCTGGTCTGACCCCAACCATTGTCAAAGGCCCGGCGGGCCGCGCGCACGGCATGGTCGACATCTTCTTCAGTGCCCGCCGCCACCCGGTGGAAGACCTGTTCGGTGGCCGGGTCGATCACGTCCAGATAGCCGCCCAGATCCGGGCTGACCCATTCGCCGTTGATGTAGAGCTGATCACGCATGGTGCGACTCCTGGACGCCGGTGCGGCGGTTTTGCAGATGGCGGGAAGTGAACAGCAGGGCCAGCGACACGCAGATGATCACCGTGGAAATCGCGTTGATCTCCGGCGTCACGCCGCGGCGGATGGAGGAAAAGATGTAGATCGGCAACGTCGTTTCGGAACCGGCGACGAAGAAGGCGATGATGAAATCGTCGAAGCTGAAGGTGAAGGCCAGCAGGAACCCGGCCATGATCGCCGGGCTGATCTGCGGCAGGGTCACCCGCCAGAAGGTGTCCATCGGTGGCGCGTACAGGTCCGCCGAGGCTTCCAGCAAGGCCTTGTCGAGGGAATCGACGCGACTGCGCACGATCACCATCACCAGGGCCATGGTGAACAGCGAGTGCGCGGCGATCACGGTGAAAAAACCCATGTTCAACTTCGGCACAGTGGGCAGCCAGCTCGCCAGCAGCGGGTTGATCAGGTCGAACAGGCTGATGAAGGCGATCAGCGTCGAGATACCGATGACGATACCGGGCACGATGATCGCGCAGTAGGTCAGCGCATCGAACAGCAGGCGCACCTTGGCGCCGCAGCGCTGCAAGCCGAACACCGCCAGGGTGCCGAACAGCGTGGCGATCACCGCCGAGCTGAAGGCGATGAGCGCGCTGTTACCCAGGGCTTCCATGATGAAGGGGTTGCCGAACGCGGTGCCGAACCATTGCACCGAGCAGCACTGGAAGGCCAGACCACTGCGCCCGGCGTTGAAACTGAACAGCACGATCAAGGCAATCGGCGCGTAGAGGAACAGGTACAACGATGTCGAATAGCTGCGCAGCCACATGTCACAAACCTCCGTCGGCAGGGCGGCCGCCGTAGCGCGCCACCAGTTTCAGATACACGCCGATGATCAGCAGCATCATCGCCACCAACGTCATGGCCAGCGCACTGCCGAACGGCCAGTTGCGCGATTGCAGGAACAGGTCGACCAGCGCATTGCCGACAAAGAACACCTTGCCGCCGCCGAGAATGGCCGGGATCAGGAATTCGCCCATCAGCAGGATGAACACCAGCATCACCCCGGTGATGATCCCCGGCGCCGACAGCGGCAGGGTGATCCGGCGAAAGCTTTCGAAGGCGCTGGCGCCCAGGTCGGCGGACGCTTCGAGCAGGCGCTTGTCGAGTTTTTCCAGGCTGACATAGATCGGGAACACCATCAGCGGCAGGTAGCCGTAGACGATGCCGATCAGCACCGCCCACGGCGTGTTGATCAGCCGCACATCCTCGAGACCCAGGCTGGCCAGCAGCGCCGGAATGCCTTTGCCGCTGAGGATGAAAATCCACGCATAGGTGCGGATCAGAAAACTGGTCCAGAACGGCACGATCACCAGGGTCAGCAACAGCGAGCGGTTCCTGCTGACCTTGACCGCGAGGAAGTACGCCAGCGGATAGGCCGCCACCAGGCACACCAGTGTGCCAAGCGGCGCGAGCATCAGCGTGTTGCTGAACGCTGCGCCGCGAGAGCCGAGGTTCAGGTAGTTGGCCAGGGTGAAGCCACCGGCGTAACCGCCCACGGCGCTGCGCTCGCCGAAACTGAAGACCAGGATGATCACCAGCGGCATCAACAACAGCAGCAGGAACCACAGGGTCGAAGGCAAGAGCATCAGCAGGGTGATGCGCCGGCCGAGGCTGCGCCGCTGGCGAACCTCGGCCGACAGGGCATGGCCCGGCTGAACCGTTTGCGGGTGGGCGGCGGCATTCATGGGTGACTCCTCATTGGCCATGGTCAGGCGATCAGGCGGACTTGAAACGCGCCATCAGTTCGGCTCGCGCCGGGCTGGTCAGCGTCGCGGCGGCACCGAACTCAAGCGGGCTCAAGGCCTCGGCGGCCGGGTACATGATCGGGTCGTCGAGCATCGCCACAGGCAGCAGTGCGTCGACACGCTTGTCGCCGCTCGGGTAGCCGTGGCTCAGCACTTCCAGCTTGTTGTGCTGCGGATCGAGCAGGTAGTTGATGAACGCGTAGGCGGCGTCCTTGTGTTCCGAACTTTTGGGAATCGCGAAGAAGTCGCTCCACAACTCGCCCCCTTCCTTGCCCAATTCGAACTGCATTTGCGCGTTGTCGCGGTGCAGTTGCGAAGCATCGCCGGTCCAGGACATCGCCAGCCAGGCATCGCCGCTGCGCATCGACGGTTGAATGTCGGAGTTGATCGCGAACAGGTGCGGCTTGACCTCGATCAGCAGCTTTTCCGCGTCGGCCAGTTCTTTCGGGTCCAGGGAGTTGAAGCTGTAGCCGAAGCTTTTCAGGGCATTGCCGATGGCGGTCAACTGGTAGTCGTGGACCATCGTCCGGCCACTGGCCGGGCCCTGGGCGGCGACCCAGAATTCCTTCCAGCTGGTCGGGCCGTTTTTCAGCTTGCCGGTGTCGTAGAGCATGCCGGTGGTGCCCCAGTTTTTCGGCACCGCGTAGACCTTGCCGTCCACCGTACCCTGGGCCATGAATTTCTGCTGGAACGCCGAGGCATCGAAGTTGGGAATGCGCGACAGGTCCAGCGGTTCGATCAGGCCTAGCCCGACATAGGTGCTGATGGTGTAGTTGGTCGGCACCAGCACGTCCCAGCCACTGCCGCCGGCCTGCAATTTGGCGAGCATTTCTTCGTTGGAACCGAACACGCTCATCGACACCCGGGCGCCGGTGGTCTTGCCGAAGGCGTCGAGGTTTTCCTGGCTGTGGTAGTTCGGCCAGGTCGCCAGCGACAGGCGATCACCGAGCTTGGTTTGCTCGGCGGCCTCGGCGCTGGAGGTCAGCAGGCCGGGCATGTTGGTGGCGACCACGGCAGCAGCGATACCGAGGCCGGTGCGGCCAAGAAACTCGCGGCGGCTGATCGAGCCGTTCTGCCAGCTGCGCAGGGTTTTTATAAAAGTCTTCTGGTCCATAGCACGCTCCACATCCGGTTGATGAAACGAATCGATGATTTACAACGCCATGGCCAACCCATTGGCGTGATCCCAGCCGACGCGAACCGCTGCGCCGTGTTCGAAGGCATTGGCGCCGTGATCCTGCTGGCGCGGCACCCGCACGCAAACCACGCCGAAGGCCTGGGTGCGTACGCGGTATTCGGTGGAGTTTCCCAGGTAGATCCGGTCTTCGACGCAGCCCGGCAGCTTCACTTCGCGGCTCATCTCGGCATGGGCGCCGGCGATGCTGATCAGCTCCGGGCGCACCGCGATGCAACCGGCTGTGTTGGCGCTCAGGGCTTTGCCGGTGGGCGTCAGCGGGCTGGTCAGTTCCAGACCCTGCTCGGTACGCAGCACCACCGAATTGCCGTTGAGCTGGCGCACGGTGCCGTCGAACAGGTTGGACTCGCCGATAAAGTCGGCGACGTAGCGGCTGGCCGGAGCCTCGTAGAGTTGCTCCGGGGTGGCGGTCTGGATGATCGAACCGTTGTGCATCACGCTGATGCTGTCGCTCATCGACAGGGCTTCTTCCTGGTCGTGGGTGACCAGCACGAAGGTGATGCCGACCTCACGCTGCAAACGCAGCAACTCCGATTGCATCTCCTTGCGCAGCTTGCGGTCCAGCGCGGCCAGCGGCTCGTCGAGCAGCAACACCGTCGGCTTGTTGACCAGCGCGCGGGCGAGGGCGACACGCTGTTGCTGGCCGCCGGAAAGCTCGCTCGGCTTGCGCTGGCCGAAGCCGCTCAGGCGCACCATTTCCAGCGCTTCATCGGCCATGCGCAGTTGCTGTTTCTTGTCCGGGCGCGGTGTGCGATAGCGCAGGCCGTAGGCAATGTTCTGCGCCACGGTCAGGTGCGGGAACAACGCGTAATGCTGGAACACCATGTTCACCGGCCGCTCGAACGCCGGCACACCGGCCACGCTTTTACCGGCCAGACGGACCTCGCCGCTGGTGGGCTGTTCGAAACCGGCGATCATGCGCAGGGTGGTGGTCTTGCCACAGCCCGAGCCACCGAGAAAGGAATGAAACGAGCCACGCCGTACCGCGAAATCCAGACCGCTGACGGCCTGCACCTCGCCATAGCGTTTGACCACATTGCAGAATTCGATATCGCTTGGCGGGGTGTTGTTCACGAGGCGGGCTCCCTTGCAGTGATGAATCAGTGCGTCGGGGGCCAAACTAGCAATGGGGGTTTTGCGGTGTATATATCCCTTGGGGGATAGGAGGGGAGTGGAGCAGGTGTTCAGTGGGTGTGAAGTGTAGAGATCACACGCGACTGGCTACATTTGAGGTTCTGATGGGCAAGGTCGACACTCTCATTCATTTCAGTAAGCGGGTATCCAGTCCAAAACGCTCCTGCGAAACAAGCTTGAATTGGTCCGCTGCCAAATCGCAACTGACCAGCAGGTTCCAGGAGTGGCGGGTAACCGTAGACGGAATAAGCACGAATGGGTGTTCGGCCAGTAGCTCATCAGCAAAATGCTGTTGATTGGGTGAAAGTTCAGACGGAATGAGCCAGTTCGGGTTCGGCACATCTTCGGGCTGAACGACCTTGATGACATTCGAATCCAGCACTTCGAAACACGTCAGCACATAAGGCACCCTGTCGAGCGTATCGAAGCCAGCGTGGGTGGCGACTTCTAAAATCGCAGTAGCCGGGTCAGCCGAAGCGTAAATGACCCGACGGCCAGGAGGGTTCCATCGGCCGCCGGATTGTTGCGCACCAATGCCGCTATCCCATGAGTCCTTGAAAACTGCACGGTCCAGACGCCAAGCGTGCCACTTCCCATCCCAAGGCAAAGGATTCATTGATAAACCCCATGTTCAATTCGGGTCAGATAGTCCTCTACCACCTGGAAACCCAGTGAGTTGTCGATCAGTTCCAGCGGAATATGACCCTCCAGGTACTTGCAGGGTTTTCTCAGCCAGTCCTCAGCCAACTGCTGATCGCCAAACACATTGATGGCGTGCTCGAGTACCTGTGCAAACTGAAAGGCGACGGTGCTTTGTTGCTGGTTCAGCCGAACTGGCTGGGTCTCCTTTGCCAAGCGCTGCACAGTTCTGAGGGATTTCCCGGTAATGCGCTGAACAAGGTCGTGTTCCATGTACAGGCCGGATATGGAAATCATGTCCCTGACGTCGCTCAGATCAAAGCCTTCCTGGGTGTATCGGATGATCAACATGCGCGTATCGCCACTACGGCCATGTAGCAGCACCTCAGTCGGCTTGCGGGCGAGACGCTTTGCCTCCGTTCCAACGACTTCATTTTCTGTGGATCTGACGGCGGGCATACCGATTACCTCCATGCGACATTTGACGTGATCATAACGCCAAATGTCGCCATCCGGGCAATTGACTTTGTCGACCCTTGTCTCGCGCATGTAATCGTTTCACCCTGAATGTTGAGAGCGGCCAAGTTAATACTCACGCTTCCGACCGCCAACCTTAAAAGTACGTCGGATATTTCCTCTGGTTCCCTAGGAATTTCAACGCAAGTGGGTCGCGTAAATTCACGGCTGAGATGTTCGTGTTTAGTCGCTGTCAGCGTTACTTCCCGCAAGCTACAACACCTTGCGTCATTGCCTACAGGTACGCCAGAATCCGCCGGCTTGTGCGCTTCGGGCCTGGGTTTTATCGTTTGCCGGTCGCTGGAAAACAACAGTGATCGGGTTTGGTAGCCCAGGTATGCGAGGTGCAATGCTTCATCATCTGCAGTGTTTTTCTACTCTGCTCTATGGTGGCCATGCACAGGGCGCCTTCGGGCGCGCCGGTCTCCTCGTATCCCGGTCTACCAACCTGCGTATGGCCACCACCCTACGTTTGGTAGCGTGAGAGTGATGGCTCCTTTTTACGATGCGAGGAGTTTCACTATGTTCAAAGTCACACCCAACCCGCCGGACACTGATCCGGCATCTCCGTGCGAAAGTTTCGATCACAACCTCAATCCCGGCCCCCATATCATGGCGACGCCGCGAAAACCCAGCACGATGTTCATCGTCAATCCCGAGCTCAATACCGAAACCTTGCTGGTGCACGCCTGCGAGTCGCTGGCGTCGGCCAATGTCATGGCCAACGATCTGGTGGATCATCTGGAAGGGTCGAGCCGCAATGCGCTGTTGGGCATCGCGCAGGTGATCATGTTGGGGGAGTTGGCGGTGAACCGGGTGCTGGATCAGCTTGATCCGCCCTGACCACAATCTTCAGATCACCAGTAGACCTGTGGGAGCGGGCTTGCCCGCGATGGCGGTATGTCAGACACATCAATGTTGAATGTGCTGCCGGTATCGCGGGCAAGCCCGCTCCCACAGGGTTTTCTGCTTACCGACAGGTATCAGGCTTGCAGCTTGAGCCCAGGGGAGCAGGATCAGCTTGATTCGCGCTGACCACAATCTTCAGATCACCAGTAGACCTGTGGGAGCGAGCTTGCTCGCGATGGCGGTGTGTCAGACACATGGATGTTGAATGTATGGCCGCAATCGCGAGCAAGCTCGCTCCCACAGGGATATGCGTATACCAATGGGCATCAGGCTTGTAGCTTGAGGCCGGGCGCCTGCAACGGATCCTCCGTCAGCTCCCGAATGAACAACCCCAACAACTCCGACTGGCTGCCAATGCCCAGCTTGGCGTAGATGTTCTTGCGGTGAATTTTCACCGTGCCGGGACTGATGTTCAGTTGCTCAGCCACCGAAGCACTGGAGTGGCCGCGCAGCAACAGCTGGACAATCTCCTGCTCGCGCCCGGTGAGGATGTGCGCGCCGAAGTGGTCGAAGGCTTCGCGGATCTTGAAGTCCAGGTCCTGCGCCGGTCGCGGTTGTTGGGCCTGGCGCAAGCGCCAGGCTTCGTTGATGACCTGTTCGACCACCGCTTGCGCACACTCGACGAGCTGCATTTCGTCCCGGCTGAAGGCGCAACTGGCACTGGAACGCATCAGCGACAACACCGCCATGGCGCCGTTGCCGAGGTCGACGAAAAACGCCACTTCCTCGGCCAGCCCTGTTTGCTGGTAATAGGTCAGGAAGTATTCGCCAAGGTAGAAATGGTCGGGGGCGAACTGGCGCAGACGCCACAGCCCCGGCGCCTGGCCGCGGGTGCAGGCCAGGTAGAACGGATCGAGCAGGTAAGGCCCGCACTGGTAGTCGTCGACATACACCGCGCGTTTGTCCGCCGAAAACGTATCGAACAACGCCAGTGGCCGGTGATTGCCTTCGTAGACAAACAACACGAAATGATCGACCGGGCAGATTTGTCGAAGCCAGTGGCTCAATCCCGACAGCCGCGCATGCCCGGCAGGCAGGTCGAGCAGGTGGGCGACTCCGGTGGTCCAGAGTTTCAGTTCCTTGGGGCGCATGGCGACTACAGGCAGAGGAGGATGGCCTTTGGATGCACAAAGTACGCCATGGCGGGTGGCCCCGTGTGGAGCGGGGTGGCGCACGGCAAGGCGTTTGAAAGACGCACCGCATTGGGGCCGGGTGTTACCGAGTGCTACAGGGTTGGTAGCAGAAATGATCAGGAGCACAGGTGGCTTTCCCTGAGCTCAACCCTCGCCCCCGGAAAACCTGCGCGCCAGCTGTCGCTGTTCAAATGCCTCGCTGATGAAGTCGATGAACGCCCGGGTCCTGGCCGGCATGAGGGCGCGTGTGGCGAAGTACATGGAAATGGTGCCGGCATCGGCGTACCAGTCCGGCACCAGGCGCAGCAGATCGCCGCGTTCGATCCAGCCTTGCACATCCTCCACGGCGAGAAACCCTACGCCCAGCCCCAGCAATACCGCCTCGCGCACGGCAACGGGATCGTTGACGATGATGCTTTCCCTGACTTGCGCGGGCACTTCCACGCCGGCCTTGTTGCGCATGTTCCAATAACGTACCCGACCGGTCTGGGGGGATCGCATCAAGATGCCTTCAAGGTCTTCGAGTGCGTCCGGGGTCGCGGGGACAGGACGGCCCCGCAGGTAATCCGGTGAAGCGACAGCGATGACATGAGCAGGGGCCAACGGTCGTGAAATGACGCCTTGGGCCAGCTCAAAGCCAGCGCCGATGGCCACGTCATAACCATCGGCGATCAGGTCTACCTGGCGGTTCTCGAAATGCCATTCCGGGCGAATCAACGGATAACGGGCCAGAAACGCCGGTAGCAGAGGCAGCACGTGGCTGATGCCAAAGGTCGGCGCCATGCTCACCTTCAGTTGCCCGCAAGGTTCGCCCTGATCGGTCGCCACTGAACTGATCGCGTGTTGCAAGGCGTCGAGGTTGCCGCCGATGGACGCCAGGAAGTGCTCGCCGGCTTCGGTCAATGTCAGCTTGCGGGTCGAGCGATGGAACAAGCGGACGCCAAGGTTGCGTTCAAGCATCGCCACATTGCGGCTGACAGCGGCAGGCGTCAGGGCGAGATGACGGGCCGCGGCCGAAAAGCTGCCGGCCTGCGCGCTACGGACAAAAGACTCCAGATTGGCCAGGGTTTCCATCGCTCACCTGATACGAATGCTTGAAAGTGATTTAAGTCATTGCACTCTAATCATTAAGTATTGGCGCGGCCATGATGATTTCACCTTAACCCGAGAGTGAATCCATCATGACGACCCAAACCCTCCCGCTTGCCGGAAAAGTTGCCCTGGTTACCGGCGGCTCGCGTTCGATCGGCGCAGCAATTGCCAGGCGCCTGGCCGCCGACGGTGCGCAGGTGGCACTGACCTACAGCGCCTCGCCGGACAAGGCCCGGGAAGTGGTGCAGGCCATTGCCAGCGAAGGCGGCCGCGCCATGGCGATTGCGGCGGATGCCGGTGAACCGCAAGCGATGCGTGCGGCGGTTGCGCAAACCGTCGACACCTTCGGGCGCATCGATATTCTGGTCAACAATGCCGGCCTGGCCCTCGGCGGCCCGATCGAAGACATCGAGTTCGAAACCTACCAGCGCATGATCGCGGTCAACGTCACCGGCGTGTTCGTGGCCAGCCAGGAAGCCGTGCGCCAGATGAAGGACGGCGGCCGCGTCATCCATATCGGTTCGTCGATGACCCGTTATGCCGCATTCCCCACTGCCTCCCTGTACACCCTGACCAAAGGCGCGATCACCGGTTTCAATCGCAGCCTGGTGCGTGACCTGGGACCAAAAGGCATCACGGTCAACACCGTGCACCCGGGCCCGACCGATACCGACATGAACCCGGATGGCGGCGCGGTCAGCGATTTCGTCAAGCCCGGCATCGCTGTTGGCCGCTACGGCCAGCCCCACGAAATTGCCAGCCTCGTGGCCTTCCTCGCCGGCCCGCAAGCAGCCTTCATCACCGGCGCCGACATCGTCGCAGACGGCGGTTTCACGGCCTGATCCCTTTCTTTCATTGAACGAGGAATTTTCAACATGACCACCATCGGTGTGATCGGCGCGGGCGCTATCGGCAGTGCTTTTGCCCGGGCAGCGGCAAGCAAGGGGATCAGTGTCATCCTTTCCAACAGCCGTGGCCCGGCGTCGCTGGCTGAGCGGGTCAGGGAGCTAGGGCCGCTGGTCAAGGCGGGCACCCGGGAGGAGGCCGCCGCACAGCCGATCGTGCTGGTCGCGGTGAACTGGTCGAAGTTGCCGGCAGCACTGGCAGGGCTGCCGGACTTCGCCGGACGGATTGTGATCGATGCCAACAACCCGATCGAGGCACCGCTGTTCAAGGGCGTCGACTTGCAGGGCCGGACATCCAGCGCGGTGTTCTCCGAGCTGGTACCCGGTGCCCGGGTGGTCAAGGCATTCAATCACCTGCAACCGCAACTGATTTGCGCCGACCCGGGGAGGGAAGGCGGGCGCCGCGTGCTGTTTGTCTCCGGCGATGACCCGCAAGCCAGGGAGACGGTCGGTGGCTTGATCAACCGCCTGGGCTTCTTCGGCATCGACCTGGGGATGCTCGACGTCGGCGCCCGGCTGGTGCAGTTTCCTGGCGGACCTTTGCCGGCACTCAATCTGGTCAGGTTTGTCTGACCAGATTCAGGCGTGCCTTTCACGGTCGAACCGCCATCAGCGCTCAGCTGCTGTCAGTGGTTGAGTGGTGCTGGACGATCTGGATGAGGTTGCCGCAGGTGTCGTCCAGTACCGCGAGGGTGACCGGTCCCCTCACCGTCGGCGGGCGGGTGAACTGAACGCCGGCGGCACTGAGCCGGGCATATTCGGCTTGCACGTCATCGACGCCGAAAAACGTGCAGGGAATGCCGTCCTGCTTGATCGCGCTCTGGAAGGTTTTAGCCGCGCCGTGGGCATTGGGCTCCAGCAGCAGTTCAACGCCATCGGGATCCCCGGGGGACGTCAGCGTCAGCCAGCGGTGTTCGCCCATGGGAATGTCATGCTTGAGTTCAAAGCCGAGGACATCCCGGTAGAAGGCAAGTGCCTTGGCCTGATCATCGACGAGTACGCTGGTGACTACGATTTTCATGGGGGGGGGCCTCCTGATGGCTATTCACGCTCCCGACGAGCGTTGTCCAGTAGACGGCAACAGTATGGTCAGAATTCCCAGCAGCGGTAGGTACGAACACAGCGTGTAGACATACTCGATGCCATGGATATCCGCCAGGTGCCCCAGCAGCGCAGCACCGATTCCGCCGAATCCGAACATCAGGCCGAAGAACACCCCGGCGATCATGCCGACGTTGCCGGGTACCAGTTCCTGGGCGAAGACCACGATGGCCGAGAATGCCGAGGCGAGGATGAAACCGATGATCATGCTCAGCACGCCCGTCCAGAACAGGTCGACGTAGGGCAGGACGAGGGTGAACGGCGCAGCGCCGAGGATCGAGAACCAGATCACCTGCTTGCGGCCGATCCGGTCGCCGATCGGGCCGCCAAAGAACGTACCCGCCGCGACGGCACCGAGGAACAGGAACAGGTACAGCTGCGAACTGGCTACCGACAGGTCGAATTTTTCGATCAGGTAGAAGGTGAAGTAGCTGGTGAAGCTGGCCATGTAGAAGTATTTGGAAAACACCAACAGCGCCAACACGATCAGAGCGAAGGTCACCCGCCGTTTCGACAAGCCGTGGGTGGCCTTGCTGCCTTGCTTGAGCTTGAACAGGTTCAGGTGATTGCGATACCAGCGGCTCAGGCCATATTGCACGAGGATGGCGAACACCGCGAACAGGCCGAACCAGGCGACGTTGCCCTGGCCATAGGGAATGATGATCGCGGCGGCCAGCAAGGGGCCGAAGGCGCTGCCGGCGTTGCCGCCGACCTGAAAGGTCGATTGCGCCAGGCCGTAGCGACCGCCCGAGGCCAGGCGTGCCACCCGCGAGGTCTCCGGGTGAAAGGTCGACGAGCCAACCCCCACCAGCGCCGAGGCCACGAGAATCGCCGGGAAACTGCCGACCATCGACAGCATCAGGATACCGATCAGGGTGCAGACCATGCCGGCCGGCAGCAGCCACGGTTTGGGATGACGGTCGGTGTAGAAGCCGATCCAGGGCTGTAGCAATGAGGCAGTGAGCTGGAAGGTCAGGGTGATCAGGCCGACCTGGGTGAAGCTCAGGCCATAGCTGGCCTTGAGCATCGGATAGATCGACGGCAGCACGGCCTGGATCAGGTCGTTGATCAGGTGCGCCAACGCACAGGCGCCGATGACGCGCATGACCAGGGGGCTGGCCTGGCTGGCGACCGAGGCGGTGGGTGAGGGCGAACTGAGGGTGGTGGTCGACATAGGCAGGTTTCCGGATAAAAAACGCGAGCCGCGAACGCAAGGCGCAGCCAATTTCAGAGTTCGGCGTTATCCTATGGCCCACAAAGTCGCCCGTCTCGCGCAACTCGGGCGCCGACCATCGCAAAAAGGGCGTCATGATCAAGTCATTGCAGACATTTCTTGCGGAGATCGACCAGGGCGATTGGAGTGTTCGCAGCAGTGCGACCGACTACCCGGAAAACTGGTTTATCGCGCCGCATTCCCATGAAAAGCATCAACTGATCTATGCCATCGAAGGCGTGATGGTGGTGCACGCCGCCACCAGCCAATGGACAGTGCCGCCGAGCCGTGGCATCTGGATGCCGAGTGGGGAAGTGCACTCGATTCGCTGCGTCGGGCCGATCAAGATGCGCAGCGTGTTTGTGCACCCCGGCGCGAGCCCGGACCTGCCCGGTGAAACCCGCGCGGTGAGTGTGTCCGCGTTGCTCAGTGAGCTGATCAAGGTCTCGGTGGATTTCGATTTCAATTGCGATCCGGACTCGCGGGAAGCCCGGGTGCTGCGGCTGATCCTGGATGAACTGACGATACTGCCGACCTTGCCATTGAACCTGCCGCAGCCCAGCGATCAACGGATCAGCCAGATCTGTAGCGCGTTGCAGCAGGACCCGGGCGATGGCTCGACCTTGTCGGACTGGAGCGCGCGGTTGAGCCTCGACGCCAAAACCATCCAGCGCCGCTTTCGCAAGGAAACCGGCATGACTTTTGGCCAATGGCGCCAGCAAGCGCGACTGCTGCTGGCGCTGGAACGCATCGCCGTCGGGGAGAAGATCATCGACGTCGCCGGGGAGCTGGGATACGACAGCCCGAGCGCGTTCACGACCATGTTCAAGAAGCAGTTCGGCAAGACGCCGAGTGATTTTTTCAAGTGAGGCGGCCGCCCGAGGGACGGCCGCTTGACGCCTGAATCCGTTCAGGATCCTTGCGGTGTTTCACCTCGCGCCAGTCGGGCATTGATGTCTTCGATGACCGCCGGCAGATCGACGATGGTGTCGATCAGGTAGTGCGGGCGGGAGCCTTCGAACATCCTGACGATGCGGGCCCGCTCACTGTCCAGCCTGTCGGAAGGCAGGGCCTTGTATTGCTCGTAGGTCAAGCCCAGGGCATTGCCGGAACAGGTCAGCGCGACCGTCCACATCCCGGCGGCACGGCCTTCCAGAATGCCGGGCCAGGTGTCGTCGACCTTGACGCAGGCGGCGACGTCGCTGATCCCCAGGGCAATCACGTTGGCCAGGGCCTGGGCCGGGTAGGGGCGGCCGTTCGGCACCTCGTCGGTGGCCACCACATGGTCCGCCACGTAGCCATTGTGCCGCGCCAGTTCGACCACTTTTTCCATGACCACGGCCGGGTAACCGGAGCAGGAGCCGATTTTCAGGCCCTTGTCGCGCAAGGCATCGATGGTGTTCAGGGCGCCGGGTATCAGGGCCGAGTGCAGGGCGATTTTCTCGATCTGCAGCGGCATGAAGCGTTCGTACAGTGCGGTGACATCGTCATCGGTCGGCAGGCGGTCAAACACGGCACGGTAGCGCTCGGCGATCTGCGGCTGATTGCACAGGGTGCGGATGTGATCCCACTTGCCCATGCCCATCGGGCCCCGGGCTTCTTCCAGCGAAACGGCGACGCCGAACTCGGCAAAGGCCTCGACGAAAATCTGCGTGGGGGCGAAGGAGCCGAAATCGACAACGGTGCCGGCCCAGTCCAGGACCACGGCTTGCAGTTGGGTCGGTTGTTGGTAGTTCATGGTATTTCTCCATTTTTTGTTGTGGGCAGGCCGTCCCTCCTGTCGCCAGGAAGTAGGCCTGTGGATTGCTCAAGGGTGAGACGAAATCAGGTGGCCGGCGTTGGGCTCGAGTCGAACAGCTCCGCGATCATCGGCCGGTTTCGGCGAATGCCCAGGCAGCACAGGTGGTAGTCGATGGAAAACGGGTGATTGACGAAGGTGATCGGTTTGGTGCCGGGCGTTTCGGCGTACTCGACGGCCGAGACGAAACCGATACCGATGCCCTTGGCGATGGCATGGACGATGGCCTCGCGGCTGTTCAACTGCATGACGCAATTGAGGGCGACGCCCAGGCGCTTGCAGCTTTCCTCTACCAATTGGCGAGTGCGGGAGCTTTTTTCCCGCAGCACCCATTTCTCTTCGCTGATCTGCTCGACATGTACTTCTTTCTGCCGGGCCCAGGGATGGTCCTCGCGCACCACCGCAATGATCGGGTAGCGCCGGTAAAGCTGCGTGTCAAAACGCTGGTCGAATTCGGACAGGGCCAGGATCGCCACATCGATATCGAAGTTGAACAGGCGATCCAGGGTCTCTTTTTCCGGAGAAAACGAGGTTTCCAGCTCGATGTCCGGGTGCCGCTGCATCAGTTCGTAGGTCAGGTTCATCGCAATGGGCGGGGACACTGCGCCCAGGCGCAGCATGCCGGTCTTGCGTTGCTTGAAACTCTGCAGCAGTTGCACGGCTTCATCCTCCTGGCCGAACAGGCCCTGGGTGATCGCATAGAGTTGGTGCCCGGCGGCACTCATTTCGATAAAGCGGCCGCGGCGATGGAACAGCTCCACGGAAAACTTCTTCTCCAGGGCATTGACCTGCTCACTGACCGTGGGCTGGCCGACGCTCAGGTACTCGGCGGCGAGGGTGAAGCTGCCGGTCTTGGCCACTGCATGAAATGAACGTAGCCACTTGTGGTACTGGTACATAGACGATCCTGTTCAGAAGCCGCGCCTTCGATTCAACCTGCCGTGCCCGGCAATCAACGCCTGATGAACAACGCGACAATCGCACTGCACAGGCAGGCGCTGGTGACCACGATGAAGATCAGCGAGGTGTTGCCGGTACTGTCGAGCATACTGCCGATCAGTGGTTCCGCCAGGCCGGCGAACAGATAGGAAGAGAAGTTCATCACGCCGGTCGCCGTGCCGGCACGCTTGGCGCCCACCAGGTCCGGGCACAGTGCCCAGAAGCTGGAAGCGGGGCCGTACACGAAGAAACCGCAGAGGAACAACGCCACAAGGCCGGTCGCGCTGTGGGGGGCAAGGGTCCACATCCACAGACTGGTGGCCGCACCGAGGAACATGTAGAGCATGATCGCCAGGTAGCGCTTGGAGCCGAACAGCTTGTCCGAGATCCAGCCGTTGCTCAGCGCGCCGATGGCCATGCCGACCGGAAGCGCCACGGTGATCCATTTCGGATCGATCATGCTGTCGCCGCTTTTCCAGTTGGCGCCCAGGAAGTGCACCGGCACCCAGACGATCAAACCGTAGCGGGCAGCGTTCTGGAACCCCAGGGACACGGCGGCGATGATCAGGCGAAAGTTCTTCAGTACCGCTTTGTAGCGTTGCGCCGATGTTTCGGTTTCACCGTGCGCCACCTCATGGTTCTTGTCCTCGGCGTTGGCCACGCCCGTGTCGGCCAGCGGTTCGAACCCCAGGTCTTGCGGACGCTCGCGGGCCACCAGGTAGAAGAGGATGCCGCCCGCCAGCATGAGCAATACGGGCAGGCGGAAGATCCAGCGCCATTCCAGATGCATCACCTCAAGTACGACGATCGAGGTCACGTAGGACAGCACCGACGCGCAGCCGGCTGCAAACACATACAAGCCGTAGACCTTGCCGCGTTCGCCCGCGCTCCACCAGTTGGAGATCAGCCGACTGCCCGGCGCCCAGCCCAATGCCTGGAAGTAGCCATTGATGCCCCAAGGCAAAATCAACGCGGCAAAGTTGCTGGCGAAACTGGTCACCCAGTTGGCGCCGCAGGACAGCACGGCGCCCAGGGTCATGATGCGTCGGCCACCGAACTTGTCGGCGAGGTTGCCGTTGATGGCCTGGCCAATGGCGTAGGCCCAGAGCATGACGGCCGATACCCAGCCAAGGTGCTCTTTGGTAAAGCCGAACTCGGCCTGGATGCCGGGAATGGCGAAACCGAACGTTTGTCGCCCGGTATAGAAAAACAGATAGCAAAACATGGCGGCCAGCAGCATGCGCCACTGGGCCACGCGAAACGATGCGGTGTGTACGGCGAGACCTGGCATGGTTTGGGCACGATTCATGATCTTTTCCTTATTCTTGTTCGTTCCCTGCGAGTTGCGGCGCAGGGTGCACTCTTTTTCAGGTGCGGCAGGAAATCGTCGCGGCTCGTTACGCCGCTGGCAGTGTAGTGTCTTGGGGGGCTGTCGAGCCCTAGGCCGCTCGTGAGCCGATGAAGTTCTTGCCGCGTGCGCCCTGCAGGGCGAAATCGATCATGACTTGCGCCTCTTCGGCCGTTACGCCGTAGTCGGCGAATTCGGTCTTCACATCCAGGCTGTGCAGGAAGGCGCGCAAACGGGCCTGGGCTTTGTCCAGGTCTGGTCCGAAAACCCGTTGCAGGGTCTTGTCACGCGTTGCGTCGTGGCCCCAGGCAAGGCCCAACACCAGAGGCAAGGTGAAGGAGCAGGCGATGCCGTGGGGCAGACCGTAGTGCAAGGTCATCTCATAGGAAATGGAGTGGGCCAGCGCGGTCTTGGTGTTGGAGAACGCCATGCCGGCCTTGAGTGCGGCGAGGGCCATCCGTGAACGCAGTTCCTGGCTGGACAGGTCACGCCGCAGCAAGGGCAGGCATTCGAGGATGTCCTCGATGGCAGAGATGGCGAAGGTGTCGGAAAGCGGGTTGGCGTTGATGTTCCAGATCGATTCCAGTGCGTGGGACAAGGCATCCAGGCCTGTGGACACGGTGACGCTGGCCGGCACCGTGAGCATCAATTGCGGATCGATGATCGCGACCTTTGGCCAGGTACAGTCCAGGTGCAGGGAATACTTCTTGTGGTTGGCCGCGTCCCAGATCGTCGCCCAAGGCGTGACTTCACTGCCGGTGCCTGCCGTGGTCGGGGCTGCGATCAGCTGTTTGCTGCGTACCGGAACGAAGGGTTTGCCGCTTGCCAGCAATGCCAGCAGTTCATCGAAACGGCCTGACTCGGTGCCGACAATCAGCGCTTTAGCCGTGTCGATGGCACTGCCGCCTCCGACGGCAATCACCGCATGGCAATCGCCGGCTTCCTGCCAGAAGCGTTCATAGGTCGCGCGCAGTTGCGCGACATCGGGGTTGGGCTGGACATCTTCGATCACGTAGACCAGACGTTCACCCAGCAGCGCCTGGAGGCGATCCACCAGCCCCAGGTCACGGGCTTCGGGAAAGGTTACGACGGCAACGTTCTGGTGTTCGGTGATGGCGGCCAGCTCTTGCAGGCTGCCCCAGCCGAAACGGGTATCCACTGGGTTGTGAAATCGGGCGGTCATGGCGGGTCCTTGGTTTTTGTTGTTGGAAGTGACGCCATGCTCGCGGTCCACGCACTGCTGCACAAATCGATAATTCGCAGGTTTGAATCGGCTGGGCCGATAACAACCTCACAATGCAAAACACCGGCACGGGGCCGGTGTTCTGTTCAGCTAATAGTTTGAACACCGCACCTCCTGTGGGAGCGAGCTTGCTCGCGATTGCGGTCGTACATTCAACATCTATGTATCAGGCACAACGCTATCGCGAGCAAGCTCGCTCCCACAGGGTTTGTGTGTTGAGAACTTCAGACAAACAGGCGCAACAGTATCGTCGCCAGAATCACCGTCGAAGCCCCGCCAATGCGCGTGGAAATCTGCGCGAACGGCATCAGCGACATGCGGTTGGAAGCCGAGAGGATCGCCACGTCTCCGGTGCCGCCCAGGCCGCTGTGACAGCAGGTCACGATGGCCGATTCGATGGGGTACATCTTCATCAGGTTGCCGATGAAAAAGCCGGCCACGGTCATCGATATCACCACCGAAACGCACACCAGCACATAGCCGACCGAGAACACTTTCACCACGCTGTCCAGCGGCACGTAGAGCATGCCCAGGCCGATCATGACCGGCCAGATGAAGGCCGACGACACCAGCTTGTAAAAGGTGTTGGCGCCTTTCTCGAGTTTCTCCGGCAGCACCCGGAGGTACTTAAACAGCACCGCCACGAGGATCATCATCACCGGGCCGGGAATGTCCACGACTTTTTCCAGCAGGCCACCGAGGACGAAGAACGCGCAGATCACCAGGACCCCGGCACCCATGACGCGGAAGTCGACAAGGGAGCCGGTGTCTTCCTTGACCTTGAATTTATCGTTCTCGTCCTTGGCGCGAATCAGCGAACCTTCGCCATTGATGTTCGGGCGCTTGAGGGCCAGGCGCGCGAGAAAACCGGCACAGATGATCGCCGCGATGTTGCCGACCACGGCGGCGGGCGCCAGTTGCGCCACGTAGATATCCGGGGTGCCGCCGAGGATCGCCGAGTAGGCCAGCGACAGGGGCAGAATCCCTTCGCCGATCCCGCCGCCAATGATCGGCACGATGATGAAAAAGAACGTGTGGTGAAAGCTGTAGCCCACCAGTTTGCCGACCAGCAACCCGCTGGCAACGGCGGCCAGGGTGCCGACAAGCAGGGGGATGAACATCCGCAGCATGCCCTGGACCAGGATGAAGCGGCTCATCCCCAGAATGCTGCCGACCACCAGGCTGGCGATCACGAAGTACAGGAAGTTGGCTTCCTTCATGAGCATTTTGGTCGCGTCGATCGTCGCCGGCCCGAAGAAGCCGTAGAACACCAGGATCGAGGGCAGCATCAGGCACAGGATGGCGCCGCCGCCGATTTCCTTGAGGATCGGCAGGCGCGAGCCCAGCTGGCCGAAAAACACGCCCATGGTCATGATCACGGCGAGCCCGCCGATCATGTTCTTGGGCAGGAAGCCCAGATGGGCCGAGAGATAAACGATGACCGCGATGCCGAGAAAGATCGGCAGCGGGATGACGCCGATTTCGTAGGCGCAGAGGCTGCGCAGGCGTTGCACGAAACCGCTGTCGGGGGTGTTAAGGGTTTGCTCGTAGGGCTTGTTCATGTCGCGCTTTCCTCATGTTGTTTTTATCGAGGATTCAGAAACCACGGTTGGCCGGGGATGGATTGCCACTCGGTAGATCGATGCTATCCTTCGCGAATAACGCGATAAACAGCAAAAGTATGAGGCGTATGAACACGAATCGTGATCAATTTCCCTTGCCTGAAGACCTCAAGGTGTTCCTCACCGTCGTGCGCAAAAACGGCTTCGCCAGCGCCGCCGAGGAGCTGGGGTATTCGCCGGCCTACATCAGCAAACGCATTTCCGTGCTGGAAACCACGCTCTCGACCCGCCTGCTGCACCGCACGACAAGACGCATCGCACTGACCGACGACGGTGAGCGGGTGCGGGTGTGGGCGGAGAAGTTGCTGGGTGACTTCGATGATTTCGTCGGCGAAATATCCGAGGCGCGGCAACAGCCCATGGGTTCGTTGCACATCTGCAGCAGCTTTGGTTTTGGCCGCAACCATGTGGCGCCGGCCATCTGCGAGCTGTCGCAGACCTATCCGAAACTCGAACTGCGCCTGGACGTGTTCGACCGCGTGGTCGATATCGTTGGCGAGGGCTTCGATCTGGAGATCCGCGTAGGGGATGACCTGCCGGGCCAGCACCTGGGGCGCAAACTGGTGAGCAACCGGCGGGTGCTGTGTGCGACGCCCGAGTACCTGGAGCGGCGCGGTGTGCCGCAGTCGCTGGCGGACCTCAAGGACCACGATTGCCTGGTGCTCAAGGAGCGCAACAACGCGTTCGGTGTATGGAACCTGACGAAGGACGGGCAGGAAGAATCGGTGCGTGTCAGCGGGCCGTTATCCTCCAACAACGGTGAGATCGTGTTGCAGTGGGCCTTGAGTGGCGGCGGGATTCTGTTGCGCTCGATGTGGGATGTGAAGCCGATGCTGGAGCAGGGACGACTGGTGCAAGTGCTGCACGAATACACCCAGAGCGCCAACGTGTGGGCGGTGTACCCGACGCGGCTGAGCCAGTCGGCCAAACTGCGGGTTTGCGTCGAGTTTCTAGAGGAGTATTTTCGTCATCTGTCTCTGTAGGAGCGAGCTTGCTCGCGATGGATTCAAGAGCGCCGCGTTTAGCCAGTAAGCACGCGTTATCGTTAACGACCATCGCGAGCTCGCTCCTACAGGAATCTGTTCGGCCCGTTGCAACGTGGTGCCAATGGCATCCAGCCCCAGCAGCGTCATTATCCTCTGTAGGAGCGAGCTTGCTCGCGATGGATTCAAGAGCGCCGCGTTTAGCCAGTAAGCTCGCGTTATCGTTAACGATCATCGCGAGCAAGCTCGCTCCTACAGGAATCTGCTCGGCCCGTTGCAACGTGGTGCCAATGGCATCCAGCCCCAGCAGCGTCATTATCCTCTGTAGGAGCGAGCTTGCTCGCGATGGATTCAAGAGCGCCGCGTTTAGCCAGTAAACACGCGTTATCGTTAACGACCATCGCGAGCAGGCTCGCTCCTACAGGAATCTGTTCGGCCCGTTGCAACGTGGTGCCAATGACATCTAGCCCCAGCAGCGTCATTATCCTCTGTAGGAGCGAGCTTGCTCGCGATGGATTCAAGAGCGCCGCGTTTAGCCAGTAAGCTCGCGTTATCGTTAACGATCATCGCGAGCAAGCTCGCTCCTACAGGATCCTTATCAGACCAGCCAGGGATTTTCCGCCAGGTGCCGGGCTTCGAACTGGTGTATCTGCTTGGCCCGTTGCAACGTGGTGCCAATGGCATCCAGCCCCAGCAGCAATGATTGCTTGCGCAGTTGATCGATCTCGAACGGGATCACGCTACCGTCCGCCAGTTCGATGGTTTGTTCCGGCAGGTTGACGCTGATTCGAGCCGTTGCCGGGTTGCTGGTCAACGCGGCAATCTGCTTGAGTTGATCCTCGATCAGCTGAATTGCCAACACCCCATTGCGCTGGCAGTTGTCGTAGAAAATGCCAGCGAAGCTAGTGCCGATCAGTGCGCGGATGCCCACTTGTTTCAGGCCCCAGACCGCATGTTCGCGACTCGAACCACAGCCGAAATTGGCACCCACCACCAGAAACGCAGCCTCGCTCCAGGCGGGTTGGTTGAGGATGAACCCCGGATCGGGTTCGCCGGACTCAAGGAACCTCAAGTCAAAGAACAGCCCCTTGTCCAGGCCCTTGCGATCAATCCCTTTGAGGAACTGCTTGGGCATGATCACGTCGGTGTCGATGTTGGCGGCCAGAAGCGGGGCGGCGCTGCCGCTGACGATAGCGAAAGGTTGCATGGTTCAAGCCTCCAGCGCGAAGGTGCGCACGTCGGTCAAGTGCCCGGTAATCGCTGCGGCGGCGACCATGGCCGGGCTCATCAAATGGGTGCGCGCACCGGCGCCTTGCCGGCCTTCAAAATTGCGATTGGTGCTTGAGGCGCAGCGATCACCGGGGGCGAGCACATCGTCATTCATGGCCAGGCACATCGAGCAACCCGACTGGCGCCATTCAAAACCGGCATCGAGGAAGATCTGCGCCAATCCTTCGTCTTCGGCCTGGTCACGCACCATCGTCGAACCGGGAACAATCATGGCCCGCACGTGGGCCGCCACCCGTTTGCCGCGCACGACGCGGGCGACATCGCGCAGGTCCTCGATGCGCGCATTGGTGCACGAGCCGATGAAAGCGTGGCTGATCAACACGTCGCTGAGCGGCATGCCCGGCTCCAGGCCCATGTAGTTCAAGGCGCGTTGCATGCCCTGACGCAGGATCAGGTCCGGCTGTGCGGCCGGGTCCGGCACATGCCCGCCCACCGGTGCGGCCTGATCGGGGCTGGTGCCCCAGGTGACCATGGGTTCGAGCGCCGCGACATCCAGGGTGACTTCGCGATCGAACACCGCACCCTCGTCGCTGTTCAGGCCGCGCCATGTTGCGACGGCCTGTTCCCACAGCTGCCTCCGGGGTGCGCGGGGCTTGCGTTGCAGGTAGGCGAAGACCTTGTCATCCGGGGCCATGAACGCACCTCGGGCGCCGGCTTCGACGGCCATGTTGCAGATGGTCATGCGCGCTTCGACGCTGAGATCGCTGATCGCCGGGCCGGCGAATTCGATGGCATAGCCCGTGGCGCCCGAAGCGCCGATTTTCTCGATCAGGGCCATGATGATGTCCTTCGACGTGACGCCAGGCCCGAGCAGGCCATTGACCGTCACGCGCATCGTCTTCAGGCACTTGTAGACCAGGGTTTGCGAGGCCAGCAGGTGTTCGATTTCCGAGGTGCCGATGCCGAAACCGAAGGCACCCAGGGCACCGTAGGTGGTGGTGTGGCTGTCACCGGCAGCAACGACCATACCGGGCAGGATAAAGCCTTGTTCGGGGGCCACGACGTGCTCGATGCCCTGGCGCTTGTCCAGCACGTCGAACAGTTCGATGCCGAAGTCGCGGCAGTTTTCTTCGAAGTAGGACACCTGACGGGCGCCGCCAGCGTCCGGCATGGCAGCAACGCGTGTCGGCGCCGTGGGATTGACGTGGTCGACCACCGCCAGCGTCGCGCTCGGCCGCCAGGCTTTGCGACCTGCGTCACGCATGCCGCTGAAGGCTTGCGGGCTGGTGTATTCGTTGGCGACCTGGCGGTCGATGTACAGCAGCACGTGGCCCTGATCGTCGAGGGCGCAGACGGTGTGACTGTCGATATGTTTCTGGTAGAGCGTTCTGGGGCTGTGCATGGTATGGGCTCTTGTTGTCATGCGAGATCACGGAAACGTACCCACAGCATATTCGTCGCCATTCCTGCATCAAGCGCCATTAAGTGAAGGCATTGAACACGCTGTGTGAATGATCGATGGTTGCCCGGCGTAAAGAAATTACCTGGAACGCTGGGGGAAATGCCGCAATCGATGGGGTTCGTCTCAATACCCCGTCGGCAGTGGCTGCCATAGGCTGTGGGCTTTTGGCAAACAAGTCGGCGGAGTCGCTATGCGTTTATTTGAACTGATCACCTTCACTGTGCGGGTGCGCACGGTGGCACAAGCATTGGCGCAGATCGAGGCGGCGCTGGACGACCCGAACGTCGGCGGCACCTTGATAGGCTGCTGGGCCTCTGAGATCGGCCCGTTGAACCAGATCGCCGTGCTGCGCGGCTATGGGGACGAACACCTCAGGCAAGCGGAGCGCGAGCGTTTCCTGCTGGGGGGCGGGGCGTTTGGCGTCAACGAGTTCATCACCGACCTGCGCATCGAAAACTACACGCTGTTTCCCTTCCTCGAACCCTTGAGTGCCGGCCAGCACGGTCCGTTCTATGAGTTGCGCGTCTACGACCTGGTCAGCAGCGGCTTGCAGCCGACACTCGACGGCTGGAGCAAAGCCATCGAGGCGCGAACCGCCGAGCAATATTCTCCGGTGTACGCGGCGTTTTACGCCACCGACGGCGCGCTGCCGCGCTATCTGCACATCTGGCCGTGGGCCAGCCTTGAGCAGCGCTTGCAGGTGCGCACCCAGGCGGTCACCGACGGCGTCTGGCCGCCGGAAAACTCCGGCCCGCAACTGCGTGACATGTGCTCGACGATCTATATGCCGGCGAAGTTTTCCCCCTTGCAATGACGAGGGCTCGGCTCATGCGCAACCGAACGGTGCGCATTAGCGACGCGCCGGAAATGGCCCTGTAAACTGGCGGCGCAAAAGGCGCTCGCCTTACCCTTTCAAGCAAGAGAAATTCCAATGGCAAACCACGACCTGACCTTTACGCCTGACCTCGATGCCGATTCGATCTCCTCCGACGTCGTCGGTTTCGCCGGTGTGCTGGTCTCCACCCAGATCCCCACCCGTGCCGACGGCAGCCTGGAACTGGGCGACATCACCCTGCAAAGCGAATGCACCCTGCAAGCGCTGAAGGTTGCCCTGGAACGTGCCGGCAGCTCCATGGACCGCGTGATGCACCTGACCATCTACCTCACCGACATGGCCGACCGCGCCGCGTTCAACGAGGTCTACAAACGCTACTTCGCCAAGCCGTGGCCGGTGCGCGCCGCTGTCGGGGTTGCCTCGCTGGCGGTGGAAGGCATGCGCGTGGAAGTGACCGCGATGGCGGCCAAGGCATAACTGCAGCAACACACACACACAAAACCCTGTGGGGGCGGGCTTGCTCGCGAAGACGGAGTGTCAGCTTGCATGAGTGTTGACTGACCCAGCGCTTTCGCGAGCAAGCCCGCTCCCACAGTTGAATGTTGATGTGCACAAATTCTGAGTACGACATAAGACCTTTTGTGGGAGCGGGCTTGTCCGCGAAGGCGGCGTGTCAGCTTGCACAGGTGTTGACTGACCCAGCGCTTTCGCGGGCAAGCCCGCTCCCACAGTTGAATGTTGTTGTGCACAAATTCTGAGTACGACATGAAATCCCCCTGTGGGAGCGGGCTTGCCCGCGATGGCGGCGTGTCAGTCGACATCAATTTTGGCTGTCACACCGCTTTCGCGAGCAGGCTCGCTCCCACAGGGGATGTTGGGCAGGGGCTAAATTTTGGTCAACGCCGATCGAATGTAGGAGCGAGCTTGTTCGCGATGAACACAAGGGCGACGCGTGCATACAGAATGCCCGCGTCATCGTTAACGTCCATCGCGAGCAAGCTCGCTCCTACATGGATTCAGGCAGGGCAGATCTGCCCAAGGCCACCACCGGGCAGCATACGGGTGCCGGTCAGGCGTTTCGCCGCTACAATGCACGCCTCGACCGTGACAAGCCTGACTAAAAAAACTATGTCTTTGCCCAAACATCACCTGGAATTGCTCAGCCCTGCCCGCGATGTTGCCATCGCCCGCGAGGCTATCCTGCATGGTGCCGATGCCGTGTACATCGGCGGCCCGAGCTTCGGCGCCCGCCACAACGCCTGCAACGAGGTGAGCGAGATTGCCGAACTGGTGGAATTCGCCCGTCGTTATCACGCGCGGATCTTCACCACCATCAACACGATCCTGCACGACAACGAACTGGAGCCGGCCCGCCAGCTGATCCACCAGTTGTACGACGCCGGCGTCGATGCGCTGATCGTCCAGGACCTGGGTGTGATGGAACTGGACATTCCGCCGATCGAACTGCACGCCAGTACCCAGACGGACATCCGCACCCTGGAGCGGGCAAAGTTTCTCGATCAGGCCGGATTCTCGCAACTGGTGCTGGCCCGCGAGCTGAACCTCAAGGAAATCCGCGCCATCGCCGACGAAACCGACGCGGCCATCGAGTTCTTTATCCATGGCGCCTTGTGCGTGGCGTTTTCCGGCCAGTGCAACATTTCCCACGCGCAGACCGGACGCAGCGCCAACCGCGGCGACTGCTCCCAGGCTTGCCGCCTGCCGTACACCCTCAAGGATGAAAAGGGTGGGGTGATCGCTTACGAAAAGCACCTGCTGTCGATGAAGGACAACAACCAGAGCGCCAACATCCGCGCGCTGGTCGAGGCCGGCGTGCGCTCGTTCAAGATCGAGGGCCGCTACAAGGACATGGGCTATGTGAAGAACATCACCGCCTACTACCGCCAGCGTCTCGACGACGTCCTCGAAGACCGCCCGGACCTGGCCCGGGCTTCCAGTGGCCGCACCGCGCACTTCTTCCTGCCCGACCCGGAAAAGACCTTCCACCGTGGCAGTACCGATTACTTCGTCACTGACCGCAAGATCGATATCGGCGCCTTTGACTCGCCGACCTTCACCGGTCTGCCGGTGGGTGTGGTCGAGAAGGTCGCCAAGCGCGACATGCAGGTCGTGACGCACGAGCCGCTGTCCAACGGTGACGGCCTCAACGTGCTGGTCAAGCGTGAAGTGGTGGGTTTTCGCGCGAACATCGCCGAACCCAAGGGCGAATTCGAGGAGGACGGCGAGAAGCGTTATCGCTATCGCGTCGAGCCCAACGAGATGCCGGAGGGGATGTACAAGCTGCGCCCCAACCATCCGCTGAATCGCAATCTCGATCACAACTGGCAACAGGCGCTGCAAAGGACCTCGGCTGAGCGTCGTATCGCCCTGAGCTGGGTCGCTCGCTTGCGTGAAGAACAGCTGGAGCTGACCGCGACCAGCGAGGAAGGCATCAGCGCCAGTGTCACGCTGGCCGGCCCGTTCGGCGCGGCCAACAAGCCGGAGCAGGCGCTGGAGCAATTGCAGGATCTGCTCGGCCAGCTGGGTACCACCCAGTACCACGCCATCGACATCAAGCTGGATGCGCCGCAGGCGTTCTTCATCCCGAACTCGCAGCTCAAGGCCTTGCGCCGCGAAGTGATCGAGGCCTTGACCCAGGCGCGGGTCGCCGCCCACCCGCGTGGCAGCCGTAAAGCCGAAACCACGCCGCCGCCGGTGTACCCGGAGTCGCACCTGACCTTCCTGGCCAACGTCTACAACCAGAAGGCTCGCGACTTTTATCACCGCCATGGGGTCAAGCTGATCGACGCGGCCTACGAGGCCCACGAGGAAGCCGGCGAAGTGCCGGTGATGATCACCAAGCACTGCCTGCGTTTCTCCTTCAACCTGTGTCCGAAACAGGCCAAGGGCGTGACCGGCGTGCGCACCAAGGTCGCGCCGATGCAGCTGATTCACGGCGATGAAGTGCTGACGCTGAAGTTCGATTGCAAGCCATGCGAAATGCACATCATCGGCAAGATGAAGGGCCACATCCTCAACCTGCCGCAACCGGGCAGCGTGGTCGGTCACATCAGCCCCGAAGACCTGCTCAAGACCATCCCGCGCGCACCGCACTGAGTGACCGGCGAGCGCGCCGCAACGGCGCGCTCGCCTTTTGCTCAAGATCCAGCGAAAGAGCGTCCTCGTTTGTCGTTTTTTTGTTTTAAGCGCGGAGCATGGTTGCAGCCTGTTCTTGCTGGAATCCATTCGCTGGTGACAAATCCGTAGCTGCAGTCGACGCTACCCGCAGGTCTCGAGGACGGCTTTTTCAGCTCGTTTGAATTCCTGTTTGATGTCGGTGGGGATGCGTTGCTTTTTGAGTTCCTGGCCGAGGAAGGGTTGATCGCTGCGGGAGTGGACCTCGGCGTCTTCGGCCGTTATCTGTGCTTCGATGGCCGCGGCGTGCTTGTCGATGACGGCATTGACCTCTGCTTCGTTCCTGGCCGTATCAAGTGCCAGGACCAACTGGCCAGCCTCGGCTTTTTCCGCCTCGGCATAGGCTTCGACCGTCAACCCGGAGGCCAGGGCCCGCGCCTGGGTTTCCAGGCTGTTGAGATGCTCCCGGGCGGCCCTGCAGACCGCTTCCTGTCGCTGGCTCTCGATGTGTTCCCAGGTGTTCAGTCCATAAATCGCGGCCCCGACCACCAGGATGGTTGCAAAGGTGCCCATCAGTTTGCCTTTCACATTTTGCGCCCTCAAATGGCAAAGGAGGGGTGTTGAGCAAACGATTTCCGATTCCATCCCCTAAAGGAAAAGCGTAGCAGACGTGATCGGGCCGAATGTGCGCCGAGCACTTCCCGGGGACTTGGCTGAACACTAAGCATCTGTTTTAAAAAACAAATTGTTTTATTGGGGCTTCCCATACGAGGCAAAAGTTGGTAAATTGCCGCCCACACTTGCACAGGCCCTCAGGGAGCCTGTCACGCAAGCAGGCAACAGCGCTTGTTGCCATTCAAGAAAGCGAGTGCCTGGCACTCATCGCAACAGATACAGGGGCGTCGCCAAGCGGTAAGGCAGCAGGTTTTGATCCTGCCATGCGTTGGTTCGAATCCAGCCGCCCCTGCCATTTTTCTTCCTGCTCAATCAGAAAACACTCGACCGACGGTTGTTATTCGTCGATTCGTCGGTTTTTTGCGCTCGTTACTCATGTTCCGGATGTTCCCTCGCAAACCCGCGTGCAGCCAAGGCTTGCGCAAGGTCTTTGTGCACGAGCCTCTAGCGAAAGCGCTCCGGGATGGCCTCGGCAAACGGATACCAGGCAAACCAGGGCCTTGCCTCGTCGATCACCCGCTTGACCGAGGGCCTTTCGGTCAACCTGTCGAAATAAGCGCGCAAGTGGCGATGATCGTCGGCAAAGGGGACGAGGGTGCTGGCGTAGAACAGCGCCGGGGCGGCGGCGCAATCGGCCATGCTGAATGCCGGACTGGCCACCCAGGTTCGTGCCGTCAGTTGCCGTTCAAGCAGGCCGTACGCCGTTGTCAGCGCGGCGCGCTCGCGGGTCAGGTCGCCGTTGGCGGCGTTCAGGCGGTCAGCGACGATCTTCTGCATCGGCACCTGGACGTGGAGGTCGAAAAAACGATCCCACAGCCGCACTTCCAGGGCGGCTTCCCCATCGTACGGAATCAGGTGCGCCTGGCCGGTATGGAGCCGGTCCAGATATTCAATGATCACACTCGACTCCGGCACGTTCTTTTGCCGGGTGAGATCGCGAAGCACCGGGAACTTGCCGATCGGCCACAGCGCTTGAAGTTCGGCCCGGTCGGCGTCGTTGCCCAGGTCGATAATCCGTTTTTCAAACTCGATGTCCAGTTCATAGAGGGCGATCAGTGCTTTGTGGCAGAACGACGAGAGCGGGTGGAAATAAAGAGTCAATGACATCCTTCCATTCCTCGGTGAGATGCAAACCGCTTCATTATCCGTCGCCATCGGCCAGTGCGCGAGGCGCTCCATCATGATGTCCGGTGCGGGCTGTTCGGGTTAGAGTACAGATCCTGGCCTGAATATCAGGCATGCCACGTTCAGGGTCATACCGCCATGCACCAGATCGGACTCATTGTTTACCCCGGTTTTCAGGTTCTGGGGCTGGCCATGTGTGCCGCCTTCGAATTGGCCAACAGTGCCGGTGACGAACCGTTGTACCGCATTGCCTTGTTGTCCGAGCCGGGTGGCCTGGTGCAAACGTCCGCCGGTTTTGCCGTGCAGACCGAAGCGTTCGACCAGCGCGCGTTCGATACGCTGCTGGTCCTGGGCGACAACCTGATCCGCCCGACCACTGCGGGCATGCTGGCGTTTTTGCGCCGCGCCAGTCACGGCACCCGACGCCTGGGCTCGATTTGCACAGGGGCGACGGCTTTGGCGGAGGCCGGTTTGCTTGATGGTCGGCGGGCGACCACCCACTGGGCGCATGTGCCGGCCTTTCGCAAGGCGTACCCGAAGGTGAAGGTCGAGCAAGACCGGATCTTCGTCAATGATGGTCATCTGTGGACGGCGGCGGGCATGAGCGCGTGCGTGGACCTGGCTTTGGCGTTGGTGGAGCAGGACCTGGGTGCCGACCTTGCACGCCAGGTGGCGCGGCAGTTGGTGGTGTACCACCGGCGTTCCGGCGGACAGTCGCAGTTTTCAGTGATGCTGGAGCTTGCCCCCAAGACCGATCGGATTCAGGCCGCGCTGAACTACGCCAGGCAGAATCTCAAGTCCGCGCTGTCGGTCGAGGAGCTGGCCAGCGCGGCCAATCTCAGCCCCCGGCAATTCAGCCGGGTGTTTCATGCCGAAACCGGCCAGTCTCCGGCCAAGGCCATCGAAAGCCTGCGGGTCGAGTCGGCCCGGTTGATGATGGAAACCGGACGGCACTCCATCGATGTGGTGGCGACGGACACCGGTTTTGGTGATCGGGAGCGGATGCGCCGCGCTTTTATTCGTGCCTTCGGGCAGCCGCCGCAGGTGATTCAGCGGGCCAGTCGGGGTTGATTTGTTGATGTCCTGAAAAGTGGTATATACGACATTCAAGCCTTTATATGATGTGCGTAATATTGATCTCGTTGAAACTTTTCCCTCAGTGAGATCACCGCCATGACCATCGTCAAAGCCGCCGCCGTACAAATCAGTCCCGTTCTTTACAGTCGTGAAGGCACGGTCGACAAAGTGGTGCAGAAGATTCTCGAACTCGGCGAACAGGGCGTGCAATTTGCCGTGTTCCCGGAAACCGTCGTGCCCTACTACCCGTACTTTTCCTTCGTGCAGTCGCCGTTCGAAATGGCCGCCGAACACCTCAAGCTGCTGGACCAGGCTGTCACCGTGCCTTCGCCTGCCACCGATGCCATCGGCGCTGCGGCCAGGCAAGTCGGCATGGTCGTGTCCATCGGCGTCAACGAGCGTGATGGCGGCACGCTGTACAACACGCAGCTGCTGTTCGATGCCGACGGCTCGCTGATCCAGCGCCGCCGCAAGATCTCCCCGACCTACCATGAACGCATGATCTGGGGCATGGGCGACGGCTCCGGCCTGCGGGCCGTCGACAGCGCGGCAGGGCGCATCGGGCAACTGGCCTGTTGGGAGCATTTCAACCCGCTGGCCCGTTATGCCTTGATGGCCGATGGCGAACAGATCCATGCGGCGATGTACCCGGGGTCGTTTGCAGGTCCGTTGTTCGCCTCGCAAATGGAAGTCAGCATTCGCCAGCATGCCCTGGAGGCCGCGTGTTTCGTGGTCAACTCCACGGCGTGGCTGTACCCCGAGCAACAGGCGCAGATCATGGCGGATACCGGCTGCACCATCGGCCCGATCTCCGGCGGCTGCTTTACCGCGATCATCAGCCCGGATGGCACGGTGCTGGGTTCGTTGCAGGAAGGTGAGGGCGAGGTGATCGCCGACCTCGACATGGGCCTGATCGACAAGCGCAAACGCATGATGGATTCCCGCGGCCACTACAGTCGCCCGGAACTGTTGAGCCTGCTGATTGACCGTACACCGCACGCCCATGTGCATGAACGCAGTGCGCATCCGCAGCTGGCCGAGCAGACCGGGATGGAAGAAGTGATTGGGTAGGTTGTTCACGCAATTGCGGGGAACACCGATACCTGTAGGAGCGAGCTTGCTCGCGATGGAGGTCAACGATGATGCGGGGAGCCTGACACCCCGCGGTGCTCTCAGGTTTTTCGCGAGCAAGCTCGCTCCTACAGAAATTTCGTTATCTGTGTGTCCCGGTGAAGTTTTCTTCTGTTTGTCCGCGTTGCAGATTGCGTTTCAGCGACGCCAGAAGTAACGCACCAGCAGTGCGTCGAGGCTGAGCTTGCCGGCACCGGACAGAAACAGCGGAGTGAGGGTCACCAGGTAGATCAAGGGCAGTTTGAAGTTGCCGTAACCCTTGTTGCTGATGGCGTACCCTTGGGCAAGTTCACTCAGGGTGTGCCAGTCGGCGGGCCAATGCACGGCGGCGGTGGCGACGAGGGTCACCACCATCAGGCTCAACGCTGAGAAGCGTGTGCCAAGGCCCACCAGCAAGGTCATGGCGAAGATCAGTTCGGCCCACATCGACAGTTCCCAGTTCAACGTCGCTGGTAGGTGGTCGAACGGAAACGGGAAGCGCTCCTGGATATCGGCGAACCAGTTCTGGCCGTTGAATTTTTCCAGGCCCGACTCGAAGAATTCCCAGGCAAGGAACACTCGCAGCGCCAGGGGCGCAACCCAGTCGCCGGCACGGTCGAGGTTCAGGTTCAGGCCTTTGACGGCCGAGGAAATGGAGGTGTTCATGGACGATGATCTCCTTCTGGTCGGGGGAGACGGGGCAAGGGCATGCCCCGTGAGTTGAGCGCTTTGATCAGCCAGGCCAATCGACCGGCGTATTTCATCAACGGGGTGTATCTGCGGTGTGTCGTTGTGGCGGGGTTTTGCGTGCGGGGTGTGTCAGGGGCGGGGCTGTATACATTGAGATACGTAACCATGAGATTTTTCATCCAGTGAACAACCAGTGTGGGAGCGGGCTTGCTCGCGAAAGCGGTATGTCAGCCAGACTGATGTGGCCTGACACACCGCTTTCGCGAGCAAGCTCGCTCCCACAGGGGATCACCGGTGCGAAGCGTGACGCTCCGGGGAAATTGCTATACATTTTCCGGCCGCCCACTGCATGGTGAAACCGCTTCATGTCTCTCGCACTCGAACGTCTAGTCGCTGGTACGCCCATCCCTTTCGCCGGTAATCGTGTCACCGTCGTCAGCCCCGAACTGGCGCAACGCTTCCAGCCCGGTGATCACCTGCTGGTGGAGCAGGTCAGCGGCGAGTTGTTGTTGATCCCCGTGGCGGACCAGCAAGCGGCCAACGTCGCGATCGAGCGCGCCCAAGCGGCGTTTACCGCGCTGTCGGCGGTGTCTGATCAAGCGATCAGCGCCTTCTTCGACCTGTTTGCCCAACGCCTGGAAACCCCGCAATGCTGGACCTTGATCGAGGCCGCCAACCTGGCCGACATCGAGCGGGCCAAGGCGCGCGGCCGCTCGACCACCCGGTTGCTCGCCGATGAGCGCATGCGTCGCGACATGATCGCCGGCCTGCGCGCGTGGCGTGATGCGGCGGCCAGTCGGGGCAAGGTGATCAGCTGCGTCGAGCACGATGGCTGGAAAGTCGAGCAAGTGGTCTCGCCGTTGGGCGTTGTCGCGTTCGTCTTCGAAGGCCGGCCGAATGTGTTTGCCGATGCGGCCGGTGTATTGCGCACCGGCAACACCGCCGTGCTGCGCATCGGCAGTGATGCGTTGGGCACCGCCCAGGCAATCGTTACTCATGCACTGAACCCTGCACTGAGCGACGCCGGCTTACCGGCCGGTGCTGTGTCGCTGGTGGAAAGCGTCAACCACGCCGCCGGTTGGGCGATGTTCGCTGACCGCCGCTTGTCACTGGCGGTGGCCCGCGGTTCGGGTCGCGCCGTCAGCCAGTTGGGCAGTATCGCGCAGCAGGCCGGCACGGCGGTCAGCCTGCACGGTACTGGTGGCGCCTGGCTGATCGCCAACGCCGATGCCGACGCCCAGCGTTTTGCCGCCGTGGTGCGCAACTCCCTGGACCGCAAAGTCTGCAACACCCTGAACGTCTGCCTGATTCACCGCGACCGCGCCGCTGAACTGGTGCCGCTGTTCCTCGACGCACTCAAGCAGGCCGGCACCGCGCGGGGGCAGGGCTGCAAGCTGCACATCGTCGAAGGCAGCGAGTCGCACCTGGCGCAAGACTGGCTGGCTGCCACGGTCGAGGTGTACCGCGCCGAAGGCTATCAGACCGAAGCCCAGGCCGAGCCGTTGCCGGAAGATCAATTGGGCCGCGAATGGGAGTGGGAAGAAACCCCGGAAGTCAGCCTGAAAATCGTCGACGACCTGGACACTGCCATTGCCTTGTTCAACCGCTACAGCCCGCAGTTCACCGTGTCCTTGATCAGTGAAAGCGCCGAGACCCAGGAGCGTTTCTACAACGCAGTCAACGCGCCTTTTGTCGGCAATGGCATCACCCGTTGGGTCGACGGCCAGTACGCGCTGAACAAGCCGGAACTGGGCCTTTCGAACTGGGAGAGCGGGCGCCTGTTTGCGCGCAGTGCGATTCTCTCGGGTGACGGCGTGTTCACCATCCGTAGCCGCATGACCCAGACCGATCTGGGCGTCAAACGCTGAGACGGGGGAAACGCCACGCAGGATCGGGCACTGCGCAAGCTTTCCATGCAGGGGGCAGCGCCAGAACGCGGGGCCGCGTTGCTGCGGCGCAAGAACAACTACCACAGTGCGGCGTCGGTAGCGTTTGTGGATCTGGTGATGGGGGCGAATGTTTCTTAAGCACCACATACCCTTGTGGGAGCGGGCTTGCTCGCGAATGCGGTGTATCAGTTGACATAGTGTTATCTGACACACCGCCTTCGCGAGCAAGCCCGCTCCCACAGTTGATCTTCGTTCAGGCATAAAAAAAGCCTGCTCCTTATTGGGAGCAGGCCCTGTTTTTCAATAAGTCAGTGACGACTCATTCAATTAGTAGAACCGGTCAATTACCCGAACTTCGTTCTGATTCTGCATCGAGGCCCAGGCCTGTTTCAGGGTTTGCAGAACACTACCGATGAAGTCCTTGTCGGCCGCGGCCTTCTTGCCGACATAGCCCTGGCCGCGACGGTACATCTTCAGTCGGGCAAGCAGGTTCTGGTTGTTCTGGTCGAACTCTGCTTCATGGGCGTGCGGCGACAGGGGGTCGATATGAACCTGGCCACACTTGCTGATCCAGAGAATATGGCTGTCGTGGCTGTCTTTCTTTGCAGCGAACATACGAGCCAGTTCATCGATAGTTGGTTGATTGTTCAGATTCATCATAAAGCCCCTTGACCAATTGGTGATCTTTCAAAGTTGATTCGCTAATACAGGTAGCCCATCGGTTAGTTGATCCCTGGCACCGAAACCAGGACGTCAGCGTTCGACCGCCTTATCGGGCGGGGTCCTGCGTCTGTTGCATGTAGTCGTGTTGAATAACTGCTACGCAATAGCGTCACAACGAAGAGAAGCGGCGAAAACCTTAAGGCCACTGCCGACATTTTCAGGGTCGGCCACAAGCATCATGAGGATTGCTCGCCAAGACTTCTCGCCCTTGTACTGGACGTTCAGGCCAGGTCAGCTTCTTCAATCTGCCTTGTGGGCAGCGTGTATCCGGGAAAAACAGCTCGGCGGTCAGACGAGCTTGCTCAAACGTGTTGCCTGTACTCCCGATCGGGGAGACGTCTGCATCATGCAAGGGCAAAACGGAGGCGTCAACGGTTTTGTAGTGATTATTTTCAGTCACTACATATTGTCGGACAAAGCTGTTCGGAATTAGCGGTGGGAGGCGAGGGTGTGTCGGTCAGGACGACAAAGGCGGACACTCAAAGCGGTAAAAAGTGCAGGGATGACCGTCTACCTGCTGCTGATGCAAGGTGAGCCCGCCAACGCCGAGCCCCGGCATCACGGTGGCCCAGAACAGGCGCGCCGGCTGATTCGCCTCGAGATGGAAAATCTGCCATTGACCGGGGAATTGACTCAAGAGGGTGGAAACGACAAATCGCGCGACACCCCGGCCACGAAAGCGTCGACTGACAAACAGATAGCCGATGTTGTAGTCGGCACCGGCGAGATGAGTCCGGTTATCCACGGTCACGAAGCCGGCCAGTTCCCCGTCGACCTTGATCAGGAAAGGTCGGGTGGCCGGGTGTCGCCAGTACTCCGGCATGGGCAGGATGTTGAAGAATCCGGATTCACCCAGCTTTAGCGGCAACCATTCGCTGAAGTCGTAGGTGTAGAACTGCATCAGGTTTTCGATGGTTTCCAGTTCGTCGCGTTGGGCGGCGTGCAGTGCTATCGAAGACATACGGGGGGGGCTCCTGATCGGCCAAGGGACACCATCGATTATGGTCGGCATCGCACGATCCGTGGCGAGGGAGCTTGCTCCCGCTGGACTGCGCAGCAGGCCCATTCATTTTGTTAGGGAATGGGGCCGCTCTGCGGCCCAACGGGAGCAAGCTCTCGCCACAAAGGCTCAGTGTCAGGTCTACGTTTTGCTTGCCGGTTTTGCCCTGCGCCTGGTGCCGCTCGCTGGTTTGCGCGGGGCGCTCTTGCGCTTTTTCTTCCAGGGGGCTGCGGCGGATCCGGTAGGCGGCGGACCGCTGATGGTCAGGCTCAGTCCGGCGCAACGGCTGACCTGCTTGCTCATCCACGCCGCCTGTTTGGTGACGAACTCTTCAAGGCTCATTTCACCGCTTTGCACCATGTCCAGGGCCTGTTCCCAGATCGCCGTGGTGCCCGGGTCGGCAATGGCCCGCGGCACGGCGTCGATCAGGCTGAACGCAGCCGGCGTGGCGGCCAGGGCCTTGCCGTTCTTGACCAGATAGCCACGGTCGAGCAGGCCCTGGATGATCGACGCACGGGTCGCTTCGGTGCCGATGCCGGTGGTGTCCTTGAGCTTTTGCTTGAGCAGCGGGTCTTCCACCAGTTTGGCGACGTTCTTCATGGCCTTGATCAGATCGCCTTCGGTGAATGGCTTTGGCGGTTGTGTCCAGAGGTCCTTGAGTTGCACGCCGGCCACTGCGCAATCGATGCCTTCGGCCAGGTTGGGCAGTGTCTGTGGCGCTGGAGCTTCGCGTCCTCTGGTCGGAGCCAGTGCCTCGGGCAGGGCGCGTTTCCAGCCCGGCTCGATGATCTGCTTGCCGACAGCGCGCAAGGCTTGGCCTGCGCAATCGAAGTCGGCCTGGGTGCGGTCGTATTCGTGATTGGGCAGGAACTGCGCCAGATACCGCGCGCGGATCAGTGTGTAGACCGCGCGCTGCTTGCCTGCCAGCTTGTCGAGGTTCTTCGCCGCCGCGGTGGGGATGATGCCGTGGTGAGCGCTGACCTTGGCATCGTTCCAGGCCCGTGAGCGCCGTTGCGGATCGAGGTGATCGTGCAAGGCGTTCAACGCCGGGTCGGCCTGGTGCAGCGCCGCCAGAATGGCCGGCGCCTCGCTGTGCTGGCTGAGGGGCAAGTAGCCGCAATCGCTGCGCGGATAGGTGATGACCTTGTAGGTTTCGTACAGAGCCTGGGCGATGTCGAGGGTTTCCTGGGCGCCGAGGCCGAGTTTCTTTGAGCAGACCTCCTGCAGGGTGCCCAGGTCGAACGGCAGCGGGGCCACTTCGCGCATCCGTTCGGTGCGCAACTTGATCACCCGTGCACTGGCCGCGCCGCGCATGGCGTCTGCTGCTTGTTGGGCCAGCGCCTGATTCAGGCAGCGGTCCTGATCGTCGCAAACCTCGGATGCCGCTCGCCATTGCGCCGTGAACGGGGTGCCGTTGTGCAGCAGTTGCACATCGATGGCCCAATAGGGGACGGGCACAAAGTCGGCGATGCTGCGATCGCGATCCACCACCAGGCGCAAGGTCGGCGTTTGCACCCGGCCCACCGGCAGCACGCCTTGATAGCCGGACTGGCGCCCCAGCAAGGTGAACAGCCGGCTCATGTTCATGCCGATCAGCCAGTCGGCCCGGGAACGCCCCAGGGCCGAGTGATAGAGGCTGAACGTCTCGTTGCCCGGTTTGAGTGCCGCGAGAGCCTTGCGGATGGACGCATCATCCAGGGCCGACAACCAGAGGCGGCGGATCGGCCCGCGATAGCGGCAATGCTCCACCAGTTCCCGGGCGATCATCTCGCCCTCACGGTCGGCGTCCGTGGCAATGATCAGTTCGCTCGCCTCACCGAGCAGGCGCTTGACCGCCTTGTACTGGCTGGCGGTGCGCGGCTTGACGGTCATTTTCCACTTTTCGGGAATGATCGGCAGGTCGGCCAGCACCCAGCGCTTGTAGCGCGCGTCGTAGGCATCCGGCGGTGCGGTCTCCAGCAGGTGGCCGATGCACCAGGTCACCGTGACGTCCGTTCCCAGCCAACAGCCATCGCCCCGGCGCCGGGCGCCGAGCACGGCTGCAATGTCTTTGGCCTGGGAAGGTTTTTCACAGAGGTACAGCCGCATAACCACCATCGTCGATCTATGTGTCAGGGGTGCACAGAATGGCGCTTGATGGACGATGGAGCAATCTTTATCTGTATGGATGTACAGCCTGATGTGTAGCTCCCGTTCGGCTGCGAAGCCGTCGCGAGGGTAAAACTTGGGTTATACCTGATAAACCGTGGTCTCAGGTTTTGGGGCTGCTGCGCAGCCCATCGCGGGCAAGCCACGCTCCCACATCATCGATTTGCAGGTCCATCACCGTCATGAGGAACGTATTCCATGAAAAGCTCCGGTCCTAGTCCTGTCATCACCATCGCCGAGCAGCCTGGCTGTCTGCTGGTGAGGTTTCACGGTATTCAAGTAGCCGCCTCGGCGCGGGCCCTGGTGTTGCTGGAGGCCAACTACCCACCGGTGTACTACGTGCCGCGGGAGGATATCGACGAGAAATATTTCGCCCGCACCGACCACACCAGCTATTGCCCGTACAAGGGCGATGCGAGTTATTTCAGTTTGCAGGTGCCGGGGCATGAGAGTGCCAATGCGGTGTGGAGTTATGAGAACCCCAAGATATCGGTGCAGCAGATACGCGAATACGTGGCGTTCTACCCGGATCAGGTGAAGTTTGAGTTGTTGGATGTGGAGGTTTGATGGGCGCCGTCAGCCAGCCGGGCGGATCAGTTTTTGTCGAGACCCACGTTACGCGTCTCTACGATCCAGGCAATGCGCTCTGGCTATACGGTTACAGCACTGCGTTGTGTTGCAAGCCGATGGCCGTTGGCTTGTAAGGTCCATGGTCGTTACAAACCTTCCGATAGAATCCGATCCACGCTGTCAGCGAAGTAGTCCACGCTTGCCCGTGTTGTGCACATCGCAGGCTTGATCTTCAGAATGTTCAGGTAGTCGCCGGTGGGCTGCATGAAGATTCCCCTCGGCCAGCGAGTGAAACGAGGGGGTGGCGAACGTTGCTGGTGCGTGGCATCGCCGATGTCCCAGCCATGTTCGATGCGGGCTTCCAGTCTCAGTTGACAACGGTTATCGCGCCAATCGCGATGGCGGCCAACAACATCACCAGAACTGTGCCGAGTGTCCATTTCAGGGAGACTCGCTGGTTATCGCCGTAATCGATATCAAGCAGGCCACACAACAAATAGGTCGATGCAACCAGGGGGCTGAGGAGGTGAACGGGTTGGCCGATGAGCGAAGCAATCGCCATTTCGTTCGGGCTGATTCCATAGTGAGCCGCCGTTTCGGCGAGAATGGGTAGCACTCCAAAGTAAAATGCATCGTTTGTCAGTACATAAGTGAACGGCATGCTCAGCAGGGCGGTGACCAACGACATGTAATGGCCAGCCTGTTCCGGCAGGATCGTGATGATGTTATCCGAGATCGCCTTGATCATCCCGGTGCCACTCATGATGCCGACGAATATGCCTGCGGCGAAGATCAGCAGGGTGACCGCCATGACGTTGTCAGCATGACGAGCGATGACCTCTTTTTGCTGTTTCAGGCTTGGGTAATTGACCAGGCAAGCCAGGCCAAAAGCAAGCATGAACAGGATCGGCAGGGGCATCAGGCTGAGCATCATGCCGGTGATCAGCGTTAGCGTCAGCACGACGTTAAACAGGAACTTTGGGTCCTTGAGGCGAATATGTGCGTACCCCTCAAGCACGTCGTCTTCACTGACTGTTACCACACCCAGTCGGCGATATTCCATGCGCCCCAGCCACCAGGCGGCGAGGACAACCCAGGCCGCGCCGGCGATCATGATCGGTACCATCTCCAGAAACAGCTCAGTGATATCGACATGCATGGCGCTGGCTGCGCGAGAAAACGGTCCGGCCCATGGCAGGATGTTCATCACACCAATGGCCATCAGTAAAACGGTTGCCATCACCTGTAAGCGGATGCCGGTCAGTCGGTACAGCGGCAAGAAGGCAGCGGTGGCAATAATGTAAGTGGTCGCGCCGTCGCCATCGAGTCCGACACACAACCCCAAAACTGCAGTGCCCACGACGATCTTGCGAGGGTCGCCTTTTACCAGGCGCAACAGTACTTTGATCAGCGGATTGAACAGTCCAGCGTCAGTCATCAGGCAGAAATACAGAATCGCGAAGGTCAGCATGATGCCGGTGGGCGCCAGCATTTTCACGCCGTCGTACATCATGGCGCCGAGCTGAGTCGTAAAGCCGCCCAGGCATCCGAATACAACAGGGACGAGCAGTAGCGCGACCAGCGGTGACAGGCGTTTGCTCATGATCAAATACATGAAACAAGCGATCATGGCGTAGCTTAAGAAGATCAACATGGGTATCCCTTTTATTGGTGTTGTAGGGTACGGGCAGTGAGGGCGCGCTTTTTTCAGGCCGAACGAACCCCGTGCGCGATGCACACAGGCTTCAGCGCTTCATCGAGTTAGCTGTGGGAAAACATCGACAGACCGGCGTGTTCGAGATCGGCAACCAATACGGTGCTGGTGGACGAGTCAGTGATGAACAATTGCTTGTTGCCCTCGCCACCAAACGCCAGGTTGGTCAGGGTGCGTCCATCGGTACAGGACCGAATGCGATACAGCGGCACGGCGTGGGGATCGAATACCCAGACACAGGCGTTTCCGGCATCGCACACGTAAAGATTGCCGGCGCAGTCCAATGCCATGCCATCGGCACCACTGACACCCCCGGCCATTGCGGTGAAGATCCCCACTTTGCTGGTGCCTCCATCCTTCTGAATCGGCAGGCGCCAGATGGCATTTGCGCGCGTCATCGCGACGAACAGAGCACTCTGCTGGAGATCCATGACCAGTCCGTTCGGACTTGGGCCGTTGTCGATCAGTCGAGTCAGAATTTCCTTATCCATGTCGTAGGCGTACACCCGGCCAGTGGGATCCTGCTGGCCGCTCTGACCTTGATCGGTGAAGTAGAGCTTGCCGTTTCTATCAAAGAACAAGTCGTTTACACCCTTGAATCCTTCGCTACGGCTGTGGGTAAGAAACGGCGCGATTGAGCCGGTTTCAGGGTCGAGAACCAGTATTCCCTGCTTGTAGTCGGCGATGAAAATCCGGCCATCGCGGTGGATCTTGAGTCCGTTGGGCCAGCCGTCATATTCGGTGACAAGGGTCCATTTGCCCTGTGGGTCTATTCGAAAAATACGCCCGTAGGGGATGTCTGTTACGTAGAGATTTCCCTGTACGTCGAAGGATGGCCCTTCCAGAAAGCTTTTGACCTTCTGCCCGGGTTTGTTGGCGCGCACCCAATCCGAATCACCGTCCTTCCAAAAGGTTTCCGGCAACGTAGTAAACACTCGGGTCGATAAATCGCGCGGCGGGGCATACAGGCTCACAGGAGCAACTCCTACATAAGGCGGCGCAGAGAGCAGTCACCCGGTTGAAGGTGATTCGGTCTTTGCGCTGCATCGTTATTGTTCTGTCAGAAAGAACGATGTTTTTTCTAATAGAATAAATTTCGATGTAATTTTCATTCCTGTCAACTGCTTTATCGTCGAAAGGCGCTATCAGCACTACGTATGAACTGGATGCTTTAGCGGGAGGCAGGCCGTTTTTTCTGATTCGGAAGGAGGGATGTTGACACGTGAAATTGATGCGCTCATGATTTAAATCAGAACAACGTTCTGCACAACAGAATGCGCACAAATCAATACGCAGAGTACCGGCGATGAGTGACAAGAAGAACATAGACATCCTGATCAGCGAGGTAGGCCCGCGTGATGGCCTGCAAAGTGTCAACGCGACGATGCCGACCGAGTTGAAGCTCAAGTGGCTGACAGCATTGGCGGATTCCGGACTCAGAGAAATCGAGGTGGGCTCATTTGTTTCGCCCAGGCTGTTACCGCAAATGGCGGACGCAGCCGAGTTGGTGGCTCACCTGCGTAAAAGACCTGATGTGTTCGTCACCGCCCTGGTGCCCAACCTCAAGGGGGCAGAGGCCGCCTTCAATTCCGGCGTGCAAAAAATCACGCTGCCCATTTCCGTCAGCGAGCCTCACTCACTGGCCAACATTCGAAAGACGCATGAGCAGGTTTACGAAGAGGTGCGCTCCATTGTCAGTCTTCGAAACGAGCGCTTTCCTCATGTAGAAATCGAGTCCGGTTTGTCGACGGTATTTGGTTGCACGATCCAGGGCGAAGTCCGCGAGCAGGACGTGATTGGCATGGCCTTGCGCATGGTCGAATTGGGCGTTGATGAGGTCGGGCTGGCCGATACCGTCGGCTACGCGAACCCCGCTCAAGTTCGCCGTCTGTTCAACCGGCTGCGCGGTGAGATAGGTGCAAAAGCGGGTAGCGCACATTTTCACAACACTCGTGGCCAAGGGTTGGCCAACGTGGTGGCCGCGCTGGAAGCAGGTGTCACCACCATTGATGCGTCGCAAGGCGGCCTCGGTGGCTGTCCCTACGCACCAGGTGCTTCGGGCAACATCGTGACTGAAGATCTGGTCTATTTGCTCGAATCCATGGGGCTGCGCACCGGTGTCGATATCGACAAACTCGTCGCCGCTCGTGAGTGGCTAAAACAGGGCCTGCCAGGAGAGCCGCTCTACGGCTTCATTCCTGACGCGGGTGTCGGTAAAAACTTTCACTATGCCGGGGGCGCGCGATGAGCAGGCAAAATCAGAACATCCAGACCTTGCCGTTGGCGGGTATCCGGGTTGTCGAGTTTGTGCACATGGTGATGGGCCCCGCCTGCGGTTTGGTTCTTGCCGATCTCGGCGCCGAGGTCATCAAGGTCGAGCCCACCCCAGAGGGCGATAACACCCGGCGCTTGACGGGTTCTGGCGCGGGTTACTGGATGACCTACAACCGGAACAAGAAGAGCTTTGCAGTCGATATCAAAACAACGGAAGGCATGGCCGCGGTCCGCAAGCTGATTGAAAGCGCGGACGTAGTCACAGAAAACTTTCGCCCAGGAGCGATGGAAAAACTCGGGCTGGGTTATGACGACGTAAAGGCTATCAAACCCGACATTATCTACAGCTCAATGAAAGGCTTTTTGCCTGGTCCATACGAACACCGCACGGCACTGGATGAAGTCGTGCAGATGATGACGGGGCTCGCTTACATGACCGGCCCTGAAGGTCGTCCGCTACGCGCCGGCGCTTCGGTCAACGATGTGATGGGCGGCATGTTCAGCGCCATCTCGATCCTTGCAGCACTTTGGCAGCGCAAGGCGACCGGTGAGGGGCAGTTTGTTCAGACCGGACTTTTTGAAAACTCGGCCTTTCTGGTCGGTCAGCACATGATGCAAATGGCGACCACCGGTAAGCCGGCAGCCCCGATGCCCAGCCGCCTTTCAGCGTGGGCTATCTATGACGTTTTCAGCACCCTTGATGATGATCAGGTCTTCATGGGCGTGGTGAGCGACAGTCAATGGGCCAGTTTCTGTCAGGCTTTTGGCTTTGAACAGTTGGGTCGTGACCCTGATCTCGCCAGGAACACACAGCGCGTTCAGGCTCGCTCGAAGATATTGCCTTTGGTCAAGGAGCGGCTCGCAACCCTTGGCAAGCAAGAGGTCATGGCGCTGTGCGAGCAGGCAGGCTTGCCGTTTTCGCCTATCCAGCGCCCGCAGGATCTATTCGAGGATCCGCACCTGAACGTGTCTGGAGGCCTGGCACATCTCGCCCTGGAAAACGGTGACGAAGTAAAGGTGCCCATGTTGCCGTTCGAGATGAATGGTCAGCGCCTGGATGCTCGCCTGAATGTGCCTCGGTTAGGCAGCCATTCCGAGGCGCTACTCCAAGAGATGGGTTATGCGGCAGGGGACATTGAAGCCCTGCGCGGATGCGGCATCGTCCGCTGATTCTCCTGATCGACTGTGTAGCAAATTCGCTGATGGTTTTCTCGCCGTCCGCCATATAAAAATAAAGTTGAGGAACCCCGTCATGGCTATTGTCACGACATCTACCCAGCGGCCTAACGGCTTAACGGCGCAGCCGCTTGATGCGGAACAAACCCGCGTCCTTCACAAGGCCGCCTGGCGTCTGATCCCGTTACTTGCACTCGCCTACTTTTTCAATTATCTGGATCGCACCAGCGTCGGTTATGCGGCGTTGCAGATGACCGAAGAGTTGGGGCTGACGGCCACTCAATTCGGCCTTGGTGCAGGGATCATGTTTTTTGGCTACTGCTTGTGCGAGGTGCCCAGCAACCTGGCGATGTATCGATTTGGCGCCAGGCTGTGGATGGCCCGGATCATGATCACATGGGGCTTGGCCGCTGCCGCAACTGCATTGGTCGTCGGGCCTTACAGTTTCTATGTGGTGAGGCTGATCCTGGGTATCGCCGAGGCGGGTTTCTTTCCTGGCGTTATCTTCTTTCTGACGCTGTGGTTTCCGGCGCAGTACCGCACCAGGGTGCTTGCGTGGTTCACGGTGGCCACACCGATTTCATTCCTGGTAGGCGGGCCACTGTCCATTTGGCTCTTGCAAATGCATGGCTTCCTTGGCCTCGCAGGTTGGCAATGGATGTTCATCATCGAAGGGATGCCGGCCTGTATTCTGGGGCTGATCACGCTGAAGGTGCTGACCAACCACCCGGCAGAAGCCAAATGGCTGACACCCGGCGAGCGTGAGCTGATCGCGGGCATGCTGGCTGAAGAACAGAGCAAGGGCCATCACAGCCACGGTTTCAAGGCAGCGCTGAAGGATCCTCGCGTCTGGATTCTCAGCTCTATCACGTTCAGCTTCACGTTGGGTTCCTACGGGATCGGCATCTGGCTGCCGCAGATGCTCAAGGCGCATGGCGTCGAAGTCAGCATGATTGGTTGGGTAGCAGCGATTCCCTACTTTTTCGCAACCATTGGCCTTTTGATCTGGGCAAAACATGTCGATCGCACCGGTAAGGGCATTTTCAACCTCACGCTTGCGATGCTCCTTGCAGGCCTGGCGCTACTATTTGCGCTGCAGATGAATGCACTGGTTCCAGCACTGGCCGGTATCTCTCTGGCGTTGGTCGGTACGATCGCCGGCAAGACCATCTTTTACACGTTGCCAGGCAAGTTCCTTCGCGGCCAGGCAGCGGCGGGTGGTATCGCGTTGATCAACTCGATTGGTGCATTCGGTGGTTTCGTGGGGCCCTATCTGATGGGGTTTCTCAAGGATTACACCGGTTCATTCACCGCGGGGCTAATGGTGATGGGATGCATCATGTTTTTGGCCGCCGCGATGGTTGTGTCGTTACGCCTGTTCCTGCGAGAGGAGTGACACGCTGGCTCCATGGCTGTTCAGAAGGTATCTTAGGCCCACTAAAATTTTCTTGTGGGTGATCCAGCGGCTCCAGTGCTGCTGGATCGCCTGCGAGCTCAGACCTCACGTTGAGTGGCTATGAACACCGAATCCGACACAAGCCTTTCTAATCAGTCCAACAGTGCGGAAGGAGGCGGCGTCGCGGCTGTCGATCGCGCTTTTTCGATTCTCTCGGCCTTTCAAGCCGAGCAAGAAAGCCTGACGTTGGCCGAGCTCGCGAGGCGTACCGGGCTATATAAAAGTACGATCCTGCGATTGATTACTTCGTTGGAGAAGGCCGGATTTGTACGGCGCTTGAGCGATGGCAGTTACTCCGTCGGACCCGAGCCTCTTCGTCTGTCACAGCTGTACCAGGCATCCTTCCGTCTGCGCGATGTCATTTATCCATTACTGGAGTCCATTACCGAGGAGAGCGGTGAAACGTCCTCTTTCTATGTGCTCGAAAACGGTAGCAGAGTCGTGTTGTTTCGGGTTGAGCCTAAGCGAGCGGTGCGTGTTTCCGTACTCGAAGGCGCGCGCTTTCCATTGCAAGCAGGTGCATCAGGGAAGATTCTTCGTGCTTTTTCTCGACAGTCAGATCCCCTTTTGGCGGAGGTGCGTGAGCGCTTTTGGGCCTGTTCTTTTGGTGAAAGGGATCCGGAAACGACCGCTGTATCAGTACCGGTATTCTCCATGGGCTATGAGCTCAAGGGGGCGCTGACGCTGTCGGGTCCCTCAGACCGTCTCTTGCAAGAGCATATCCAGCATGCCGCGTCGATCCTTTTACGCAATGCTGCTATTGCAACAAGCGCGTTAGGCGGCAGTGATACAGAATTGCGAAATGCGCTGAAAAAACTGAACCCGTAAGTATCCTCCATTACTCAATGACCGCTTCACACCTGTGGATTCAACCGGTCGATGCCGCACACTAAATGTAAGCGTATGGCCAACACAGCTTGTGCGATTAACGGTCTGGTGAGCAGGTGTTAGGATCTGGGGGCCCAAGCCTGACCTGATGCAGGTGCGCGCGGGCGTTTTGCGACGTCAAATATCGAATCACCAGACGGGCCGGATGGTGCACTAATGTTTCTAAGTCTTGAAGTTCGCAGCTACGAGAGGGAAAACCCTAACCACCACCATCATGACCATACTCAATTGGTACTGCCGATTCATGGCCGAATGGAAATTGACGTAGACGGGCGCGGGGGCTGCATTGATCAGTCATTGGCAGCGCTTGTGACACCCGGCTCGGTGCATTCGCAGCTCACTAACGTCGATAGCCGCTTTTTGGTTTTGGATTGTGCGCCTACGACGTTGGAAACACTCCAGATCGGGCGTCTTGCTCAGAGAATATATGTGCCTATTCCCCCAGCGACACGTCGGCTTATCGAGTTCGCTGAGTTGATAGGCAACACGCAACTATCCATCGCGGCCTCACAGTTGGGCCCTCTGCTTTTGTCGTCCCTTAGCCCGGATACCTGCTGTTTATCAGACCCCATGGAGCAGTTGATCGCCCGTCTTCGGGCGAATCCTGGAGCTAACTGGAGCAACGAAGTGATGGCTCAAGTAACAAACATGAGCATGAGTCAACTGCACCAGCGATTCCGGCAATTGTTCGAGATGAGTCCTCAAGCGTGGCTGACTGATTTACGCATACAAGAAGCGCAGCGATGGTTGCGTGGAACCTCATTACCGATATCCGAGATTGCCTTGCGTGCAGGCTTCTCCGATCAGGCATCGCTGACCAGGACCATGCAACGTGTGAGCGCTACGACCCCGGCGGTTTATCGTAAAGCGCAAAAACAGTCTGGGTAAAAAATCCCACAGTTACCGACAATACTCCCCCGAGTCAGCTGCTCCAGACTTAATCCATTACGCTTTGGAGCGCGGGTGAAATGTTTGCTGATCGATCTCTGCTCAAGGGCATCGTCTACGGGGTTTGTGCGGGCCTGTGTTGGGGAGTGATTTTCCTCGGCCCCCAGCTAACCCCGGGGCTGAGTGGCCTGCAATTCGCCGTCCTGAGATTCCTCTGCTATGGCGCGATCTCGGCGGTCTTGCTTATGCCGCGCTGGAGGCGCGTTTGCGCCAATCTCACTATGGCCGATTGGAAGTCACTCTTCTGGCTTAGCCTGATAGGGAACCTCATCTACTACGCGTTGGTGGGCACCGGTGTGCAGTTGGTTGGCATTGCCACAACGTCCCTGATTGTCGGACTCATCCCGGTGCTCGTCACTTTGGCAGGTCGTCATGACGTCAACGCCGTTTCTTTGCGCAAGCTCGTCCCCTCGCTGTGCTGCGCTGTGGGTGGAGTCGTGCTTATCAGCTGGCATGCACTGATCAATGGAGACAGGCCCGATACATTGACAAACATCGCCGGGATTTTATGCGCGACGGGCGCATTAGTGACGTGGAGTTGGTTCGCAGTGAGCAACGCTCGTCGGTTGGTTCAGGTAGCAGGCGTTTCCTCGCATGACTGGGCACTGCTGACAGGGATCATGACTGGCGCTCAGTCACTGCTTTTGGCGGTGCCTGTCCTGGGTTTGCAGCCCGGGACGCATGGCAACTCCGAATGGCTGCATTTTTTCCTGGTGGCTGGTGGCGTAGCCCTTTTATCTTCGGTTGTGGGTGGCGCGTGCTGGAACCAGGCGAGCCGACTTCTACCGTTGGCACTTAGTGGGCAAGTGCTCGTGATTGAGACGTTAGCGGCGCTCGTTTTTGGATTTTTATGGGAATATCGGTTGCCCGAGTCATATGAAATGGTGGCGATTGCACTGCTGGTGACCGGTGTCGTCTGGTGTCTGAATTGTCATCGTACTCCCCTTCATTCTCCGGTTGTTTAGCTCGGACAGTGACGCCAAGGCTTTTAGAGTAATGCTGACTGCCCCTGTCAATCCGATGCGGTGGCGTCCAGTGGTGCGGTAACAGCTCGGCGAGCTCACTTGCACGCTGCGTCGGCAGGCGTGTAAGACTTTCCTTCAAGTAAGCATACGGATCATGTCCGTTGAGCCGCGCCGACAGGATCAGACTCATGATCGCCGAGTCATTGGTTGGGCATTTTCGCTGGTCAATGACGCCTCGCCCGACAGCGTACTTTGGCCGCAAGCTCTATCTCTTTGACGTTGAGGTGTTTTTGTAACGCTCAGACTGTGGGGGCAATCGAAAGTAGTCAGCGCTCGTCAAATCACATGACCGGAGCACGCAGAGGGCGGCATGCTCCGTCTATGCATCACGTTACTCAGGGTGATTCCAATTCATCATCAGAGAGAACGTATCGAGGTGCTGATTGCGCGGGCACACTTTATAACCGCTGGAGCTATCCGTCGCTGCGCCTCCTCTAAAGTCCATCGGCTGGTCGGCGCAACCACGTGCACCGAGGCCACTGGTTTATGCTGACTGTTGATGATAGGTGCTGCAATGGTCATATCTCCGAGGTAAAGCTCCTCCAGATTAACGGCATAGCCGTTATCTCTGATTGTCTGAATCTCGCTGACTATCTCGTCCACTCTTGTCAGGGTGTGTTGGGTATGACGCTTCAGATCACTGGCAACCAGCACCTCACTAACCCCCTCATCGCTCAAGGCGCTTAGGTAAGCCCTGCCAGAAGCCGTGCAGTACATCGGTATACGACTGCCGATAGGCAGGTGGATCGGAATGAACTTGGGGGCTACGAAACGAGCCACGTAGATCATTTCCAGGTCGACCGGTTCGGTGAGGTTCGTCGATTCCCCCGTGAGCTCAGCCAATTCGGCGAGAAAAGGGTTGGCGACGTCTACCAGCGTATCCGCTGCCAGATAGTTGTAACCGATTTCCATGACGCGTGGAGTGAGCTGGAAACGCTTGGATTGAGGGTTTTTACACACGTACCCCAACGCCTCCAAGGTGAAAATCATGCGCTGTGCAGAGCTCTTGTTGATGCCGGCTGCCTCGGCAATTTCTGCCAGATTCATTGTCCGCTGGCGTGCGTTGAATGCACGCAGTACGGCTAGACCCTTCTCTAGAGACTGATTGAAGAGGCTGTTTTCGTTCTCGATCATGGCGCCATCTCTTTTGCTGATTCTGATTTAAATATCGATATGCGATATTTATAAATCTCTTTACGATTTTTGTAAATCATATATATTTAATTCAAGGCCTTTTTTTGATGCGCAAAGGCTGTCCACCACTCACAACTACAAGAACCGCGTCAAATTGGAGTGTTCAACATGTATCCTCGCCTTCGTGTGTTCACCTGTGCCATTGCTCTGGTCGCTGGCTGTGCCGCTTCTCTCGTTGCTCAAGCCGAGACGTTCAAGGTCGGCGCCACCGCTACCGGAGCACCCTTCACCTTCCTGGATGTGAAAAGCAACAGTATCCAGGGCATGATGATCGACACCGTCGAAGCCGTCTCCAAGGCTGCTGGCTTCGAGGTGGATATTGCGCAAACCACCTTCGCTTCGCTTATCCCGTCCCTGACAGCCAGCAAAATTGACATCATCTCCGCAGCGATGGTGCGCACCCCGGAGCGTGAGAAAGTCGTGCAGTTCTCCGATCCGGTGTTCGAGTACGGCGAGGGCTTGGTGGTGCGGGCTGACGACAATACGTCGTACACCGGCATGGATGACTTCAAGGGTGAGGTGGTGGGTGCCCAGGTCGGCACCATCTTCCTCGATGCGCTCAATAAGCGCGGCATCTTCAAGGAAGTCCGTGGCTATGACTCGATCGCGGACCTCACCCGCGACCTGTCTCTGGGGCGGATCAAGGCCGGATTCGGCGACCGTCCCATCCTGGCGTACCAGATGTCTTTAGGCTCCCTGCAGAAGGTGCGGCTGGTTGACACCTATCAGCCTCAGATCAAGGGTGAGGTCTGCCTGATTCTGCGCAAGGGCGATGAGCAGGCGCTCGCTGAAGTGAATAAGGGCATTGCCAAGATCAAGGCAGATGGCACCCTCGCGCGCATTGTCGAGAAGTGGAAGCTTAACTAAGCGCCTTTGTTGGCTTGGTGCCCCCACCAGGCCTTGGTTGAACTCGCCTCATGGATAATCCTATGTTTCTCCAGAATGCTCTGGACTTCCTTCCCATTCTTTTGAGCGGGGCGGTGGTCACTTTGCAGGTTACGGTTGCATCCTTCCTGCTCAGTTCGGTCATCGGCCTGGTTTTGGCCTTGATGATGGTGTCAAAGGTCCGCACCATTTCGTTGTTCGCGATCACCGTGGTCAACTTGATCCGCGGTCTTCCAATCATCGTTCAGCTGTTCTACATCTATTTCGTACTACCTGAATTCGGCATTCAACTGACCGCAATGCAAGCCGGCATCATCGGTCTCGGTATCGCCTACTCGGCTTATCAGGCTGAGAACTTCAGGGCCGGCATACAGGCCATTCAGCAAGGGCAAATCGAAGCCGCGGAATCGCTAGGCATGCGCGGCTTCATGGTGATGCGCCGCGTTGTACTTCCGCAGGCTTTCCGTATCGCTTTGCCACCCTACGGCAACACCTTGGTCATGATGCTCAAGGACTCGTCGCTGGTGTCCACCATTACCGTTGTGGAGATGACCCGTGCAGGTCAACTGATCGCTTCATCCACATTCGAAAACATGACGATCTATACCCTGGTAGCGCTGCTCTACCTCTCTTTGAGCCTGCCGCTGTCCTTCGCGTTACGCCGCCTTGAGAAGCGGCTTGGAATGAGGAAAACGTCATGATCGAGATCAAAGCGCTGCGCAAGAGTTACGGCAATACCTGCGTGCTCGAAGGAATCGACTTACAAGTTAATAGCGGTGAGGTGGTTTGCCTGATCGGGCCGTCAGGCTCTGGTAAATCCACGCTTCTTCGGTGCATCAATGGCCTGGAGACATACGAGGGCGGGGACATCCTGGTGTCCTCCGAACGTGTTGATCGTCACGCGAAAAGCATCCACGAGATCCGCACTCAGGTTGCCATGGTTTTCCAGCGTTTCAATCTGTTCCCTCATCGCACCGCCCTGGAGAACGTGATGGAGGGCCCGATCTATGTGAAAAAGGAAAACCCTCAAGAGGCTCGCGAGCACGCTCGCCAGTTATTGGAGAAGGTTGGCCTTTCGCATCGTATCAATGCGTTCCCGGACGAGCTTTCGGGCGGTCAGCAGCAGCGGGTAGCGATCGCGCGCGCATTGGCCATGCGCCCAAAGGCCATCCTTTTCGACGAACCGACCTCTGCGCTCGACCCTGAACTGGTGGGCGAAGTCCTGGCGGTAATGCGCAAACTGGCCGACGAAGGCATGACCATGGTGGTGGTGACTCATGAGATGGGATTTGCTCGCGAGGTCGCTGATAAGGTCTGCTTCCTTTATGGCGGTCGTATCGTGGAAGAAGGTCCTGCCCATGAAGTTCTGGGTGCACCCAAGCATGCGCGTACTCAAGATTTTTTGCGCCGTCTGCTCAACACCGATGAGGTGTCGGCATGACTGGACAGCAGTTGGCATTACCTCCTTCTCTCTGGGCATCTACGGCCGCTGCCGGACCGGCGACACCGCAGCTGTGTGAAGACAAGCAGGTAGACGTTGCTATCGTCGGGGCTGGTTATACCGGCCTGGTAACGGCCCTGCACCTGGCAGCAGGTGGCGCGAAGGTGTGCGTTCTGGACGCAGCCGAGCCAGGCTGGGGAGCGTCGGGACGCAATGGAGGCCAGGTAATTCCGGGGCTTAAGCACGATCCGGATGATTTGCTAAAGATGTTTGGTAGTGAGCGCGCCGAGGCCCTGATCGATGTGGTAGGCAACGCGGCTGACGAGGTGTTCGAACTGATCGATCGCTACGGTATTGAGTGCGATGCCACCCGTAAAGGTTGGATACAACCCGCGGTATCCGCTACGGCAATGCGCAATATCGAGAGCCGGGCCGAGCAATGGCAACGACGCGGTGTGTCCGTGGAGATGCTTGATAAAGCCAGCGTGACCAAGCGAATTGGTAGCGATGATTACTTGGGTGCCTGGGTCGATCCACGCGCCGGTAGCGTGCACCCGTTGAACTATGCCCGTGGACTGGCTCGCGTCGCTCTCAACCATGGTGCTGAAATTTATGGTCGCAGCCCGGTCGTTAAGCTGGAGTCCAGGGACGGCCACTGGAATTTGACGACGGGCCAAGGTTGCAAGGTCCGGGCTCAGCAGGTGGTGCTGGCGACTAATGGGTACACCGACAACCTCTGGCCAGGTTTGCGGCAGACGGTTCTTGCCGCCAACAGCTTCATTATCGCGACCCGGCCTTTGCCCAAAAACCTTAGGGAAACGGTATTGCCTGGTGGCGAAGTATGCTCCGACGCCCGTCGGCTGCTGATGTATTTTAAGCAAGATGCTCAAGGTCGAGTTTTGTTCGGTGGGCGTGGGCCATTTTCAGAGCCGACTTCGAACAGTGACTGGGCTCATCTGGAGCGAGCATTGGCAGGCGTCTTCCCGCAACTGGAAGGTGTGCCTTTGGAATATCGCTGGAGCGGTCGCGTAGCACTGACAAAGGATTTCCTGCCTCATGTCCATCAGCCCAAGCCGGGCTTGAGCATGTTGCTAGGCTACAACGGACGCGGTATTGCACTTTCAACAAGCCTGGGCCGCCATTTAGCCATGAACCTTCTCGGTAACGGGCAGGAATTCCCTTTCCCGATCACCGGTATCAAGCCGATTCCGTTTCATGGCCTGCAGCGCGTTTATGTCGGCCTGGGTATCGCTTGGTACCGAATGCTCGACGCTTTGACCTGACGACCTGCTGGCGCCCCAGCTTCCTCAACACATGGAGGGGGAGGGGCGCTAACCGATGTCGATCAAAATCCCCCTGCACCCTGCTCGACGTAAAACATCAAGGAGACCAGCATGTCAGTCGTCCGCATCCGTTTGCATGACCAAAGCACATTTTCCCCCCAAACTCCGGTCGGGCAGCCTATTGGAGAGCCCGTCGCGATGACCCGTACAGCCGAACACATGCCTCTGGAAGGCTACAACGCAGTTACAGGTTTCTGGGAGTGCAGCCCGGGGCAATTCCGCCGTCAAGTGGCAGGCGCCGAGTACAGCTACATTGTCAGTGGTGAGGGCTCGTTCACGCCGGATAATGGAGAAACCATCCAATTCAAGCCGGGCGATGCACTCTTCTTCGAGGCCAACTCCCACGGTACCTGGGATATTCGCGAAGCTGTGCGCAAGACTTATCTAATACTCAAATGATCGCCAATCCTACATAGAGACGTAAGCAATGGGATGGACGCCCCCGCCCATAATCGTATCGCTGTGCCAGAGTGAGTGGTGTCGCCATCCACTTGTGCAAAGGGGTAGTCAGCCATGGAAATCAAAACCGTTGGTATCGACTTAGCCAAAAACGTGTTCCAGATCCATGGCATGAACGAGCGAGGCAAGCCGATATTGCGCAAGCAACTGAAGCGCGATCAGGTAGTGGTATTTTTTGCTAATTTACCGCCCTGCCTGATCGGCATGGAAGCTTGTAGTAGCGCTCACTATTGGGCCCGCAAGCTTGAGGAACTGGGCCATACCGTGCGACTCATGGCTCCCCAATTCGTCAAACCCTATGTCAAGAGCAACAAAAATGACGCAGCAGATGCCGAGGCCATCTGCGAGGCTGTGACTCGGCCAACCATGCGGTTTGTGCCAATCAAGAATGTTGAACAGCAGTCTGTGTTGGCCCTGCACCGTGCGCGTCAGGGATTCGTGAAGGCGCGCACAGCTCAAGCCAATCCGTCCTCCGATGGCTATTGCTATGTCAATGCCGGCAAGGTGCGAGCCCGGGGCTTCGAAGCGGAAATCAGCGGTGAAGTCATTGAGCGCCTGCAACTGCCGACGGGCTACACCTACACCCAGACCAAGACCCTGGATGACATCGACGCCAGCCTGAACGGCGCTGCGCTCAACGGCAACAACCTGTTCGACAAGCGTTACTACACCACTATCGGAACCGAGTCGTTTGGCAATTACTACGGTGATCCACGCAACTTCATGGTGTCGGTCAAGGCCAGTTTCTGAGCCGGTCTTTGTAGGAGCGAGCTTGCTCGCGATGGACCTGAGAGCGACGCGTTTATCCAGAAAACACGCGTTATCGTTAACGTCCATCGCGAGCAAGCTCGCTCCTGCAAAGGTGGGGGGATCTTAGTTTTTGTCGAGATCCACGTTACGCGTCTCACGCAGGCAAATCATCCCCACCACCAGGCTCACCCCGGTGATCACCACCGGATACCACAGCCCGTAGAAGATGTCCCCGGTGTACACCACCAGCGCGAACGACACCGTCGGCAGGAAGCCGCCGAACCAGCCGTTGCCGATGTGGTAGGGCAGGGACATCGAGGTGTAGCGGATGCGGGTCGGGAACAGTTCGACCATCAACGCCGCCAACGGGCCGTAGCACATGGCCGAGATGATGATCAGCGCGACAATCAGTGCCACGATCATCGGTTTGTTGATCTGCTGCATGTCCGCCTGTTGTGGGTAACCGGCGAGAGTCACGGCACCGCGCAAGGCGGCTTCGTCGAATCCATCGATCTTCACGTCACCGACGCTTACCTGCACGTCACTGCCGGCCGGGGCCGCTGCGCTCTGGTACGGCAGGCCCTGCTTGACCAGGAAGGTTTTGACCTTGTCGCAGGGGCTGTCGAATTTCGCCTTGCCCACCGGGTCGAACTGGAAAGTGCAGGTGGCCGGGTCGGCCATCACGGTGATCGGTGCCTGGCGGCTGGCCTGGTCGATGGCCGGGTTGGCGTAGTGGGCCAGGGTCTTGAAGATCGGGAAGTACAGCGCGGTGGCCAGCAGCAGGCCGATCATCAGCACCGGCTTGCGCCCGACCTTGTCCGACAACCAGCCAAAGAAGATGAAGAAGGGGGCGCCAATGGTCACGCTGACAATCAGCAAGCCGTTGGCCACGGCCGGGTCCATTTTCAGGAACTGGGTGAGGAAGAACAGCACATAGAATTGCGCGGCGTAGAAGGTCACCGCTTGCCCGGCATTGATGCTGAACAGCGCGATCAACACCACCTTGAGGTTTTCCCATTTGCCGAAGGAATCGCGAATCGGCTGTTTGCACAGCTTGCCTTCCTCTTTCATTTTCACGAAGGCTGGCGACTCGTGCAGGCTCAGGCGAATCCAGGTCGAGATACCCAGCAGCACGATGGAAAACAGGAACGGAATGCGCCAGCCCCAGACTTCGAACTGGTCACCGGTGAAGTAGCGGCAGCCCAGCACCACCAGCAGCGAGAGCAGCAGGCCCAGGGTCGCGGTGGATTGAATCCAGCTGGTGTGGAAGCCGCGTTTGCCCATGGGCGCGTGCTCGGCGACATAGGTCGCGGCGCCACCGTATTCACCGCCCAGGGCCAGGCCCTGGAGCATGCGCAGCACCACCAGGATGATCGGCGCGGCGATGCCGATGCTGGCGTAGGTCGGCAGCAGCCCGACACAGAACGTCGCCAGGCCCATGAGGACGATGGTGGCGAGGAAGGTGTATTTGCGCCCGATCATGTCCCCCAACCGACCGAACACCAGCGCGCCGAACGGCCGGACGATGAAGCCGGCGGCGAAGGCCATCAGCGCAAAGATGAACGCCGTGGTGTCATTGACCCCGGCGAAAAACTGTTTGCTGATGACTGCCGCAAGGGCGCCATAGAGGAAAAAGTCGTACCACTCGAAGACGGTCCCGAGGGACGAGGCGAAGATGACTTTCTGGGTTTCCTGGCTGGTGCCCGCGCTGCGCACGGCTTCCAGGGTTTGAACATTTTCTGACATACCGGTATCCCTCACAGTGATTGTTTTTGTTGTTCCACTGTCGGCGCCAGTCTTGAGGGCTGGTGCCGCTGTTGCGATGTATCGGGCGTACTCGTTACTTGTAGGAGCGAGCTTGCTCGCGATGAACCTGAGAGCGCACGTGGGTGTCAGGTTTACAGCGTTATCGTTGACGACCATCGCGAGCAAGCTCGCTCCTACAGGGGGCGCGCAGGATTCAGAGGTGTGCGATCAGTTCCATTGTCGGTGTGGTGCTCCTTGTGGCGGGGTTGAGGATCATCTGTGCAGCCTTCTCGGCAATCATCAGCGTCGGCGAGCAGGTGTTGCCCGAGGTGATGCGCGGCATGATCGAGGCATCGGCTATACGCAAGCCGGGGATGCCATGGACCTTGAGTTGCGCATCGACCACGGCCTCGGCGTCATTGCCCATTCGGCAGGTGCCCACGGGGTGGAAGATCGTGGTGCCGATGCGCGCGGCGGCTTCGTGCAGTTGTTCTTCGCTTTGCAGGCTGGCGCCGGGCAGGTATTCCACCGGATTGAAGGCGCGCAGGGCCGGCGCGGCGACGATGCGCCGGGTCAGGCGAATGGCGTCGGCGGCGATCCGCAGGTCTTCCGGGTGGCTCAGGTAATTGGGCTGGATCAGTGGTGCTTGTTGCGGATCAGCCGAGCGGATATCGACCCGGCCACGGCTTTGCGGGCGTAGATCGCAGACCGATGCGGTGAACGCCGGGAACGCATGCAGCGGTTCGCCAAAGCGCTCCAGCGACAGCGGCTGCACGTGGTATTCGAGGTTGGCTGAAGTCTGTTCCGGCCCCGAGCGGGCAAAGGCGCCCAACTGGCTCGGCGCCATGGAGAGCGGGCCGCTGCGGTCATACAGGTAGCGCAGGCCCATGCCCAGCTTGCCCCACAGGCTGCCGGCCATCTGGTTCAGGGTGCGGGCATTTTCCAGCTGGTAGATCAGCCGCAGTTGCAGGTGATCCTGCAGATTGCCGCCGACACCGGGCAGTTCATGGGCGACGCCAATGCCCAGCCGTTCCAGCAGTGGACGCGGGCCGATGCCGGAGCGTTGCAGGATGCCAGGCGACCCGACCGAGCCGGCACAGAGGACGATCTCCTTGCGTGCCTTGAAGGTCTTCACCTCGCCTTGCCAGCGGGCGCTGACTGCAGAGGCGCGGCCATTGTCCAGCCGCACGCGGTCGACTTCGACACCGGTCAGCACCGTGAGATTGGAGCGTTGGCGAATCGGTTTGAGAAACGCCTTGGCCGCGTTCCAGCGGATGCCGGCCTTCTGATTGACCTGAAAATAGCCGCAACCTTCGTTGTCGCCCTGGTTGAAGTCATCGATGCTGGCGATGCCGTTTTGTTCGGCGGCACTGCGGAAGGCGTCGAGAATCGGCCACGACAGGCGCTGGCGTTCGACTCGCCATTCACCCGCGTCGCCGTGAAATTCGGCGGCGCCGGCGAAGTGGTTTTCACTCTGCTTGAACAGCGGCAACACGTCTTGCCAGCTCCAGCCGGGGTTGCCGTCGGCGGCCCAGCGGTCGTAGTCACCGGCCTGGCCGCGCATGTAGATCATGCCGTTGATGGATGAGCAGCCGCCCAGTACCTTGCCGCGCGGATAGCTCAGGGCGCGACCTTGCAGGCCGGGTTGTGCTTCGGTCTTGAAGCACCAGTCGGTGCGCGGGTTGCCGATGCAGTACAGGTAACCCACGGGGATGTGAATCCACGCATAGTTGTCGCGGCCGCCGGCTTCGAGCAACAACACGCGATGTTGAGGGTTGGCCGACAGTCGATTGGCCAGCAGACACCCGGCTGGGCCGGCCCCGACCACGATGTAATCGTATTCATCAAGGGAAGCCTGCATCCCTGACCTCATTTTGTTGTTCTTGTTGTCTGTCATCCTAGTTGTTAGCTTTCGTCAAAAGAATGTTAGTTTTTGCGCAGCCGCTGTGCGTTTTTAAACAGCATCCCGAACGGCAACGAACAAGGACGCTTCATGTTCGACTGGAATGACCTGCGGTTTTTTCTCGAATTGCAGCGCAGCGGGCGTTTGCTCACGGCTGCCCGGCGCTTGAACACCACCCATGCCACCGTGGCGCGGCACATCGAGGCCATCGAAAAGAGCCTGGGTACGGCATTGTTCGTCCAGCATGCCCAGGGTTATGAGATGACCCCGGCGGGCGAGGCGTTGCTTAAACACGCCGAGGCGATGGAGAACGTGGCGCTGCTGGCCCAGGAGGAAATCACCCAATCCACCGCGCCGCTGGGCAAGATCCGCGTCGGGGTGACCGAAGGCCTGGGCATCATGTTCCTCGCCAGTCGCATGAACGGCTTGTTCGAGCGCTATCCGGGGCTGGAAGTGGAGCTGGTGGCGGTGCCGCGGTTTGTCAGCATCCTCAACCGGGAGGCGGAGATCAGCATCCACCTCGAACGCCCGGCCGCCGACATGCTGGTCACCCGCAAACTCACCGACTATCGCCTGGCGTTGTATGCCAGCCAGGACTACCTCGATCGTTCGCCGCCGTTGCGCAGTCGCGAGGACTTGGGGCGTCACGCGTGGATCGGCTACGTCGATGATTTGCTGTTCAGCCAGGAATTGATGTTCCTCAACAGCTTCTGCCGCAACCCGCAGGTGGTGTTTCACAGCACCAGCGTGATCGCCCAGCAACAGGCTGCGCGCTCGGGCCTGGGGATCGCGGTGCTGCCGTGTTACATGGCCAGTGCCGATCCGGGGCTGGTGCCGCTGTTGCCGGATGAAAGCATCCAGCGCAGCTACTGGATCAGCACTCGTCGGGAGTTGCACAAGTCGGTGCGGTTGCGGGTGTTGTGGGATTATGTGGTGGAGCTGTGTGAGCGGGAGCAGGGGTTGCTACTGGGTGGCTGACCTGACGCCATCGCGGGCAAGCCCGCTCCCACAGTGGTTCATGTCGTACGCAAGTGTTGTGTACACCCGAGATACCTGTGGGAGCGGGCTTGCCCGCGAAGGCGGCGGAACATCCAATATCCATCTTGAGGTTTAAGCAACAATCTCGAACGCCGTGCTGGCCAGCCTTTCGCCGTTGACCATGACATGCACCGCATGGTGCCCCGCATAATGCCGGCGGGTGGTGAGTTCCTTGATGTGTTGCCCACGGCTGACGGCTTCGCTGGCGTTGCCGGGCAGTGTCAGCGCCTTGAGCTTGAACACCTTCGCCGAGGTGCTGCCGTTGGCCTTGACGTAATCGATGGCGTAGTCGATCACCAGGCGCTGGCTGCTTTCAACGGTGGATCTGATGGCAAACGACAGGGTGATCTTTTCTCCCAGGCCAATCACCGGCGGTTCGACTTTCACATCGACGATCTCGACTTCAGGCTTGCCGCCCGCGCCGATGATCGCCAGTGCCCGCTGGTTGCCCTGTTTGATCAGGCTGCGCAGGGCGTGCCTGGCGATCCATGCCGTGTGCCGGTTGTCCAGCGACCAGCCTTCGATCAGGTCCAGCACCCAGTCGGGGTGGTCCTTGGTGATGTCGTTGAGGTGGTTGGCCACGGATTTGCGCACGTACAGGCTGGTGTCGGCCTTGAGGTTGTCGAGGATCTTCGCGGCGAGTGTCGGGTCGGCCTGGACGGGTTCCAGGCGGAATGACCAGGGCAGGCGTGGCCGGCAGCCTTCACTGGCCAGGCGTCGTACGTGCTCGTTGTCATCCAGTGACCAGTCGTGCATCAGCTCGAGCGAACGTTCGAGGTCGCTGCGCAAAAAATAGCGGATCGCGAATTCCGAAGAGCCGAAAGCGGTGAAGTACTTCAGCGCGTCCATCGACTGCTCGAACGCATGGGCGCCGTAGCGGGCGACGTAGTGCGGCAGGCACATGCTGACGAAACCGCTGTTCAGGCGCGGGGCGAGGGCGCGCAGCACCTGCAGCGATGCTTCATAGTCCAGCGGCAACACCGCGTGCAGGCATTCGCTGACCCGGGCCATGCGCTGCATGACGCTGAGGTCTGCCAGGCCGGATTGGGCCAGCTTCAGGAATTTCTCGCCGTCAAAATCGGGGTACACCGCCGTCATCTCTGTGGCGATGTGCTTGAGGCGCTCGGTGTTGAAGATTTCCTTGAGGGCGGGGGAGGATTCGTCAGCCATGGTGGATTCCTTTGAAATGATTGTTTATCCAATACACCGTGTCATCGTTCATCGCGGGCAAGCCCGCTCCCACAGGATTAATGGATGTACGCAAAATCAAGGACACCCGAAATAACTGTGGGAGCGGGCTTGCCCGCGATGAGGGCCGAATAGTCACCTCATTTCTTGCCTGCCTGCTCCTGCAGTTGATCCGACTCGAACAACCTGGCCAGTTCCGCCCGCGCTTCCTGCGCCGTCTGCAGCACTTTCACCGCGTCGTCATACACCGCGTGCTGGGCTTCCAGCACCTCTTCGTCGTGCTGCTTGAAACGTTTGATCCGCGCATCGGCCTGGGCCTGGGTCAATCCCAGGCCGATCAGGGTCTGCCGGCTCATTTCCAGGCTCGAAAAAAAGGTCTCGCGCACAGCGTGAGCATCGACGTCCATCAGCCGGTGCACATGCTGACGGTTACGGGCGCGGGCGATGATTTTCATATGCGGATAGAGCTTGCGCACCAGCTCGGCGGTCTTGATGTTGGTGTCCGGGTCGTCTGTGGCGATCACAAAAAATTCGGCTTCGCCGACCTTGGCCGCGCTGAGGATTTCCGGGCGCATCGGGTCGCCGTAGAACACCGGCACGCCACCGAAGCTGCGGGACAGTTCGATGGTTTCCACCGAGGTGTCCAGGGCCACGAACTTGATGTTCTGCGCGCGCAGAATCCGCGCAACAATCTGGCCCATGCGGCCCATCCCGGCGATCACCACCCGTGGTGCGTCGGTGTCGATTTCACGGAACTTCTCCGGTACTTCCACCGGTTGCACTTTCGGGCTGACCAGGCGTGCGCAAACCAGCAGCAACAGCGGCGTCACGGCCATGGACAGGGTGATGGTCAACACCAGCAAGTCATACAGCCCGGCGGCGAACAGCCCATGGTCGCGACCGATCTTGAACACCACAAAGGCAAATTCACCTCCGGCCGCCAACACGATACCCAGGCGGATGGCACTGACGTTCTTCAAACCTCCGGCCAGGCGACCGACAATAAACAGCAGCGGCAGTTTGATCGCGATCAGCAGCAGGGTCAGGCCCAGCACCGCGACCGGCATGCTCAGCAACAGGCTCAGGTTCGCGCCCATGCCGACGCTGATGAAAAACAGCCCCAGCAGCAGGCCCTTGAACGGTTCGATCTGGGCTTCCAGTTCATGGCGGTACTCGGAGTCCGCCAGCAGCAGGCCGGCGAGGAATGCGCCAAGGGCCATGGAAATACCGACCAGCTCCATCAACCAGGCAGTGCCGATCACCACCAGCAGCGCGGTGGCGGTGGAAACCTCCGGCAACGCGGTCTTGGCCACCACGCGGAACACCGGTCGCAGCAGGTAACGCCCGCCGATCACCACCACGGCGATGCTGGCCAGCACTTGCAGGCCGTGGTTCAGGTTTTCGCTGGCGCTGGTGCTGTGATCGCCACCGGCCAGCAACGGCACCATGGCAATCAAGGGGATTGCGGCGATGTCCTGAAACAACAGGATTGCGAACGCCAATCGCCCGTGGGGGCTGGTCAGCTCCTTGCGTTCAGCCAGGCTTTGCAGGCCGAACGCCGTGGACGACAGCGCCAGGCCCAGGCCGAGGACGATCGCGGTGTTCAACGGCTGGCCAAACAACCACAAAGCCACCACGCCAATCACCGTGCCGGTCAGCAACACTTGCGCCAGACCTACGCCGAACACTGATTTGCGCATCACCCACAAGCGTCGCGGCGACAGCTCCAGGCCGATGATGAACAGCAGCAAAACCACGCCCAGTTCGGAAATGTTCGCGACGCTTTGCGGGTTGTCGATCAACCCCAGCACCGACGGGCCGATGATCACCCCGGCGAACAGGTAGCCCAGGACCGCCCCCAGTTGCAGACGCTTGGCTAACGGAACGATGAGCACGGCCGCCATCAGGAACACGACAGCGGCTTGTAGCAGGTTGCTTTCATGGGGCATGGGCGAAATTCCAGGACTCGGGGCAGCGGGGGGCGTCAAGGATAAAGGTTGGGTTCTGTGAAGATCCACTGCGGGAGTGGTCTGTCATGGAGATTGATGGCGAATCTTGCCGGCCTCGCAGGAGCTGGGGGGTGATCGGGTTCTCATAAATCTGGAAAGAATCGGCGAATGACCTGTGCTGGAGTTTCGTGGCAAGGTCAGGCTGCGGCAACACGCCCGGCGTGTTGCCGCAGTCCTCAGTCGCCAGTGGACAGCCCATGCTTGTGTGCATAAGCGTACAGATCTACGCGGTTTGTCAGGCCCAGCTTGCTGTAGATCGATGTCAAATGGTTGCGCAGCGTGTGCTCGCTGATGTGCAGTTTCTCGGCCACCAACTTGCCTGGCGCTGAGGGGTCTCGGGCCAGCGATGCAATGGTTTGCTGCTCGCGGCGCGTTAGCTTGGCGATTTTTTGTTGCTCCGGGTCTATTTCGCGCTCGGCTTTCTTGCGCGCCAGTTCAAGAAAGATACGGCTGGTGGCATTGCGGTCAATCCACAGTTCGCCGTCATGCACTTTTTCTATGGCTTTGAGCAATGTTGATGCGGAGGCCGACTCCCGCTTATCCACCACGCCACGTGCGCCCGCCAGCACAGCACGGTCATGCAGCGCCACGTCGCTCGACCCGGTCACGACCAGAATCCTGGCTTTGGTCTGGTTGTGCAAGTCGGCCAGCGACTCGATACAGTCCTCGCTGTCCAGGTCCAGCACCACCACATCCGGTGCGTATTGGTGCGGAGAAAGCAGGTATTGCGCCACCGACGACACCGAACCCGCCAGCGCCAATCTTGGTCGAGCGCTTTCCACCAGACGCTCAAGGCCCCAGGCCACGAGCGGTAGAGCTACTAACAGAACTTGAATTGGCATGCGTGTCGCTGCCCCTTTAGGCGGGTTGTGTTAGCTGATCATGATAGCAATCGTTGCAGTCCGTAGCTTTTTCCATAGCGCTTGACTCCCCCCTCCCATGACATTTGTCCCGTAAAACACTGTTTTGATGGGTGATTGACTCCCAGAAAAAAAGGGATAGCGCGCTCATGTAATTAACAGCGGTCGTTTTTAGACTGCCGACATGAAAGACACACTCCGCATTGAGCCCCGAGAACAAGTCACCCTGTCGCTGCAACTGATCGGCGGGGGCAACGGTGTCACCCGTGACATCAGCGCCTCCGGTTTGTATTTCGAAACCGATAGCGAGCAGCAGGTGGGTAGCTTGATTGACTTCGAGATCGAGCTCGACGCTCCCGGCGGCCCCATGAAGTTCAGGGCGCAAGGACAAATCGTGCGCATTGAGCCGCTGGGCGGCAGGGCCGGGGTGGGTGTGAAGCTACTGGCCAGCCGGCTGGTAGCGGTGGAGTGAAGTGTTCGTGGAGTGAGCAAGAATCGGCTTGCGGCTGTTGGCGGCCTACAGCGGTTTTTTGCTCTGAGTGACATTCTTGGGAGAAAGACATGGCTAGCACCACCACTACCAGCGGCGGAACCGTTACCTCGTTTTCCAACACGCCGCAGGCGAAGGATGACGTCTTTACCACCACTGAAAATCTGCTGGGGGTCGTGTATTGGGACGTCATGTCCAATGACCTCGGCGGTAACGCGAAGACACTCTGGTCACTCGACAACGCGGACAGTCTTTCTACTGCCACCAAGGCTTATGCTCCGGCCGACCTCCTGACCCAGGATACGTCGAGGGCTGAGGCGACGAGTTCTGACACCAGTGTGAATGGTGCAAAGATCTGGATCACCCCGGACGGTAAGGTCGGCTACGACGCCGCTACTTTCACCACTGCTTTCAAGGCACAACTCCAGGCGCTTGCTGTCGGAGAGGTCCTGACGGACAGCTTTACCTATGCGATGCGCCTGGGCAACGGCACGCTCAGTTGGGCCACCGCGACAGTGCAGTTCTCGGGCATGAATGATGGGGTGACCGTCAACCTCGAGACGCAGGCCGGCATGGTGACCGAAGACGCCGACACCACTGCGAGCGCGACCGACTCGCTGACGGCCAGCGGCACGATTGTGTTCAACGACGTCGACCTGAGTGACACGCACATGGCGACGTTCGCACCGGCGGCGGGCAACGCTACTGATCTTGGTACGTTCGTGCTCTCGCCGGTAAGCGAAGCCGCGAACGCGGCCAATGGTTCGGTGCAATGGACGTACAACCTGAGCAATGGGGCGGCGCAGTACCTGGCCCAGGGACAGACAGTTACCGAAACCTACCTGGTCACCATCAGCGATGGTCATGGTTCGACGGTAACGCAGAATGTGACTATCACCATCACCGGCACCAACGACGGGCCAACGGTTACGGCGGCAGAAATCGAAAGCGGTGCGGTGACCGAAGACGGCACCACGGTGGCCAGCGGCAGCTTCGCCTTCGGCGACGTGGACCTGGCCGACGACGCCCATGTGGCCAGCGTGAGCGCGCCGGCCGGTGCGCTGGGTACGCTGGTGGCCACTGTGAACGACGAGAGCACGGGCGACGCGGCGGGCAGCGTGGGCTGGAGCTATACGCTGAACAACAGCGCGGCGCAGTACCTGGCCGAGGGTCAGACCAAGACCGAAGTGTTCACGGTGACGCTGACCGACGACTTCGGGGCGACGGTGACCAAGGATGTGACGATCACCCTGACCGGCACCAACGACCAGCCGACGCTGACCATCGATGACAAGACCGGGGCGATGAGCGAAGGCAATGGCGCAGCCACGCTGAGCGACAGCGGGGCGCTGAGTTTTGCCGATCTGGACAGCAACGACGCCGTGACGGTCAGCCAGACCGCCAACAACGACATCGCCTGGAGCGGCGGCACCCTC